>JAYSQZ010000018.1:0-11893 GCA_043721315.1 Alphaproteobacteria bacterium
CACCAAGCGGTTTATTCGGTGGAACTGTTGGGCGATGCCACCTTGGTCAGTCAGCGCTTCGGCTCCCGCCTGATTACCGCGCGGGCTGATAAAGGCTTCCGCATCGAGATGGGGGCCGCCGCTGCTTTCGAGGCGATGCCCAGCGCTTATTATCTGTTCGACCGGGCCAGCGGCGACCGTATCGCCCTGCCGACATAAAAGGAAAACCCATGACCAGCTTCGATCCCGTTGCCGCCAAACGCACGATTGTTAACGGCTATTCCCAGCTTCTCGCGCGCGAAAACCGCAAACGCGCTGGTATAGATCCCGCCGCCTTAGCCCCGCTGTTCGATGCCGATATTCTCTGGCACGCCCAAGCGCCGACCGATGATGTTCAGGGCTTGACCGCGCTGCACCGCGACGTTTGGCAACCGTTACTGGCAGCAGTGCCGGATTTGGAGCGGCGGGACGATTTGGTTTTGGCGGGCAGCTATCTGGGCCATGATTTCGTTTCGGCCAGCGGCCATTATCTTGGCACTTTCGCCGCCGATTGGCTGGGGATTCCGGCAACCGGATCGCCCGTTTATATCCGCTTCGGCGAGTTTTATCGCTTCGAGGGCGGGCGTGTGGTGGAAGCCTATATTTTGTGGGATGTGTTGGAGGTGATGCGCCAAGCGGGCTGCTATCCGCTCGCGCCGCAGTTCGGCATTGCCGGCCCTACCCCCGGCCCCGTCAGCCGCGACGGCGTAGTGCTGGCCCCGGTTGATCCGGCAGAAGGGGCGGAAAGCCTGCGTTTCACCGAAACCATGTTCGCGGGCCTTGGCAGTTACGACGGCAAATCGCTCGCGTCGATGGGTATGGAACGCTTCTGGCACACCGATATGATGTGGTACGGCCCAGCGGGTATTGGCACGACGCGCGGCATTAGCGGCTTCCAGAGCTTCCATCAGGGGCCGTTCCTCGACTCGTTCCCCGACCGTAGAGGCGGCGGCCATAAGGCTCGGTTCGGCGAGCGCCACTATGTCTGCTCGACCGGCTGGCCCAGCGTGCTCGCCACTCACACCGGCAGCGGTGTATTGGGGCTATCGCCCATCGGCAAACCGATTTCGATGCGCGTGATGGATTTTTGGCGGCGCGATGGGGAGTTGCTCGCCGAAAACTGGGTGTTCATCGACATGATTGATCTCGCCCGGCAAATGGGCGTGGACGTAATGGCCCGGATGAAGGTGCTGCTTCAAGGCAGCCGCAACCGCGCCATATAATCTGGGGAGGATATAAGAATGGCACGGTGGCTTAAAACAGGGGCGGAAGCCTCGGCCCAGCAGCGCGCGGATTCGGACGCTAAAGTTCGGGCGACGGTGGAAGGAATTATCGCCGACATTCAAGCGCGCGGCGATGCCGCCGCGCGGGAGCTTTCGGCGAAATTCGACGATTGGGCACCCGCGCAGTTTCGCCTGAGCGACCGGGAGATCGAGGCGGCTCTGTCGAAAGTCAGCAAGCGCGATTTAAGCGATATTGCTTTCGCGCAGGAGCAGGTGAAGAACTTCGCTAAGGCCCAGCGCGCCGCCATTCAGGATATAGAGGTGGAAACCCTGCCCGGCGTTGTGCTGGGGCACAAGAATATCCCGATGAATGCCGTTGGCTGTTACGTGCCGGGCGGCAAATATCCGCTGGTCGCAAGCGCGCACATGAGCGTCGTCACCGCCAAGGTCGCCGGGGTGAAGCGGGTTGTGGCGGCAGCCCCGCCGTTCAAGGGGGGGCCGCATCCGGCGATTGTGGCGGCAATGCACATGGGCGGGGCCGATGAAATTCTGGTGCTGGGCGGCGTGCAGGCCGTAGCGGCCATGGCGATTGGCACCGAGAGCATCGCCCCCGTCGATATGCTCGTCGGCCCCGGCAATGCGTTTGTCGCCGAAGCGAAACGGCAGTTGTTCGGGCGCGTCGGGATTGATCTGTTCGCTGGTCCCACCGAAACCATGATTATCGCCGACGAAACCTGCGATGCGGAACTGTGCGCGACCGACCTGTTGGGTCAGGCCGAACACGGGCCGAACTCCCCCGCCGTGCTCATCACCACGTCCGAAAAACTAGCACGGGAAACGATGGCGGAAGTGGAGCGCCTGCTCACCATTCTCCCCACCGCCGACATCGCCGCCCTGGCGTGGCGCGACTATGGCGAGGTGATCTTGTGCGATTCGGTAGACGAAATGGTGCGGGAAGCCGACCGGATCGCCTCCGAACACGTTCAGGTGATGACGGCGGACCCGGAGTATTTTCTGAAGCATATGACCAATTATGGCGCGCTGTTCTTAGGGCCGCGTACCAATGTGGCCTATGGCGATAAGGTTATCGGCACCAATCACACGCTGCCAACACGCGGCGCGGCACGCTACACGGGCGGCCTGTGGGTTGGTAAATTCCTGAAAACCTGCACCTATCAGCGCGTTCTAACCGATAGCGCCAGCGCGCTCATCGGCGAATATTGCTCGCGCCTCTGTATGCTCGAAGGCTTTGCCGGTCACGCCGAACAAGCGAATGTGCGCGTGCGCCGTTATGGTGGCCGCAACATTCCCTATGCTACGGCGGCTGAATAAGATGATTGCCTTACCCAAAACCCCCTCCTTCCGTTTGGATGGTCGCCGCGCGCTCGTAACCGGCGCAGGGCGGGGGCTTGGGCTGGCGATTGCAGCGGCGTTGGCTGAGGCGGGGGCTTTCGTTACCCTGGTCGCCCGCACAGAAACAGAGATTGCCGAAGCGGCAGCCGCCATCACCGCGCGCGGCAATCAGGCAGAGAGTTTAGCGCTCGACGTGGGCGATAGCGCGGCGGTGGTAAGCGCCCTCGCCGCGCGCCCGGTTTATGATATTCTGGTCAATAACGCAGGCACCAACCGCCCGAAACCGATAACTGAGGTAACGGCAGAAGATTACCGCGCCGTGATGGACCTTAATGTCGAAGCCGCTTTTCGCCTTACTCAAAGCGTGACCGGGCGGATGCTCGCGGAAGGCACGCGCGGCACAATCATTAGCATTTCGTCCCAAATGGGCCATGTGGGTGCTGCCAATCGCGCGCTTTATTGCGCCTCGAAACACGCGATTGAAGGGATGACCAAGGCGCTTGCCGTCGAACTCGGCCCGCACGGCATTCGGGTCAACAGCATCGCCCCCACCTTCTTTGAAACCCCGCTGACCCGGCCTTATTTCGACGATCCAGTCTTCAAAGCCTCGGTTTTGAACAAGATAAAACTGGGGCGCGTTGGCCAACTGGAAGATATTATGGGGGCGGTGGTGTTTTTGGCGTCGGACGCGGCGGCGATGATCACCGGGATCTCGCTTCTCGTCGATGGTGGGTGGACGGCGGAATGACCGCAAAACGGCCCGATACTCCGAAGCGGCGCGTGACATCCACCGATGTGGCCGCCCTTGCCAATGTCTCGCAGTCGGCGGTGTCGCGCGTGTTCTCTCATCATACCAGCACGTCCGACAAGATGCGCCAAGCGGTGCTGGACGCCGCGCGCTCGCTGGGGTATCGCCCGAATGCTATCGCGCGCTCGCTCATTACTCAGCGCTCGCGCATTATTGGCGTGGCGATGGCGTATCTCGACAATCAGTTCTACCCGGAAGTGCTGCAAAGCCTCTCCCGCGCACTGCAATCCCACGGCTATCACATTCTGCTGTTCACAGCGGATGAAAGCGGCGCTGCCGATCCGATGTTGGAGCAAGTGCTGTCCTATCAGGTCGATGCGCTGCTGCTCGCCTCCGTTTCGCTGTCCTCCCATATTGCCGAAGAATGCGAGTTGGCGGGTATTCCGGTGATTATGTTCAACCGCACCAGCTCCAATCCCGGTGCCGCCAGCGTCACGGGGGATAATTTTGCGGGCGGGCGGCAGGTGGCGGAATTTCTGGTCGCGGGCGGGCATCAGCGCTTCGCCTATATCGCCGGAGCCGCCGAAAGCTCCACCAACCGCGACCGGGAAGCAGGCTTCTGCGCGGGGCTTGCCGCTTTAGGTATGGCGCAGCCGATGCGCGTTCCTGGCCACTATGATTGGCAGAGCGCGCAAGCCGCAACCCGGCTTTTGCTGGGGCGCCCCACCCGACCCGATGCGATTTTCGCCGCCAGCGATTTGATGGCGATTGCCTGCCTTGAAACCGCCCGCAGCGACTTCGGCCTATCGGTTCCCAACGAACTTTCGGTCGTTGGGTTCGATGATGTTGGCGCGGCGCGCTGGCCGAGCTATCGGCTCACTTCCTTCGCCCAGCCGGTCGAGGCGATGGTGAGCGCTGCCGTTACGCTTATTCTGGAGCGGCTGGAAAGCCTTGCCGCCCCGGCCCGCCCTATTGTGATCCCTGGCCGCCTGATCGTGCGCCAAACCACCCGCCACCCACCCCATCGGCTTATCGCCGAAGCTAACCATTGGGTGTGGCAAGATACCCCCGGAAGGAAAGTATGATAATGACAAACGCGACCGATATGATGCAAGGCTTCGATCCGGCCTTCCGTGATCCTACCCATTATATTCTGGACATCACGCAGCGCATCTGGGAAGGGCGCGGCCTGCCGTTGATCCGCGATTGGTATGCTGACGACTGCCCGGTTCGCATGCCGCTGTCGGAAACTCGCGACGTTGATAGCGTCATCACCGGCACCGCCGCGAGCCTGACCGCCTTCCCGGATCGGGAGATTTTAGCGGAAGATATTATAATCGGTCCCCGGTCGCCAGGCTTCTACTCCTCGCACCGAGTTTTCTCGCCGATGACGCATCTCGGCGCCGGCAATTTAGGCCCGCCGACCGGGCGGCGTCTACAGGTTCGCACGATTGCCGACTGCCTCTGCCGGGATAACCGCATCGTCGAAGAATGGTTGGTGCGCGACCAAGGCGCAATCGCGCGGCAATTGGGGCTTGATTTGCCGAGCCTCGCCCTCAGTCTCCTTCGCCCCGGCCCCGATGGCGGCGCGCCCGGCCCCGACGCGTTGATCGCGCGCTGGACCGAGCCGGGCGAGCCTATCCGGCTCGGCGATACCGCACCGCTCGCGCCCCTGTTGGACACGCTCACCCGCCTCTGGCAAGAGACCGACTTTAGCCAAATCACCCGCCTGTACGATCGCGCCGCCAGCGTGTGTGCGCCGGGTGGGGAAGAGTGGATCGGCTATCGGGCCATAGAAGCCGGTTGGTTCGGCTGGCTCGCAGCGCTACCGTTCGGGCGCTTGCGCCTGCATCAAGTGATCTGCCGGAACGATCCCGGTCAGCCGCAGCGGGTAGCGTTGCGCTGGTCTTATCATGCAACCCACAGCAACGGCGGGCGCTTCGGCCTGGCAAGTAACCGCCCCATCGTGCTGCTCGGCCTCACGCACTGGGAGGTGATTGATGGGCGCGTGCGCCGCGATTGGACGCTGATCGACGAGGTTTCGGTTTATGCTCAAATTCTCGCGCCTCAGAGCGCAGGTTAAGGAAGTGCCTATGTTGCGCGATACTAAGCCCCCCCCCCTCTCGCCCGCCGCGATGGCGCAGCGCTTGGTGCGCTATGGCGATCTCGTGCCCTGCCGCAATGCCTTCGTCGATACCCGCACGCCTGGGTCCGACGCCAAGGAGAATTTCACCATTATCGGGCCGGGCGTGGCGGAAAACCCCGATCAATTCGTGCATATCCGCGAGGCGCACGGCTTTAACATCGGCGGCGCGCGGCAGCCGGAAAACTGCATCAACTCCCAACACAGTCACGAGACCGCAGAGGTTTTCGTCGTTCATACGGGGCATTGGCGGCTGATTTTCGGCCCCAACCGCGAGGATGGCACGTTAGACATCGGCCCCGGCGACGTGGTGTCGGTGCCCACCCGCATGTTTCGCGGCTTCGAGAAGATTGATGCGGGCACCGGGTTTCTCTGGGTCGTGCTGGGGGGGGACGATCCGGGCCGCGTGCGTTGGGCACCCGAGGTCTTCCATATGGCCGAGCGTTATGGGCTGAAACTGCTCAAATCCGGCCTATTGTTCGACACCACGCAAGGCACTCCGCCGCCGCCCGATGCCGACCTGGAAACCCCGCCAAGCCCGGCAGAGGTCGCGGCGCTACCCACGCCGCCGCGCGCGCGGCTGCTGGAGTGCTATCTTCCGGCGACCGTCGTTCAACCGAACCCGGCTTCGGCCCTTACCGGCAATGGCGTGCGTGAAAGCGGCGTGATTGGCCCGCAGGCGAGCGGCGATGGGTTTGCACCGGGGCCGATTATGGGCTGGTGGCACCACGGCTTCACGCTAAGGCGGCTCGATCTTAACCCCGCCAGCGCAACCCCCTGGCATCGCCGGGCGGAAACCGAAGTGCTGTTCGTTCAATCGGGAAGCCTTGACGTTGAGTGGCCCGAAGGCACGCTAACGCTAGGGCCGGGCGACACCCTAACCCTGCCCATCGGCCTTACCCGGCGGTTCTCATCGCGCGCCGAGGCAACGCAAGTGTTCGTGGTGCGCGGCGGCGAGGCTCCGGCAGCGCTGGAGCGGCTTGCGGGATGACGGCGCGCGAACCGCTGCTGCTGCTCCCCGGTCAACTCTGCACGGCGGATCTTTGGGCACCACAGCGTGGGCGGCTGGACCGAGTAGCCGATTGCCGCATCGGCGACATAACCCAAGACGAGACCGTGGAGGCGCTCGCCGAACGCTTGCTCGCAACCTTGCCCTGGCCGCAATTTTCCATCGCAGGGCACTCGATGGGCGGGATTGTGGCGATGGAGATGCTGCGGCAAGCGCCTCACCGCGTTCAGCGACTGGCCCTGATCGCCACCAACCACCGCGCCGAAACCCCCGAGCGGCAGGCATTGCGGAAACCCCAGATTGATGAAGCGCGGGAGTGCGGCATAGGGGCCTATGCCCACACCAAGCTCGTGCCGCTTTATGGGGCCAAGGACCGCGCCCTCTCCGTCGCCGATACCGATTTAATCGTGCGAATGGCCGAAAGCCTGGGGCACGATGTGTTCCGCCGCCAATCCTTGGCGCTGCGCGACCGGTCCGATCAAACCGAAACCCTGGCTGTCTTCATAGGGCCAGCCCTACTGCTCTGCGGCTCAGAAGATCAACTCTGCCCCATCAGCCGCCACACCGATATGGCGCAGTTGCTACCGCAGGCCACCTTGCGCGTGATCCTCGGTGCGGGGCATCTACCGACCCTGGACGCACCGGACACCGTTACCGAGGCGCTGATAGCCTGGCTCGCCCAACCCATAGCCCCCGTTTTAGGAGAGCGTGATGATCCCGCCTGATCTGCTGGCCCGCCTGCGTGCGACCGATACGCCCACCGTGTGCAATGCGCTGGAACTGCTGCTGGGCGGACGGCGGGCAACGGGGTTCACGCGATTTCCGGTTGTGGCCGCCGATCCCGGTTTGCCGTCGATAGTGGGCTATGCCCGCTGCGTGAAAATTCGCGCTGCCTCCCCGCCCACCGAGCCGCCGGAAACCATATTGGCGCGGCGGATGGCGTATTACGACTATGTGGCGAGCGGCCCCGCCCCCGCCCTCGTCGTCATCGAAGATACCGACTGGCCGCACTGCGTGGGCGCGTTTTGGGGCGAGTTGCACGTAGCGGTTCATAAAGGTTTGGGCCTCGGCGGCACGCTCACGAATGGATTGCTGCGCGATTTGGGGCAGTTGGACCCCGGCTATCAGGTAATCGCAGGCGCAATCGGCCCCAGCCATGCCTTTGTTCATGTCACCGATCTTGATGTGCCGGTCACAATTCTCGGCCTGCACATTGCCCCCGGCGATCTCGTCCACGCCGACCGGCACGGCGCAACGATTATCCCGGAGAGCGCTTTGGCCGGGCTGAACGGCGCGATTGATACCGTCATCGCCAAAGAAAAAATCATCCTCGACGTAGCCCGCGCCCCCGGTTTTACCGTGGACGTGCTGAAAGAGGCGTGGGGGCGGATGCTGAAGGCGTAGGCATCCCGCCTATTTTCCGACATCTCGACCCTAAAAAGATCGAACCCTCGCCGAAATTCGGTGAGATGTCGTGCTAATCCTGCGATCGCCGAGAGGGCGCGATAGCGGGGTTTGAACGCCCAACACCGCGCCTCGGCGGTTTTTTTCGCCAATGCCGGGGTTATCACGATGAATTTTGGTCAAGCCGTAAACAGCTATTTTCGGAAGTACGTCACCTTCACAGGCCGCGCGAGCCGACCTGAGTATTGGTACGCTTATCTGTTTTCTATGATCCTAATTCTGGTCGCAACTCTACTCGATTTTTCCATGATGGTAGAATATTCAGCCATCAGTGATGGTGGAATGGCCCCCAGTTTTTTCACCTCTCTCATAACCCTCGCTCTTTTCTTCCCTAGTCTCACTGTTGGCGTACGCCGATTACATGATACAAACCGCTCTGGCTGGTGGATGCTGCTGATTTTAGTGCCGCTTGCGGGTATCATTGCCTTGATCGTCTTTTTCTGCCAGCGCGGCACCGACGGCACGAACCGCTTTGGCGACTGACGCGCAACCATCCTAGCCCCTTTATCCCTCGGAGACTTGCCAATGCGCTGCGCGCTCGCCTTCCCTGTTGTCGCCCTCTTGGCCTTAGCCCTCCCCGCCTTAGCCGAAGAGCCGGCCTACAGCGCCGCCTATGGTCGCTGTATGGACAAGTCCGAAGGTGCAACCTTCCCCATGATCGACTGCATGACGGAGGAAGAGGGGCGGTGGGATAAGCTACTCAACCGCAACTACCAGGCTGTGCTGGAACACCTTACCCCCAATCGCCAAAAAAGCCTGCGCGCGGCGCAACGGCTGTGGCTGCAATACCGCACTGCAAACTGTAGCTTCTATCTCGACCCCGACGGTGGCCAAGCCGCGCGGATTGGTGCCGCAGAATGCTCGCTTGCTATGACCGCCCAGCGCACCCGGGAGATTGCGCGGTTTCTGGAGTGAAGCAAATCCCGAGCAGGTGACTCACCTGCGACGACGTATTTGCTTAACAAAACACAAATTTAGGGCGTTTGTCGTGAGCGAACGCGAACGATAAATGCTCTAAAAATCGCCTCATCCTACACTTGTATTCTTCGGCGAAAAAATCGCCTGGAGATACAAGCTAGGCCGTTAAGACTATTGTAAACAGCCACCCGAACCAGCATCATACCTTTAAGCGCGCGCGTTCAAGGGCAACCCAGCGATAGGTTAGAGATTGTGACCAGCAGTGAAACTAGGCGCGGCGGCGATAAAAAGGATAAGGATTCAGGGCCTCGCGATAAGGTACTGCAACTATATCTATACCTTATTTTTGCTCCCGGACGGCATTTTAAGAAGGATCTTGCCGAACGCTTTGATTTTTCCAGAAATACGACGAGCAGTATTATTGACGTGATAGAACGCCACATCGGCAATACAATGGAAATTAAGCGCGGTAAGCATAAAAATAAGACCTATTACGAATTAGTAATGCCGACGACAGCGGAAACCCTGGGCGTGTCGTTGGAAGAAGTGCGCTACCTCGCGCTCTGCCGCGATCTCGCCGAACCGTTTCTGCCCCCGGAAACCCACGCGCGCTTGGGGCAATCGCTGCGCGAGTTAGCGACCAGCCTTAACGGCACCGCGCAACTGCCCCACAAGTCCATCGGCTTCCGCACTAAAGGCACAATCGACTACACCCCGCACCTGCCGAATTTACAGGTGCTGCGAACCGCGATCGAGAAAAAGGAAATCTGCACTCTCCTCTATCGCGCCCTTGGCCGTAAGGAGGAGCGGCAATACCGTTTCGCCCCCGGCCTCATCATAGCGCTCAACGGTGCGCTGTACGTGCAAGGCTATCGGCTGGAAGACGGCTCGGTCTTGGCCGAACGCCCCTCCACCTTCCTGCTGCACCGCATCCGCACAGTAACGCCGCTGCACGAGTTCTTCACCTTCGACGCCGCCGATACCGACGCCCGCACGTTCGGCCTGTACTGGCACGAGCCTAAAGACGTTTTCATCGAAGTCGATGCCGACGCCGCCGACTATGTGCGCGACCGCACCTGGAGCGACGACCAACACATCAGCGACCGCGCCGACGGCTCCCTCCTCCTGCGTCTCAAGACAACGAGCGAGCGGGAAGTGCAGGCGTGGGTGTGGAGCTTTGGGGGGCTGGCGAGAGTGGTGGGGGCAGAATTTTCTACCTCAGCAGCTATAGCTAAAGAGGGTGACTAAGCGCTCTAAGGTTCCTCTTGTTAAAACAATCACTTCCAACCAATGACAGGAAAAACAAAATGCAAGAAGCTTCAGTAGGAAAAGAACTCCATATTGATGACATCATGAATAGAATTCAAGATTTAGCTACTCGCATTATAGAAAGATTAGAACCCGTAAATATTATTGTCGTTGGGCAAACAGGTGTTGGAAAAAGTACGCTTATAAATTCTATTTTTGATAAAGATGTTGCAGAAGCAAGTTCCGGTCGCCCTGTCACGCAAAAATCAACATGGTATAAATCTCGTAAAAAGAAAATGAATATTTTAGATACAAAGGGTATTGAGGCAAAAAATTACAACGAAACTCGTCAACAACTCCTTGATGAGGTTAAAAAAAGCCGAAATTCAGCAAGCCTTAGCGAACAAATTCATCTGGCATGGGTTTGTATTTCTACTGCAAGCGATAGACTGCAAGATTCAGATTTAGAGGTTATGAAAATTTTATCTGAACACCACATTCCAACGATTGTTGTTATGACAAAATACGCAGGTGAAGATGACTTCGTTGAAAAAGTTAGGAGTTTTCTCGTTGAGAACAGTATAAATATTGCAGACTTGATATGTGTAAACTCAGTGCCGAGTAAATTTGTACCCAAGATGGGAATTAAGGAGCTTGTCCAAAAGTCATTTGAGATAATTCCTGAGGCCGTCCAGGCTGCATTCGCCGCTGCTCAAACGGTAAATTTTGATATAAAGCGTAGCGCAGCCGAAAAATACGTCCTAGCTGCCACAGCCACTGCTGCCACAATCGCGGGAAGCCCTCTACCGTTTGCAGACGCGCTAAGTCTTATTCCAGTTCAGGCAGGAATGATCTACGCAATTTCAGACTGTTTCGGGATCAAAACGACCAAAGAAACCATTGTCCCAATTCTTGGCGGTATTGCAGGGTCGTTAGGCATGGCCATCGTTGGCCGAGCGCTTGTTTCGAATATCTTAAAGCTCATCCCTGCCGTTGGTACTGTCGCAGGCGGAATAATTTCTGCAACGGTTGCAGGGACTCTTACGAAAGCATTAGGTGGCCTTTATATTAAATTTGTCGAGGATTATTATAAGAAGAATGGGGAATTACCGAACGCTGATGAATTGAAGCAGTTCGGAGAGTATTACGAAAATAATAAGTAGAAAATAAAGCTCATGTGGCGGTAATCGCTTATCGCCACATGACTGATTCAACGAAAAAACTATCGACTCACCATGCACAAATACCTCCTCCTCTCCATCTTGGCGATTATCGCTATTCTAGTGATGGGCGTTTGGACCTCTATCGCCCTGCTGATAGGCGGTTCGGTCGGGTTTATTCTCGGCGAGCCTCATGGGATTGGCTGGGCGATCTTTGGTGTTTTTCTAGGCGGGCTTGGCGGTGTCGCGCTTAAACAGAGCCTTACCCGCTAATTCCAGCCCGGAGCTTCATCTGAGCAGAAGGAACCATCATGGTCGTCCCAGTGTCCTTTCGCCAAACCTATCGCTGCGAAGCGTGTGGCGAGCCTATCAATGCCAACCGCCCCTCTCTTCTCGCATGGATAGCGCCCAAATGCCCCACCTGCCCCAACGGGCGCGTGGTTCGGGTTAAACGGCACGGGTGCGTCATCCTAGAGTCGGGCGAGAAAAAGCCCTAGCCTTCCAAGCCAACCCCCCCTCTGTTACCAGTCGGGGGGTTTGTTTTGGTTGCGGGGGCAGGATTTGAACCTGCGGCCTTCAGGTTATGAGCCTGACGAGCTACCGGGCTGC
>JAYSQZ010000019.1:0-193291 GCA_043721315.1 Alphaproteobacteria bacterium
ACCGTCCCGACCTGATCATTGTGGCGCGCGGCGGCGGGTCGATCGAAGATTTGTGGGCATTCAACGAAGAGCCTGTCGTTCGCGCGGTCGCGGCGTGCAATATTCCGATCATTTCGGCAGTTGGCCATGAGACCGACACGACTCTTTGCGATTTCGCCGCAGACGTCCGCGCGCCGACGCCAACCGCCGCTGCCGAAATGGCCGTGCCGGTGCGTGCCGATTTGCGCCAAGCACTGCAAGAACGCGGCCAACGGCTCGATCACGCCGCCGAACGGATTCTGCAAGACCGCACTCTGCGCCTAGAGGCCCTTGGGCGTGGCCTGACCGATCCCCGCCGCGCGCTCGCCGAGGCTGTGCAACGGTTGGATGACCGGGGGCAACACCTGCATCGGATCATGCGGCAGCGCCTCGCACTTATGCGCGGACAGGTTGCAACTCTGGCCGCCCGCCTGCCGCACCCACAAGCCCAGGTTGCTCTCGCCCGCAGCCGCTTTCTGGCGGAAGATCGCGCGCTGAAACAGAGCTTCGCCCGCCGCCTCAGTCACGAGCGTCAACGCTTCAAAGGGCTTGCCACGCGCCTGCGGATCGAGCCGTGGCGGCAGGAGTTGGCGCGACAAGGCCAAGCGCTCACGCATCTCGCCGCCCGCGTGCCGACGGCCTATGCCCAGTATCGCCGCAGCAGACTCGACCGATTGGCGGGGTTAGGGCGGCTCTTGGAGAGCTATTCCTATAAGGGCACCTTGGCACGCGGCTTCGTTGTGTTGCGCGATGATGCCGGGGCCTTGCTCTCAGGGGTCGCAGCCCTCCCCCCCGGCGCTTTGATAACGCTGGAAGCGCAAGACGGCAGCCGCAAAGCCGAACTCCTGAGCGACGACGGGAGCCTTCGCCCCGCCCGGCCCCGCGCCAAACCACTGCTGCCAACGCAGGAGAGCCTGTTTTGATCCGCCGCCTTCTTCTGCTTGCAGCCCTGCTAACGCCGATTGCGGCGCAAGCCTTCACGCTCGATGCCGCCGTAGAACAGGGGCGGCTCATTCGCGGGCAAACCACCCCGAACGCAGTGATTTTGCTCGACGGTAAAAAACTGCCCGTAACGCCAGCGGGGAAATTCGCCTTCGGCATCGCGCGGGATGCGACGGGCACGATCAGCCTCAGCGAAAACGGGACGACCACGCTTCTGCCAATTGCGGCTCAGACGTGGGATATTCAACGGATCGAAGGCTTGCCGCCGGGTAAAGTGAACCCGGACCCGGACGGGCTGAAGCGCATTCAGCAGGAAGCTGCGTTGATTAAGGCGGCGCGCGCGGTTGTGAGCGATAAAACGGGCTTTGCCGAGGCGTTTCGCTGGCCTGCCGATGGGCGGATCAGCGGTATTTACGGCTCGCAGCGCATTTTGAATGGGGAGCCGCGCGCCCCGCACCTGGGCCTCGATATTGCAGGGCCAACGGGAACATTGATCCGCTCCCCCGCATCGGGCCGCGTCGTGCTGGCGGAACCCGATTTATTTTTCACGGGCCGAACGGTGATGGTCGATCACGGTTACGGCGTGGGGTCGATCTTCGCCCATCTCTCCGCAAGCTCGGTTACGGTCGGACAGGAGATTGCAGCAGGTCAAGCGATTGGCGCCATCGGCGCAACAGGCCGCGTAACCGGCCCGCACTTACACTGGGGCGTCTATTGGGGCGCGGTCACAGTCGATCCCTTGCCCCTGATGCCCACGCCAGTGCCGGACGCTTTACCCTAACGCTGCAAGCGCTGTACCCGCCCGTTCCCGCGCGGCATGATAGCTGCGGGCAGTGCCTGCGGCTTCCAGCGCCACCATGCCGATACGATCACGCTGCCAGCCCGGCAAGGCATTGAACGCACGCCCGGCAGCGGCTTTCGACTTGCCTTCCAAATCCTGCTCCAGCGTGCGCGAGAGAGTTTGATAGACTTTACTAACTTCACCCACCACGGCCCCGGTCGCCGTCAGCAGAATCGTCATCGCCGAGCGTTCTGCCGCCGGATCTATTAACGTGATGTCTGAAACGAGTTTAAGATGCGTCATCGCCCCTGCTCCCTTAGCGGTTGAAGGGGACAATAACGCATGTTTTCTGCGGTTTCCAGAGGGTTTGTTAAAGTAATTTCTTACATACTGAGCGTATTGCCGCAACCCATTGAAACTAAACGATCATACCGATCATACGGTCTCAAGGCCGATTTCGCTGAGGCGGGTTTGCATCGCCATTTCGCTTAAGGCATCCAGCCGCAGCGCTGCGAAAATCTTTACCCGATGCTCCAACTGGCGAAACGCGAGGCGGAAGGCATTCATCTGCGCCAGATCGTCGGCTTCTGCCGCAAGCCCAACAGGATCATCGACTTCCCAATGGGCAACCATCGGCTTGCCGGGCCAGTTTGGCAAATGGTCGGGGGCCAGCGTGTCGCCGACAACGAAGATGAAATCCATCACCGGCGAGGCTTCTGCGGCATATTCGTCCCAGCTTTTGCTTCGCAATGTGCTGGTGGCAAGGTTGAGCGAGTGCAGCAGCCGCTCGGCATAGGGGTTGATCGCGCCCGCCGGGCTGCTGCCCGCGCTATAGGCTTTGAAACGGCCCTTGCCCCAAGAGTTCAACAGCGCTTCCGCCATCAGACTGCGGGCTGAATTCTGCGAGCAGAGAAACAACACATTATACATTTTATCCATGGGAATACCCTCGACTGATTGCCGCACGAAAGACGACAGCGTCAGGGCGTAGCACCCGTTCATTGCCGTATGATGACTCCCGGCGTGGAAGATGAGAGCAAATCCCGAGCGGGTAGAATCACCCGCGACTAGCCTTTGCTTAACAAACAAAGAGTTAGAGCATTTGAAGTGAGCCTTAGCGAACGCAAAATGCTCTAAGGAAAAATGAAAAAACCGCCGACATACGGATGTCGGCGGTGGAGTCACCAAGGGTTTTGGGCAAAACCTTAGCCGTGCCGGTGGCCTTCTTTCCGCAGATCGCGCATTTTGTCCTTCTGTTCCGGCGTCAAGCCCTCCATCACCTTCTTCATCGTCGTGCGGAAGGTTTCGCGCTCGGCCCCGGTCATCTGGTCCGGTGTTTTGCCGCCGCGTGCCTTATCAAGCTCGGCCTTTTGATCTGGGGTTAGGATGCTGTCCATCGCCGCGCGGCGCTTTTCCATCCGCTCGCGCATTGGCTTATGGGCTGCGTCGAGTTTGGTTTTTTGCTCCGGCGTGAGGCTGGCCATCACATCTTGGCGGGCTTTTTGATAAGAATCGCGGGCCGTATCGAGCTTGGCCTTTTGCTCCGGTGTAAGGATTTCTAGCATCGCCTTATCGGGCGCGCTCTCTGGGCGAGGGCCTGCGGCAAAAGCGGTGCTGGTCAGAAGCGTGCTGGCGGCAAGTAGCATCAGAAAACGGTTCATGATCTTGGGGTCTCTTTGTCGTTTGGGGGGAGATGATGGGAGGCCTCGTTATGGGATAGGGGCGTTTCCCCCGGTTCATCCCCAGGGTATGCTTTTTTCGATGCGCGTTTCGTACAGGAGAGCCATGTAACTCTTGATTGGCTTGCCCGCTCGGCCCCATCTATCTGCTTACGAAAGCGGTGCCGATCTTGGGCCGTCTTGCAGAGATGAGGCTGACGTGGATCACGCTCCCGATAAATGGTACGGCACGACGGTTCTATGCGTCCGCAAGAACAACGAGGTGGTTATCGCCGGTGACGGTCAAGTAACCTTCGGTAATAGCGTTCTGAAGCACAATGCGCGCAAAGTGCGCCGCCTTGCCGAAGGCTCGGTGATAGCGGGCTTTGCCGGGGCAACCGCAGATGCTTTCACGCTGTTCGAGCGGCTGGAAGCCAAGCTGGAAAAACACCCAAAACAACTAACCCGCGCCTGCGTGGAACTGGCGAAAGACTGGCGGACGGATCGTTACCTGCGTCGCCTCGAAGCCATGATGGCCGTCGCCGATAAGGACGTATCCTTGATTCTGACCGGCAATGGCGACGTGCTGGAGCCGGAAGACGGGGTTATCGGCATCGGTTCCGGCGGGCCGTTCGCCCTTTCGGCAGCGCGGGCCTTAATTGATATTGAGGGGCTAGACGCCGAAGCGATTGCCCGCAAAGCTATGAAAATCGCGGGCGATGTCTGCATCTACACCAATCACACTGTTACCTTGGAGCGGCTATGACCAGTTTCAGCCCGCGCGAAATCGTCTCGGAACTCGATCGCTATATCGTCGGCCAGGGGGACGCCAAACGCGCCGTTGCTATCGCTTTGCGGAACCGTTGGCGGCGGCAACATCTGCCCGAAGCCCTCCGTAGCGAGGTGATGCCGAAGAATATTCTGATGATCGGGCCGACAGGCGTAGGCAAGACCGAAATCGCCCGCCGCCTCGCCCGCCTCGCCAATGCGCCGTTCTTGAAAGTGGAGGCGACGAAGTTCACCGAAGTCGGCTATGTCGGGCGCGACGTGGATCAAATCATCCGCGATCTCGTCGATATTGCTATTGGCCTTGCGCGGGAAACCATGCGGAAGGACGTGCAGGCAAAGGCCGAAGCGCGGGCGGAAGAACGGGTTCTGGATGCCCTCGTCGGGCAAACCGCCAGCCCGGAAACCCGCCAGAAATTCCGCAAAATGCTGCGCGATGGCCAGTTGGACGACCGGGAAATCGAGCTAGAGTTGCAAGATAGCGCCCCGTTCCAAATGCCCGGCTTCGATATTCCCGGAATGCCCGGCGGGCATGTGGGCGTGATGAACCTTCAGGACATGCTGGGCAAAGCCTTAGGCGGCGCACGCACCAAAACCCGTCGGCTCACGGTTGGCGAAAGCCACACCCTCCTCCTCGCCGAAGAGGGCGATAAGCTGCTGGACGACGAACAAGTGGTGCGCGCCGCCATTACCGCCGTTGAGGAGAACGGGATCGTCTTCTTGGATGAGATTGATAAAATCTGCGCGCGCTCCGAACGGGTTGGCGGCGACGTGAGCCGGGAAGGCGTGCAGCGCGACCTGCTACCGCTGATCGAAGGCACAACCGTTTCTACCAAACACGGACCAGTGAAGACCGATCACATCCTGTTCATCGCCTCTGGGGCCTTCCACGTCGCCAAACCCTCGGACCTGTTGCCGGAGTTGCAGGGCCGCCTGCCAATCCGGGTGGAGCTTCAGCCGCTGTCGGTGGAAGACTTGCGCCGGATTCTGACCGAGCCGGAAGCTAGCCTAATCCGCCAGTACGAAGCCTTGATGGCCACCGAACAAGTCACGCTCACCTTCGCTGAGGAGGCTATCGACGCGCTTGCCGAACTCGCCGCCGAGGTCAACCGTTCCGTCGAAAACATCGGCGCGCGGCGACTGCACACCGTGCTGGAACGGCTGCTGGAAGAAATAAGCTTTTCCGCCCCTGATTCGCCGGGAACGGCGATCACGATTTCAGCGGCTTACGTTGAGGAAAAGGTGGGTACGCTGGCGAAGAAGACGGATTTATCGAAGTTTATCTTGTAATTTTTCTCGTAGAGAATGGCTGCCGCTGGTAGGCTATTCTCTACGACAAACTTTACTAAAATTAGAAAATTCACCGGTCATCTTAATCGAGATCTTGTAGGAAATTTAAAATGAAAAATGAACAAATGATTTCTGAAAAACCGCAATTATCTATTGTCAATTGGATGATTTTTGATTTGAAAAAATTTATACAATTATCCATTTTCAGTGTTTTTATTTTCTTAGTTATTATATTAATAGATGACTATATAGAGCCGTGTTATCAGAATAATTTTTCATTTTCCTCAATTGTACGATTTTTTATGAATAATTCTGTTAGTGAGTTTTATTTTTATCTGGTTTTTATTTTTGTGCCATTTATGGCTTTACCCGCTCCCATAAAAGTCGAGAGAATTTTCTCGGCACTTGCAAATGGCTTGTCGGGGGTGATTTTTGGGGCATCACTTTCTTTTTCAATAATTTCTTACACTAACAATGATTACGCTATTTTCTTCCAATTTTTTTTAACTAATTGCATGTTTTCATTAATTTTCTCGCTTGGAACCTTTGCATCCATTACCCTTATGAGACTGCTGCGTTCTGTCGTTTGGCCGAACCAAAAGCTACGGAGTTGACTCCCGCCCGAACTACCCTTATACGGACAAGCCATTTTTTTCGGGAGTTCCAATCGTGAAGCGCACTTTTCAACCGTCCAAGATCGTCCGCAAGCGTCGGCATGGTTTTCGTGCTCGTATGGCGACCGTCGGGGGCCGGAATGTTCTGGCGAGCCGTCGCGGCCAGGGCCGTAAGCGCCTTTCGGCCTAAGCTCTGACCCTTTGGATGAAGGCGGCAGCGCGTTAAGCTGCCGCTTTTCTGTTTTTGGGGTCTATGGCTCGCCTGCGATGCGGACGCCGCTTTATCCCCTCAAGCGCCGTGCAGATTTTCTGCGGGTTGCCGCTTTGCGCCGGAAATGGGCTATGCCCGGTCTGGTGCTGCAAGTCGCCCCGAACCCGACAGAGGCTAACGCGCGCCCAAGAATCGGCTTTACCGCCAGCCGCAAGGTTGGGGGGGCCGTGCAGCGTAACCGTGCCCGCCGCCGCCTGCGCGAAGCCGTGCGCGCGGTTCTGTCTGTTCACGCCAAACAGGGCCTCGATTACGTGGTCATCGCCCGCGAGCAGACCGTAACGCGCCCCTGGCCCGAGTTGCTGGTCGATATGGAAGTGGCGATGCGCCGCCTCAAATCCTGGCAGGATGCCGCGTGAGCACGCCGGGCATTATGGCGCGTCTGCTGCGCGGGGTGATCCATCTCTATCGCGCCACCTTGTCGCCGCTGTTGCCGCGCGCCTGCCGGTTCGAGCCAAGCTGTTCGGCCTATGGGCTGGAAGCGCTTGGCACTCACGGTGCAAGCCGGGGTTCTTGGCTCACCCTCAAGCGTTTGTGCCGCTGCCATCCCTGGGGAGGGTGCGGGTATGATCCCGTCCCGCCCGTTTCGGGCTTTACCTCTTCTCGTTTTTCAGCGACACAAGTCGCCTCTTCTCCGCCCTCCCGCGATCCGTAAGGCTGCCTTTACATCATGGAACAACGGAACCTGATCCTCGCGATCGTGATGTCCATCGCCATTCTGGTCGGCTTCCAAGTCTTCGTCGAGCAGCCCAAGCCGCCCGCACCGGTGGCCCAAAGCACGGCCCAAACCAGCGGCCAGACCGCCCAATCGGGTGCCATCCTTCCCGCCCTGCCGGGAAGTGCCGCCGCGCTTGTTGTGCGGGACCGCGCGACGATCCTGACCGAGAACCCGCGCGTTACGATCGAAACCCCGCGCACAAAGGGGTCGATTGCCCTAGTGGGCGGCCGGATTGACGATATTACGCTGACGGGCTACCGCGAAACGGTCGATCCCAATAGCCCACTGGTCACGCTGATGCACCCCTTGGGGGCCGCCGATGCCTATTACGCCGAGTTCGGTTGGTCCACGATCGACCAAAACCAGCCCGTGCCAGGCCAGGCAACGCGATGGACCGCAAATACCGATAAGCTAACCCCCACTCAGCCGCTTACCTTGACGTGGGAAAATGGCAAGGGTCTTACCTTCATCCGCCAATATGCGGTGGATAAGGATTATATGATCACGGTCACGCAGCGGGTGGAAAGCCAGGCCGATGCGCCGGTAACGCTCTATCCTTACGCGCTGGCCTCGCGATCCGGGACACCGATTACGCAGGATTTCTTTATTCTGCACGAGGGGGCGGTGGGCGTACTGAGTGATGTGCTGCAAGAGCATAAATATTCGGCCATGCGCGAAAAGCCCGAAATCACCGGCACAACCAAAGGCGGCTGGCTTGGGTTTACCGATAAATATTGGCTGGTGGCCCTGGTGCCGGACCAAGCCGATACAGTAAAAACCTCGTTTCGCTATAATCGTAGTGGTGGTATCGAAAAATTCCAGGTTGATTACTTAGGTGAGGCCGAAATTCTCGCGCCGGGCGGTGCCGTGGACTCTAACCACCGGGTTTTCGCCGGTGCTAAAGAAGTCTCGCTGCTGCAACGCTATGAAACTGACCTAAAAATCAACCGTTTCGATTATGCAGTCGATTGGGGTTGGTTCTTCTTCTTCACTAAGCCGATTTTTCAGCTCATGGAAATCATCTATCATCAGGTTGGTAACTTCGGTATCTGCATTCTGGTACTGACGGTTCTGATTAAGGCGGTCTTCTACCCGCTCGCCAATCGGTCCTACGTGACTATGAGCAAGATGAAGAAGCTAACGCCCGTGATGCAGGAGCTGCGCGAAAAATATAAGGGCGATAACGCCCGGATGCAGCAGGAATTGATGGGCCTGTATAAGCGCGAAAAAATCAATCCGCTCTCCGGCTGCTTGCCGATTGTGGCGCAAATCCCTGTGTTCTTTGCGCTCTACAAGGTCTTGTTTGTAACCATCGAAATGCGCCATGCGCCGTTCTTTGGCTGGATTCAAGATTTGTCGGCAGCAGACCCGACGACCGTGTTCAACCTCTTCGGCCTTATTCCCTGGGCACCGCCGCAGTTCCTAATGATTGGTGCGTGGCCGCTGATTATGGGCATTACCATGTGGCTGCAAATGAAGCTGAACCCAACCCCCGCCGACCCGATCCAGGCGAAGATGTTCATGATTATGCCGATCGTGTTCACCTTCATGCTGGGTAGCTTCCCCGCTGGTTTGGTGATTTATTGGGCCTGGAACAATACGCTGTCGATTGCTCAGCAGTGGATCATCATGCGCCGGATGGGCGCGGTATGAGCGTGTTGCCCGTTCAAGGCCCGCTGGAGGGCATGGGACCGGACGACTGGGCACGCGCGCTGGAGATAGGCCGCAAGCTCTTCGCCGGGCCGTGCGACTTTGTGGCGGCAGTGCCGACAATCGACCGCTTGCCGCCAATCACCCTCCCGGAAGTCGCCTTCGCCGGGCGCTCCAATGTCGGTAAATCCAGCCTCGTGAACGCGCTCACCGGGCGCAACACGCTGGCGCGCACGTCCAACACCCCAGGGCGCACGCAGCAGCTAAACTTCTTCCTGCTGTCGGAAAAGCTGCTGCTGGTCGATATGCCCGGCTACGGCTACGCCGAAGTGCCGAAAACCGAAGCCGCGCGCTGGGCCAATGTGATCGACCTTTACCTGCGGGGTAGATCTACCCTGCGCCGCGTCTGCCTGCTGATTGATGCGCGCCACGGGGTGAAGAAGAACGATATTGAAAGCATGGACTGGCTCGACCAGCGCGCCGTGCCCTATCAGATAATCCTGACCAAATCCGACAAGCTGAAACAAAAAGACCGCGACGATCTGCTGAAAGCCACTGCCGACGTAACCCGCCGCCGCCCCGCCGCCCACCCGGACATTATCGTGACCAGCGCCGAGACGGGAGAGGGCATTCCGACATTGCGGGGGGTGCTGGGGCAGTTTGCGGGCGGGTAGTTCCTCTCGACAGAGAGATTTTTTTGGCCCTTAAATAAGCCTTCATGAAGATTGATTATTGTCCGATCATGCGCTGCATCGCATGAGGCTCGGCCATAATGACGGCACCCATTTTACCGCCCCAAACCCTCTGGGTTGACCCGGACGATGTTCCGCCGATTACGGCAGAGTGGATTACTGAGGCTGATCTTTACCACGGCGAAACGCTCATCCGGCGCGCGACCTTTCCTGTCGGCGCTCCCCCGGCAGGAACAAAAGACTAAGACCTCTGGAACAGAGGGGGCTGAATTGCGCGGCCCTGACCGATTTTCCCCTTCTCCTCCGCCCTCGTTTTGAGCATGATCCCGCCGCCCCTACCCAGTCGGTGAGGGCTAGTGTGTGCCGCTTCGGAGATTTCCCGCGATGACCGACCCCCAGACCGTCGATATTGCTGCGCTCGATTGGCCGACGAAGGCCAATATTCTCTCCGAAGCGCTGCCGTTCATGCGGCGCTTTGCCGGTAAAACTTTCGTGATTAAGTACGGCGGTCACGCGATGGGCAACGAGGCCCTGGCCGATATTTTTGCGCGCGATGTTGTGCTGCTGAAGCAAGTGGGCATCAACCCGGTTATCGTTCACGGCGGCGGGCCGCAGATTGGCAAAATGCTGGATCGGCTAAAAATCCAGTCGCAGTTCATTGATGGCCTGCGGATTACCGATGAAGCGACGGTTGAAATCGTTGAAATGGTGCTGGCAGGCTCGATCAATAAGCAACTCGTTGGCGCAATCAACCGCGCGGGCGGGCTTGCGGTGGGTCTATCGGGGAAAGACGCTAACCTGATTACCGCGCGCCGCCTAACGCGCACCAAGGTCGATCCCGATAGCCATATCGAACGCGTGCTGGATCTTGGCTTCGTTGGCGAGCCGGAAGAGGTGAATATCGAGGTTCTCAACGTCTTTGCCGCCTCCAACATCATTCCGGTGATCGCGCCGACGGCGATTGGCACCAAGGGCGAAACCTTCAACATCAATGCCGATACCGCTGCGGGCGCGATTGCCGGTGCCCTCAGCGCTACCCGGCTATTGCTGCTGACCGATGTTGCCGGCGTGCTCGACAAGAACAAAAATCTGATCAAAGAACTCTCCACGGAGGATTCGCGCCGCTTGATTGCCGACGGCACGATTTCCGGCGGCATGATCCCGAAGATCGAAACCTGCATGTCCGCCGTCATGCAAGGCGTTGAAGGTTCGGTTATTCTCGACGGGCGCGTGCCCCACTCTGTTTTGCTGGAGATTTTCACCTCCGGCGGCGTCGGCACGCTCGTGCGGCGCGGGTAAGAAACCTCAGAAAGAACACTAAAATGACGCAAGATCTGGCCACCATCATCAATGCCGCCTGGGATGCCCGCGATACGCTTTCCACCGCAACGCAAGGCCCCGTGCGCGAAGCGGTTGCCGACGCGCTGAACTTGCTGGATGCTGGCACGGCGCGCGTTGCAACGAAAGAGGCCGCAGGCTGGGTCGTGCATCAGTGGCTGAAGAAAGCCGTCCTGCTATCTTTCCGGCTTAATGAGATGGCCCCGATTTCGGGCGGGCCGGGCGGGGCAGACTGGTGGGATAAGGTGCCGTCGAAATTCCTTGGCTGGGGCGCGGGCGAGTTCCAAAGCGCAGGATTCCGGGCGGTTCCGGGTGCTATCGTGCGCCGCAGCGCTTTCGTGGCCCCCGGTGTCGTGCTCATGCCGAGCTTCGTGAATGTAGGCGCTTACGTTGATAGCGGCACGATGGTCGATACCTGGGTCACGATTGGCTCTTGCGCGCAAATCGGCAAGAACTGCCATATTTCGGGCGGCGTCGGCATTGGCGGCGTGCTCGAACCCTTGCAGGCCGGACCCGTGATTATCGAAGATAACGTCTTCGTCGGCGCGCGCTCGGAAGTAGCGGAAGGTGTTGTGGTCGAAGAAGGCGCTGTGCTGTCGATGGGCGTGTTCTTGGGCGCGTCCACCAAGATCATCGACAGGAATACGGGCGAAATCTTCATGGGCCGCGTTCCTGCCTATTCGGTGGTGATCCCCGGCACCCTTCCCGGCAAGCCGCTGCCCGATGGCACCCCTGGGCCGGGCCTCGCGTGCGCTGTGATCGTGAAGCGGGTGGACGCGCAAACACGCAGCAAGACCGCCATTAACGAACTCTTACGGAGCTAGGCAATCATGGCGGCGCTCGATCCGATCCTGCTCACGCAAGCCCTCATCCGCTGCCCCAGCGTGACCCCTACTGATGCAGGCGCGCTGGGGCTGCTGGCGGAAACCTTGACGAACCTCGGATTCGCCTGCCACCCCTTGCGCTTCGAGCAGGCGGGGACTGATCCCGTCGATAATCTCTACGCCCGCTTCGGCACGGGCCACCCGCATTTCTGCTTTGCCGGGCATACGGATGTTGTGCCGCCGGGCGATCTTGCGGGCTGGTCAGTCGATCCTTTCGCTGCCGAGATTAAGGGCGACCGCGTGTTCGGGCGCGGCGCTGCCGATATGAAGGGCGGAATTGCCGCCTTCGTTGCCGCCGTGGCGCAGTTCCTCGCGGAAACGCCAAATTTCGCAGGCTCAATCAGCCTGCTGATTACTGGCGATGAGGAAGGCCCTGCCATCAACGGCACGAAGAAGATGCTGGAGTGGTTGGCCGCGCGCGGCGAAACGATTGACGCCTGCATCGTTGGCGAGCCAACCAATCCGCGTGTGCTCGGCGAGATGATGAAAATTGGGCGGCGCGGTTCACTCTCGGGCACGCTCACGGTGCTGGGAACGCAGGGCCACGTCGCTTACCCGCATCTGGCCGATAATCCCGTCCCGAAGATGGTGGCGCTGCTGACCGCCCTAGGCTCCGGCGCGCTCGATAACGCCACCGCGCATTTTCAGCCCTCGAACCTGGAAGTCACGACGGTCGATACCGGCAATCCCGTGAGCAATCTCATTCCCGGCGCGGTGACGGCTAGGTTCAACGTGCGCTTCAATGATAGCCTCACCAGTACGACGCTGGAAGCGCTGCTGCGCCAGCGGCTTGAGCGGGCGGGCGTGCCGTACGATCTTCGCGTGAGCGTATCGGGGGAGAGTTTCTTCACACCGCCCGGCCCCCTCTCCGCCCTCGTGGCTGAGGCCGTGGAAGCCGTGCTGGGCGTCGTGCCGGAGATGAGCACGACGGGCGGCACCTCGGACGCGCGCTTCATCCGCGCCTATTGCCCCGTGGTGGAGTTCGGTCTGGTCGGCCAGTCGATGCATAAGGTTGATGAAAACACGCGCCTTGCGGATTTAACCGCGCTCACCCACATCTATCGCAGAATGCTGGATCGGTACTTTTCATAATGCTCTCTGCACAAGCCTTCGCCGCCCTCCTGTGGGGTAAACCCGAGTGGCAACGCTATCTTGCCGATGACGTGGCGGAGGTTCGGCGCTCGTTCCTGCCGCTTGCCATCGAAATCGTCCTGCTGATTGGCTTCTCGCTGGTGTTGGGGGAAGAAGGGCGCGGCTTGGGCGTGCAGGGCCTTGTGCTGCAAGCCTCTGCCGATTTAGCCGCCACGGCCTGCTTCCTCGTCTTGCTTTCAGTTGGGGCCATGCGTCTTGGTTACAGCAATGGCCTGTGCCGAGTGGTCGCGGCGCTGAATTGGGTATCGCTGCTGCTGTCGATTTTAGCGCAACTCGTGGTGGGAATTGCGATGTTGTTGGACTCGCAGCAAATGCTAGTGGGCAGCGCCGTCATGCTGTTCATCTGGATGAACGTGATTATCTTCCGATTGCTGAAGCAAGGCCTGGGCGCGCCTAAGCCAATGATCGTCGGTGCGATGGTGCTGCATATTCTGCTAGCGCTGACCTTTACGCATACCGCGCTGGAAATCCAGATGCGGCTTGATCCGCCGACGGCCTCAACTCAAACCCCCTAAACGATACACGACAATCGAGGTCGCGTAGCTGGACCAGAGCGTCACGAGGCCGAAGAGTGCCGACGCGCGCCGGTCGTGGGGATAGGCATACGCCGTTGCAACCGCCGCCAGGATTACCGTGCCGATGTTCCCGGCCAGCCCCGCCCAAACGCTATCGGTCGCCAGCGCATAGAAGGTGTACGCGAAGCAGTCGAACACCAGCACGCGCCCCAGCAGGCGGGCACGGCGGGCGTTCGGCAGATGGCCAGAGAGCAGGGCGTCTGCCGCGCCCATCCCGGCGAACAGCAGTGTCCAAATCGCGCCAATCACCCAGCCGGGCGGGGCGAACCAGGGCGGGGTCGCTTGCCGGGTAACGCCGGTATCGTTCCAGCCGAGGCTAAAAATCAACCCATTCAGGGCCAGCGCGACGGCGACATAGCCAAGGGCGCGGAAGATAATCTGCTGTTTCATTGGGTTTCCTATTCTGCTCTAAAACCAGCTTTCCGCTGCCCGAATGCCGGAACGAATCGCGCCCTCTATCGTCGCGGGCAGGCCGGTATCGGTCCAATCGCCCGCAAGGCGAAGATTGAGGAGGCCGCTTGCGCGCATTTTGGGCCGCAGGGCCGCTTGTGCCGGAGTGGCGGCAAAGGTGGCACGCTTTTCCCAAATGAGGGTAACGGTTTCCGGCGCCGAGCCGTAGAGCCGCAACAGATCAGCCCGGAAGGCCGCGCCAAGTTTTTCCTCAGACCAGCCCCGAAAACCATCCGCCGCGCTGACCGTGATCGCCACCCGCGCGCCGCGCCGCAGGAACCACTCCCCCGTGCCGTCGATCAGGCCCAATAGCTCCGGCGTCTCGTTGGCATCGGGCGGCGCGGGCAGCACAGCGTGGGCATTCAGAATTGCGCGGCTTTCGGTTGGAACGATCAACCCCGGCAGCAAACGCTGGGCCACAAGGGGGGGCACCGCGAGGATAACGCGCGCGGAGGGCGTTATGGGGATAATCTCGCCATTGCCGACGCACAACGCCGTTAGCCGGTCGTTCCCTCGGTGAAAATCGCGCAGCGGGGTCGTGAAGCGTACGTGCGCGCCCTTCGCCTGAAGATAGGTAAGCGCCGGTTCGATCAGGCTCGCGCTCAAGCTCTGGCGGGCGACCAGCGGGCAAGCCGCTGCCGCGCCGCGCAACAACCCTTGGCGCAGTACCGCCGCCAATAGGCGCGCGTCGCCTTCTGTTGGGTTGATATTGAGAATCGAGCGCGTCAGCGGTCCCCACAGCCACCGCCCGGCAGGCCCGCTGAGATCGAGCCGGTCAGCTACCGTGCCGCCTAGCATCAGCGTGCTTGCGGCGAGCAGGGCGGCGCGCGTGAGGGGTTTGGGCGGTTTCAGCAGCAGCGAGGGGCCGAGCGGCACCGTCAGCCGCCCTTCCGCCCCCATCTCCACTCCGATCATCGTCAGCGCGCCCGGCGTAGGGCCAGGCGCAACAAAGCCCTCCTGTGCGCCGATCCGCGCGAGATAGGCGTGAACGGCGCGGTTGCCGCGTAAAATCAAATGCGTGCCGAGATCGACCAGCGGCAGGTTTTCCCCCGCCAGCGGCCAGGATCGGCAGCGGCCGCCCGCGTGGGGGGTTGCTTCGAGCAGGGTAACGCTATCGCCCTTGCCAACCGCCATCACGGCAGCCGCAAGCCCCGCGAGGCCCCCACCGATAACGATTGTGCTGCGGCTCATCGCAGGATCAGCGCCGCCAGCAACACCCGCACTCCATCCCGCCGCCTCACGCTTGTGCCGGGCGCGAAATTTTCCGCGCGCAGACGCCGGTAGAGCCGATGATAGAGCGCTACCATTGCCCAAACGGCGCGCCGCCCAGCAAAGCGGTGCGCCTTGAGCCGCGCAAACGCCTCCGCATAAGCAGCCTCAACCTCGGGAATGAGGAAAGCCGCGAACTGGCGCACGTTGCCCGCATCGGGTTCTGCCCCGCCCCAGGCATCGCGCGGCAGATACACCCGCCCTTGCGCCGCATCCGCCTCCAGATCGCGCAGAATATTCGTCAGTTGCAGCGCCCGGCCTGCCGCGCGCGCCAGCGCGTCATCCTCAACCCCAAGGGCCGCGAGAATAAGGCTGCCCACGGCACCCGCCACGCGGTCGCAATAGAGCGAGAGCGCCGAGGCATCGGGGGCAAAAATCGGCGCGTGCAGGTCCGACAGCATCCCATCGAGCAGGGCCAAAAACGGCGGCAACGGTAAGCGATAGCGCGTTATCAGGGCCAGAAATTCGACGGGAAGCGGCGCGATCCATCGCCCCTCGCCCAAAGCTGCCACGGCCTGCCGCCACGCGCGCAAGCGTTCTTGCGCGGCGACCGTATCGTTCTCGTCATCGGCCCAAGAATCCCACTGGCGGGCGAAAGCATAGACCAAGGCCACCGCTTGACGCGCGTCGTGCGGCAACAAGGGCAGGGCGGCGCGGAAGGAGCCACTAAGGCGCGGGGGGGGCATTCTTGGCGGAAAACAAGCGGACCAAGCCGAGGCAAGGGCATCGGCGACGCCCAACCGACGCCCAGCATTCAGCGCCTGCATCTGCCGCCGCGCCGCCATCACGGTTGCCGCTGCCTGCCGCCGCAAGCCGGGGGACTGAATGAGGAGCGGTAACGCCTCCGCCTGTCGCAGCAGTGCGGGCAGCAGCGCCGTTAAGGCCGGAACTGCGCCCTCCGGCAGATAGGGACGCCCCCAACGTAAGGTATCGCCGCCGTCATCGCTCAGATGGTTGAGCAGTTGCAGCAGCAGGCACAGCGCGTCGCTTGCCGCAAACAGCAGCGGCGATTCGCCGTGCAGCCGCAGTAAGAAGCGCCCCACAGGCTCCGACGAAGCCCGGCAGGCCACCACTGCCCCCTCATAAGCCTCCGGCAGGTGCCCCCGCGCGTCGGCCTCGAAGGCTGGCAACAGCGCCTCGAACGCCTCCACCGCCGGGGGGCAAAAGGCAAGGGCCGTGCGCGCCTCGGCAGCAACGTGCGCGAGACCGTCCAGCCGCGCGGGTATCGTTAGAGCCGGGTCGGCCCGATCTGCCCAATCGTCGGCGCTTCGGGCACTCCGATAGAACGCCAGAATCGCTGCCCGTTCGCGCCCGGCAAGCCAGCGCAGGGCAACCGGAAAGGACTCCTGTCTGGCGGTTTTGCCCGACAAAGAGGGGGGCTTGGCGGTAAGACTGAGGAAAGATGCGCGCATGGGGCACAGCATAGCATCAAGCGATGCCTTCGTCCCCGTTTTGCCTCTTGTTTGCCGCAATCCCTTGTGCAGTATGCCCTAAGACGTCGGATTTGTTCCGGTTACGCCATCGCCGATCCAAAGGATCCTTGGACCATGCTGCTCGCTTCTCCCCGTACCCCGTTCCTTGCCGGGCTAATGCTGTCGGCGGCCCTGCTTATGTCGGCCCCGGTATCGGCACAGACCATCGGCGAGTTCCTGAAGCAGCCCGCACCCCAGGATGATCCCGTTATCGCCCGCGCCGGCACGACCGATATTCGCCGCTCGGACCTCATGCGGTCGCTCGACGGGTTGCCGCCGCAGGTGCAGCAAATGCCGATGCAAACCGTCTATCCGCTAATCCTCGACCGGCTGGTTGATGGCAAGTTGATTGCAGGGGCCGCGCGCGCGCAAAAGCTGAACGATGATCCTGAAGTGAAGCGCAAGCTGGCCGACTACGAAGATCGTATTGTTCAGGAAATCTACCTCAATCGCGCCGTGGCGGCTAAGGTAGATGCTAAGGCGCTAGATACCCGTTATCAGCAGTTCTTAAAAGACAATCCGCAGCAAGAAGAAGTGCGCGCCCGCCATATTCTTGTCGCCAGCGAAGCCGTTGCTAAAGAAATTATCGCCGATCTCAAGAAGGGCGGCGATTTCGCGGCCCTCGCCAAAACCAAATCCACCGATGGCTCGGCTAAAGAAGGCGGCGATTTAGGCTTCTTCACCCGCGAAGACATGGTGCCGGAGTTTTCCGAAGCCGCCTTCGCCTTAAAGCCGAACGATTTCACGCAAGAGCCGGTGAAAAGCCAGTTCGGCTGGCACGTGATTAAGCTGGAACAGCGCCGCCAAACGGCAGCCCCGGCCCTGGCCGACGTGCGCGATCAGCTCACCTCCGAAATGTCGCAAGAAATGATCACCAAGATCGTGGAAGACCTGCGGAAGACGGCGAAGATCGAGAAGTTCGATATCGAGGGCAAGCCGCTGCCCGCCGCCCAATAGTTAAGCTAAAATCCCAGCCGCGAAAGCCCCACCGATGGCCAAGACAGTCTCGCCGCTCGCCCCCACAGCCTTCCCGGACCTTGCGCCGATTGCAGGCGTGCGCCTCGCCTCGGGCGCGGTTGGCGTGCGCTATCAGGGCCGCACCGATGTGTTTCTGGCGGAGCTTGCCGCCGGAACCACTGTGGCCGGGGTTTATACCAAATCCCTCACGCGCTCGGCCCCGGTGGATTGGTGCCGGGAAGCGCAAAAGGGCGGCACGGCGCGGGCGATTGTGGTGAACTCCGGCAACTCCAACGCTTTCACGGGGAAAGCCGGGTGGGCCTCGGTGGAGCGCACGGCTAACGCTGCGGCAGCGCTGTTAGGCTGCAAGCCTGGGGAAGTCTTTATCGCGTCAACGGGGGTTATCGGCGAGCCGCTGCCAGATCATAAAATCACCGAAGGTCTGCCCGCGATTGCGGCAACCTTGGCAGGCGAGGCGTGGCAGGCCGCTGCCGAAGCAATCATGACCACCGACACCTTCCCGAAAGCCGCGACTGCGACCGCCGAGATCGACGGCGTTACGGTGCGGATCAACGGGATTTGCAAAGGCTCCGGCATGATTGCGCCGGATATGGCCACCATGCTCGGCTTTCTGTTCACCGATGCCGCCGTTAGCGCCGAAGCCTTGCAAGATTTGCTCTCGCCCGCCTCCGAGAAAAGTTTCAACTGCGTTACAGTCGATAGCGACACCTCCACCTCCGACACTGTTGTGCTGTGCGCGACGGGCAAGGCTGGCAACGCCCCGATTACCGATGCGGCAGACCCGCGCGCTTCCGGCTTCCGCGCCGCGCTGGAAGCAGTTTGCACCGACCTTGCCCAGCAACTCGCCCGCGATGGCGAAGGCGCGCAGAAGTTCGTGACGGTGGATGTAGCGGGTGCCGTGTCGGACGCTTCGGCCAAAGTGGTGGCGCTCGCTATCGCCAACTCGCCGCTGGTCAAAACCGCCATTGCGGGGGAAGACGCCAACTGGGGCCGCGTCGTTATGGCTGTTGGCAAAGCCGGGCAACCGGCGGATCGCGATAAGCTCTCCATCTGGTTCGGCGGCTATAGCGTGGCGCAGGACGGGCAGCGCGTAGAAGGCTATGACGAGGCTCCGATTAACGCCCATATGCAGGGCAAAGACGTGCATGTGAAGGTCGATCTTGGCTTGGGCAGCGGCACCGCCCGCGTTTGGACCTGCGATCTGACCCACGGCTATATCGACATCAATGGCAGCTATCGGAGCTGATCCGCTGCTGCCGCAGCCCCTCCTCGATACGGCACGCCTGCGCCTCCGGCCTCTCAAGCCGGGAGATTTGGCGCGCATTGCGATGCTGGCCAATGATGCTGATATTTCCGACCGCACCGCCGCTATTCCGCACCCCTACAAACCCCATCACGCCGAATATTGGCTAACCAATAGCCGGGCGGAGCGGGAGCGCGGCGAGGCAATTACCTACGCGATTGCGCTAAAAGACACGGATGAGTTCATCGGTGGCATCTCGCTCACCCTCATGGCCGGCCCGGAACGCGGCATTTTGCTCGGCTATTGGCTGGGGCGGGCGTATTGGGGCCAGGGCTATGCGACGGAAGCCGTGCGCCGCGCGCTGCATTTCTTGTTCACGGACCTCGACCGCGTGTCGGCCTATGCCTTAGTGCTGCCAGGGAATGAAGCCTCCCTCAGCGTGCTTGATAAGCTGGGGTTCGAGCCGTGCGGGACCGAAAACCTCCCCGCTGAAGAGCGCTGCCGCCCCGCGTTTGGTCGCCGCGTGGCGCGCGCCGATTTTCTGGCCGCCCAGCCGGTGAAACGCACGCTATTCGTCGTCGCGGCGGCGTTGATTGATGATGACGGGCGGATTTTGCTGGCCCAGCGCCCAGACGGCAAAGCAATGGCCGGTCTGTGGGAGTTCCCCGGCGGCAAAGTCTCCGAGGGCGAAACGCCGGAAGCGGCCCTGGTGCGGGAGCTGAAGGAGGAGTTGGGGATCACCGTCCGCCCGTCCTGCCTTGCGCCCTTCGCCTTTGCCTCGCACACCTACCCGGATTTCCACCTGCTGATGCCGCTCTACCTCTGCCGCGTGTGGGAGGGTGAGGCGCAGGGCCACGAAGGCCAAGCCCTCGCCTGGGTCCGGCCAACGCGATTGCACGATTACGCTATGCCCCCTGCGGATGTGCCGCTGGTGGCGCAGTTGCGGGCGATGCTGTAGGCCGTTGTTAAGTGAGTTCGATTGTAACAAAGGGGCCGGGAAAACTTCCCCGGCCCCTTTTAAGTCCTCTACTTCGCAGGCAACACCCCCGCGTTGGGCGCGTTGAAGAAGCGGAAGAAGCTGCTGTCGGGCGACAGCACTAGCGTTGAATCGCCCTGCCCTAAAGCCGTCCGGTAGGCTTGCATCGAGCGGTAGAAGGCAAAGAACTGCGGGTCTTGGCCAAAGGCATCGGCGTAAACCTGCACGGCTTTGGCTTCGCCCTCGCCTCGGGTCGATTGCGCTTCCGATTGGGCGGTTGCGATAATCACTGTGCGGTCGCGGTCGGCCCGGCTGCGGATTTGCTGGGCGATTTCCTGGCCTTGGGCGCGCAATTCTTTCGCCTCCCGGTCACGTTCCGAGCGCATCCGTTGGAACACAGCGGCGCTGGTTTGATCGGGGAGATCAGCCCGGCGCAGGCGCACGTCGATGATTTCGACGCCATAGGTTTTCGCCCGCTCGTCCACTTCCTTTTGGATTTCCGCCATCAGGGCTTCGCGCCCGTTCGACAGAATCGTGCTCATCTGTGCCGCCCCCAGCACGCGCCGGATGGAGGTGTTGATGATCGGCGCGATGCGCGACTGCGCCCCCACTTCGTCGCGGACGTTCTGATAGAAGGCCAGCGGATCGACAATGCGATACCGCGAGTAGGCATCGACCGTAATGCGCTTTTGGTCGCCCAGAATCACTTCCTGAGTGGGCGGGTCTACTTCCAGCAGCATTTTATCGTAGAAACGCACGTCTTGCATAAACGGGATCTTCACCTGAAGCCCCGGCTCCCGCACAACGCGCACCGGGTTCCCGAACTGGGTAACGAGGGCTTGCTGATACTGCGGAACAATGAAGAAAGTGCGTGTGACGGTGAACAGAATTACGACGGCAAGGCCCGCCGCGATGATAAGCGTGCGCTGGTTCATGGCTTAACTCCCGTCGTATCGACCACAGGCGGGGCGAGGCGCTTCAACTCCGGCAGCGGCAAATAGGGCAGAACACCCTGGCCACCAGACTTGCTGTCGATAATGATTTTCTGGTTGTTCTTCAGCACTTCTTCCATCGTTTCCAGATAGAGGCGCTGCGTGGTCACGTCTTTTGAAACCTTGTAGCTTTCGTAAACCGACAGGAAGCGATTGGCATCCCCTTCGGCCCGCTTCACCACTTCCTCACGGAAGGCTTGAGCTTCCTGGATCAGCCGTTCGGCATCACCGCGCGCGCGCGGGATCATGTCGTTCCGGTAGGCTTCGGCTTCGTTCCGCAAACGCTCCCGGTCCGACCGGGCGCGCTGGACTTCGTTGAAGGCATCGACCACCGGCTGCGGCGGATCGACTAAGGCAAGCTGAAGCTGGCGGATTTCAACGCCAATGCCGTAGCTATCGACGAGTTGCTGCAACAGCACCTGCGTGTCGGCTTCGACCTTGCCGCGCCCTTCGGTGAGCGCCTGCTGGATCGGCGTTTGCGCGATGATCTGGCGCATAACGCTTTCAGACGCAACGCGGATCAGCTTTTCCGGCTCGCGCGCGGTAAAGAGATACGCGCCGGCATCTTTAATCCGCCACAGCACGTTGAATTCGATATCGACGATATTTTCATCGCCGGTGAGCATCAGGGTTTCCCCCGTCTCGGCGCTGGCCCTACCCGTGCGCGGATCGAGCGCCACACGTTTGCCAACACTGAGCAGATTATCGCGCGTCACTGACGGACGCTCGACAGTCTGAATCGGGCTAGGCCAGTGCCAGTTGAGGCCGGACGATGTTGTATCGGTCCAACGCCCGAAGGTTAACACCACGCCCTGTTGATCTGGCTCGACGCGGTAGAAACCGCTTGCCAGCCACACGCCGATACCGATGAGGACGGCAAGGCCAATGCCGCGCGCCGACCCAAAACCGCCCGGCAGCATTGATCCCATTTCTCGGCCTTTCCGCAGCAGGCTATCCAGGTCTGGCCCATTATTGCCCCACGGCGGGGTTGGCCCGCGTGAGCCAGAACCGCGCCCTGGGTTGCCATTAGGCCCATTCCCCGGATTGCCGTTGTTGGCCCCCCACGGGTTAATCGGCTCGTTCTCGTCGCCGCCCTTAGCGGGATCGCCAGGGTTGTTTTTACCGGTCTCTCCCTTGTTGGGATCGCCCTTATTGGGGCCACCGCCCCAAGGTCCGCCGGAGTTATTGTTCCAAGACATCCGTTTTGCTTCCCTCCTGCTGCACGCGCGCTTTTCAGCAACGGTCGCGCACCGTATATCATTTCTGCAAGATCCTCCCGATGCATATGTGAAGATTCACAGGAGAAAACAAGCATGGCTTCCCCCACGAATGGTGATGTTCCTGCCTCGTTGCCGCGAGAAGAGACGATTCGGGCCGCGCTCGACCGTGTAACCCTGCCGCACTCTGCCCAAGGGCTGATCGCCGCCGGGCGGATAGAGGGGTTGGTGGTCCGCGAGGGCAATGTGGTTTTCAGCATTTCCATCGACCCCAAAGAGGCCAATGTGATGGAACCCGTGCGCCGCGCTGCCGAGCAAGCCGCGCTGGCCGTGCCGGGCGTGCGCTCGGTCAGTGCGGTGCTCACGGCAGAGCGCAGCGGCGCTGCGGCCCCCCGCCAACCTGGCACCAACGCCCGCCCGTCGCTTCTTCCCAGCGTTACCGCTGTCGTGGCCGTCGCTTCGGGCAAGGGCGGCGTGGGGAAATCCACGACTGCCGCCAATCTCGCCGTAGCCTTGGCCCAATCAGGCTTGAAGGTTGGGCTGCTGGATGCCGATATCTTCGGCCCCTCCGCCCCGCGCATGATGGGCATTACCGCAAGGCCGGACCTCAACGCCGACAAAAAACTGATTCCGCTCCAAGCCCACGGTGTTTCGGTCATGTCCATCGGTTTTCTGGTTGCAGAAGACAATGCGATGATCTGGCGCGGGCCAATGGTGATGGGCGCGCTAGAGCAGTTGATGCGCGACGTTGCTTGGGGGCCGCTGGACGTGATGATCATTGACATGCCCCCCGGCACGGGGGACGCGCAACTGACCATTGCCCAGCGCGTGCCGCTGGCAGGGGCCGTCATCGTTTCGACCCCGCAGGACATTGCGCTGCTGGACGCACGGCGCGGGATTGCGATGTTCCGCAAAGTGGAAGTGCCTATTCTCGGTATCGTCGAGAATATGAGCTATTTCCTCTGCCCCAACTGCGGCCACCGCGCCGATATTTTCAGCCACGGCGGCGCGCATCAGGAAGCCGATACGTTGGGCGTCCCCTTCCTCGCCGAAATTCCGCTGGAGCCTGCGATTCGCGAAGCCTCCGACAACGGAACGCCGCTGGTAGTGAGCGCGCCAGACAGCCAAAGCGCCGCCCTCTATCGCGGATTGGCCGAAAAGGTTCGCGCGCAGATTGGCGCTGGGGTGCGGCCCGCGCCGACGATTAGGGGGGTGTGATGACCGCGCGGCTTGGAAATTTTTTCAAGTCGCGCCATTTATTGAAGCCTCGGAAGTGTGCTAACCTTCCCAGGCAGGAGATGAGACATGACCGCACCGCGCAAACCTCCCGATAAACAGGCCCGAAGCCCATCTACGGTGGGCGTTTCTGTGTTGAGACAACGCCGCGCTTCACTTCCGCTGGACGATTCAGCCGAAGATGTCGCTTTGAAACCGTTGATAGTCGATAGGCTTAGCCGGAAGGATCAGGCGGTAGAGGTCAGTCTTGACGATCTATGATCTCGTTAAGACGCCTCACTGGACGCTAAAATTTCTCCCTGAAGCCCTGCACGAATGGCGGAAGATAGATAATTCAGTAAAAATTCTCTTCAAGAAGCAATTAGAGAAAAGACTTAAAAATCCGCACGCTCTTGGGTCGATCCTGAAAGACGACCTTCAAGGATGTTACAAAATAAAACTCCGCAAACAGGGTTATCGCCTAATTTATCAAGCCGAAGGCAATACACTCACTGTATTGGTGATTGCTGTTGGAAAGCGGGAAGATCTGGAGGCGTATCGAGAAGCGGCAACAAGACTATGAATTCTCTCAAAGAAAAAACCCCGTGCCTTTCGCAAAGCGCGGGGTTTTCCAAGGATGAGTGAAGAGCCGCTTACGCAGCCTTACCCTTCGGCTTACGCGCCACAACCTTTTCGGCGATACGCGCGGACTTGCCGCGACGGTCGCGCAGGTAGTAGAGCTTCGCCCGGCGCACAGCACCGCGACGCACGACTTCAATACCAGCCAAACGCGGCGAGTAGAGCGGGAATACCCGCTCCACGCCTTCACCGTAGGAAATTTTCCGCACGGTAAAGTTGGAGTTGATACCGGAGTTCTTACGGGCAATCACCACGCCTTCGTAGGCCTGGATACGCTCGCGCGTGCCTTCGATAACCTTCACCTTCACCTTTACGGTATCGCCAGGAGCGAAGACCGGGATGGGGTTTTCGGCAGTGAGCTTCGCAATCTGCTCTTGCTCAAGAGTTTGAATGATGTTCATAGCATCTTCCTTTAAGGATCGAGAGAAGCCATCGGCCTTGCAGCCGGGGCTTATCGAGAGCGATAAGGAGATCACTCCCCCTACCGTGACGGCACGACGGTTAACGTCGTGCCGGGACTGAACGGGCCTCAAAAGCCCGCATCAGATCGGGTCGGCGGGCGCCGGTAATCGCCTCGGCTTGCGCCTGACGCCACCGCGCTATTTCCGCATGATTGCCGGAGAGCAGCACGGGGGGAACCCCCCGCCCGGCCCAATCGGCAGGGCGGGTATAGTGCGGATACTCCAGCAACCCATGCGAAAAACTTTCTTCCGCCGTAGTCTCTTCATTGCCCATAACGCCGGGAAGCAAACGGATACAGGCATCTAAGAGGACCAGTGCCGCAGGCTCCCCGCCCGACAGAACGTAATCCCCTAAGCTGACCTCTTCCATCTCCCAAGCCTCCAAAACCCGTTGATCGACGCCTTCATAGCGCCCACACAGCAGGATCGGGCCAGGGCCTTCCGCCAGCGCCATCACCCGCGCTTGCGTTAAGGGGGCACCGCGCGGCGACAGGTACAGGATCGGGCGATCCGAACCTTCTGTTACCACCAAGCGCTTGGCGCGGTCAGACATAACCACCGAGCGCAACGCGCTGTCGATCACGTCGGGCCGCATCACCAACCCCGCGCCGCCGCCGAAGGGCGAATCATCAACGCTGGCGTGCCGGTCGGTGGCGAAATCACGAATCTGGACCGCCTCGATCCGAACCCGGTCCACCGCTAGGGCCTTGCCCGCTAAAGAATGCCCGAGTACGCCAGGAAACATCTCGGGGAACAGCGTTAAGACCGTTGCGGTCCAAGGTTCGGCAGCCGTCATGCCGCATCACCCGAAGCCGTCTCGGTCTCATCATCCCCGCCGCGCCCCGGCTCGCCCATAACTTCGTCGGGCAGGCGGATGGTCAGGCGGCGCTCGGCAATCGAAATCACCGGCACCACGGCCTTGGTGAACGGCAGGTAGAACCCACCCTTCGGGCCATTAACCACTTCCAGCACGTCCCCCGCGCCAAAATCATGGATTGCCCGCACTTGGCCTAAACGGTCGCCCGCCTCGGTTACGCACAGACAGCCAATCAAATCGGCATGGTAGAAATCGTCAGCCTCGCCTAAATCGGGCAGAACCGCCCGGTCCACGTAAAGCCGACGCCCGTTGAGTGCTTGCGCCGTGTCGCGGTCTTCAACCCCCGTAACGCGCACGACCAGAACATCGCCTTTACTGCCTTTGGGGGCTTGCCCACCAGAGGCGAGACGAAACTCGCGGCCCTGCTCGTCGTGTAACGGCTGATAGCGCAACACGTCTTTCGGCACGCCGGTATAGCTGTGCAACCGCACCAAACCACGCACCCCTTGCGCGCCGGCGAACTGGCCGACGCACAAACGGTTAGACGGGTTAGACGCTTGCACCATTGCCCGCGCGCCGGATCAAAAACTACTCAGCCGCAGCGGCAGCAGCAGCAGCCTTTTCGGCAGCCGCCGCAGTCGCCTTAGCGCGCTCTTGCGCCTTCTTCTTCGGGGCCGATTTGGTGGGGGTCTCGCGATAGACCGGTGCTGCAATCAGACCGGCTTTACCAAGGAAGCGGGCCACACGATCCGTCGGCTGTGCGCCAACCGAAAGCCAATGCTTAATGCGCTCTTGGTCCAGATGCAGACGATCGGGATGATCCTGGGCAACCATCGGGTTGTAGGCACCGACCTTTTCGATGAAACGGCCATCGCGCGGCGAGGTCGCTTCGGCGATCACGATGCGATAGTACGGACGCTTCTTGGCACCACCACGGGTCAGACGAATCTTAAGAGACATAGAGCAACTTCCTTACAGGGTATAAATAACACACAAGGGTTTTCCGCCCGAAAGCGACCACCCGTTTCAGAGGAACCAGGTTAAGCTTTCATCGCGGAAAGCCGCCCTTGCCCATCATATTTTGAAGCTGCGGCATCATGCGGTTGAGCTTGCCGGATTTGCCCATCGCCTGAACCTGCTTCATCATTTTCTGCATATCGCCGAACTGCTTCATCAGCCGATTAACGTCGGCCACACTGGTGCCGGAGCCGTTGGCGATGCGAACGCGGCGTTTAGCGTTCAGCACTTTCGGGTCGCGCCGTTCGGCCTTGGTCATCGAGAGGATGATCGCCTCTTGGCGCTTCAGCATCCCATCGTCGATCTTGGCTTCGGATAGTTGTTTTTTGACTTTGGCAACGCCCGGCAACATGCCCATCAGCCCGCCCATGCCGCCCATTTTTTTAAGCTGACGCAGTTGCGACAGGAAATCTTCGAGATCGAAGGTGCCCTTCTGCATTTTGGCGGCGAGCTTTTCGGCCTCGGCCTGATCAATGGTCGCCACGGCCTTTTCGACCAGGCTGACGACATCGCCCATACCCAAGATACGCCCGGCAATACGATCCGGGTGGAAATCTTCCAGCGCATCCATTTTTTCGCCGGTGCCGAGCAGCTTGATCGGCTTGCCCGTGACCGAGCGCATTGCCAGCGCCGCACCGCCGCGCGCATCGCCGTCGATCCGGGTTAGCATGATCCCCGACAGGCCAACGCGCTCGTTAAAGATGCGCGCCGTATTCACGGCGTCTTGCCCAGTCATAGCATCGGCCACCAGCAGCGTTTCCGCCGGCTGCGTCGCGTCGCGCACGGCCTCGACTTCAAGCATCAGCGCGTCGTCGATAGACAGGCGGCCCGCCGTGTCCAGCATCAGCACGTCATAGCCTTCGGTTTTCGCCATCGTCAGCGCGCGCTTGGCGATTTCGAGAGGCTGCTGACCCGCCACGATGGGCAAGGTCGCAACGGACACCTGACGCCCCAGAACCGCCAACTGCTCTTGCGCCGCCGGACGGGCCACATCGAGCGAGGCCATCAGCACTTTTTTGCGGTCACGCTCGGACAGGCGTTTGGCGATTTTCGCCGTGCTCGTGGTTTTACCGGAGCCTTGCAGGCCGACCATCATCACCACGACCGGGGCGGCGGCCACCAGATCGAGGGTTTGAACCGTGCCGCCGAGCAACTCGACCAGATGATCGTGAACGATCTTGACGACCATTTGACCGGGGGTGATGGATTTAACCACCTCCGCCCCAACGGCGCGTTCTTTAACCGAATTGATGAAATCTTTAACAACGGGCAGGGCTACATCGGCTTCTAGCAGCGCGATCCGCACTTCGCGCAGGGCTTCGTTCACGTCGGACTCGGAAAGAGCGCCGCGCTTTTTAAGCCGGTCGAAAACCTCCCCTAACCGCGTACTCAGCCCGTCGAACATGCTGCCTGCTTACCCGTTCCCACAAAACAAAAACGCCGGTGCGCGACACTCGCGAACCGGCGAGGATCTTCCCCTGGGGAAAACCCTTCGATAAGATGGCAGCACATAGCGCTTTTGATGCCTTGAGTCAAACAGACTCGCACCGCACGCTTTGGGAGTTTGTGTGACGACCCCAATCCCCCCGCCGAATACCGCCCCTGCCCTGCCTGCCGCGCCAGAGGATCAGCAGGAGTTGTTTACCACGCTGCTGGACGGCAGCAATCAGGCTATCTTGATTCATGATCGGCTGGAGCCGCTCTACGCCAACCGCAGGTTTGCACGCCTTTTAGGCTTCGAGACCCCGGAGGACGTGATTGCCGCAGGCTGGCTTGATGATCTTATCCCCCTGCAACGCCTCGTGCGCGCCTTCGTTGTTTGGAGCCGAGTGCTGGAGAGCGGCCAGCCGGTGACGCTAACCGACGTAAAGGGCCTCAACCGCCACGGGGCGGAAATTTTCGTCGATATTCACACGCGCCCGATCCAGTGGCAGGGCCGGACGGTGATTTTCTCCAGCCTTTACGATGTTACCGCGCGGTCGCGGGCCAAGCGCGATTTAGAGCGGGCCTATCTGCGCTACCGCCAACTCGCTGAATCCGCCCATGACGTGTTTTGGGATATGACCCCCGACGGCACGCTCACCCACGTAGAAGGCGGCGACGATCTGGGCCACGCCTTCAGCCTGTGTTTGGGCGACCCCTGGCTGGAGCATGTGCCGGTGGAGGCGCGCGACGAGGACACGATTGCTACCCTACAAACCGCCTTTCGCGCTGGGCGGGCCTTTCGCACTCAAACCATTCCCTTCGATCTCGGCCCGCTGGGGCGGCGGTTGATCGAGGTTAATGGCGTGCCCGTCTTCGATGAATCCGACACACTCATCGGCTTTCGCGGCACCTTCCGCGACGAAACTGGGGCGGACCAAGCCCGGCGGGAGGGCGAATTGCAGCGCAATCTGGCCGCCCTGGGGCGCGTTTCCGGCGGCGTTGCTCACGAAATCAATAATCTGCTGCAACCCATCCTCACCTTCTCCCGCCTCGCCGCCGATAGGGCCACGACGGACCGGGACCGGGAGGCGATGCAAACCATTCTCACCAGTGCCCGCCAAGCCCGCGACATTGTAAAAACCGTGCTGGAATTCGCCCGCCCGCGCAATGCCAACGGCCTCTCAACGGTTACAAACCCGCTGGCGGTGATCGACCGGGAAGTACAGATTCTGACGACGCTCGCGCCGGAAGTTCAGGTTAGCGTCTGCCATAGCCCCAGCGACCATCGGGCGATTGTTGGCAGCGCTGCCGAGCTTGGGCAAATCATCGCCAATCTGGTCAAGAATGCCTTTGAAGCAATGGAAGGCCAGGGCCGCGTCACGCTCACCACCGCGCCCACCCCGGACGGCAAGGCGCTGGCGCTAACCTGCGCCGACACCGGCCCCGGTATGAGCGAAACCGTGCGGGCGCGCATATTTGAGCCTTTTTTCACCACGAAGGAGTTCGGCAAAGGCACCGGCCTGGGGCTATCCATTGTCTATGGTATTGTGCGGCGTTGGGGCGGAACCATTCGCTGCGAAAGCCTACCCGGTGCGGGAACCCGCTTTGCGCTGACTTTACCCTACGCCGAAGCTTAGAGAAAAGGCGGTATCACCCGCGACGACGCATTTTATTAACAGACAATTGATAAGAGCGTTTGCCGTGAGGCGACGCGAACGCAAAATGCTCTAATACCTTTCCTGCCTACCGGATTCATCTTAGAGTGCGCGTGTAACTTGACCAACGATTAGGCCAGCGCCCCATGATCGAGGCTTCCGCATCGCTTTCCATCCTGATTGTTGAAGACGTGGCCGCTGTGCGGGAGGCGATTGCGCTGATCTTGCTGGATGCAGGGCACCGGATTGAACGCGCCGAAAATGGCGAACAGGCCGAAGTTCTCCTCCGAGACCCGCAGTTTCAGTTCGATGTGGTCGTAACGGACTTGTGGATGCCGGGGGTGGACGGGTTGCAACTGCTCGCCCGCTGGCGCGCGGCCCGGCCCGAGACGCGCTTCGTGGTCGTTTCCGGCGGATCGCGCAGTATGCCGTTGGAAGTCTCCACCGCCGCTGCCGAAGCGCGTGGGGCAGATGCGGTGGTGTTTAAGCCCTTCGAGCCGGAAGAGTTGCTGGCCGCGCTTATTCCGTCTGGCCAGAACGGTTAACCCGAGGGTAAAAACCGATCACGCCTTCTGGCAGCTGGCCCGCATTTGTTTGAGTAGGCCCGCTCGCCAGCGGGACTGGGTGAATACCAGGACGCAACCGCTCTGGCTCCAACGATGTTGGCACTGGGGCGGGATCGTCCTCCGCCGAGGCAACGCCCCGTGCAGGCAAGCGGCGCAACACGCCTTCAGCGGCTTCGATCAAACTGACGCGCAAAATTGGCTCAAGCTGGGCCACCGCCCGCCCAATTTCGTTTAAGGGATCGTCGGCAATACGCTGACGGCCCTTCAAGGTGAGATCAATCCGCAGAATTTTGCCCCGCCCCGGCATTTTATTGCTCGTGACATAGCCTTTTCCAATCAGCGCTTTCACGGTCTGCCAGGACGTGCCGAGTGAGGCCCCGACGAAAGCCGCGAAGGCAGAGACCGTGCGCGCTTCCGCCCCCGCGCGCGAAAAATAGCGTAAGGCCGACCATTGCGCCGGGTGCAGCCCGGTCGCCCATGCCGCCGCATCGGCACGTCGGCCAATTTGATCGAGAAGCGCTGCTATCGCCATACTCTGACGATCCGGCGGCGGTTGTGCCATTCCTGCGGCACCAAGCGCCCCTGAAGGGGGCGGAGTGGACTCCATGCGCCACGCCCTTTGCTCTGTCTTTGTTATCTAAGTCCAGCTCTAGTCTGCGATGCTCGACTATATCTCTGTTCATTATCATCAAGGCTTAGGGGGGCTGTCGAGAGAATTACAGCAAAACGCCCCCGAGCTTGCGACATCCTTAAAGGAGATTGGCGGTTTTCAAGCGCTGGGACGCTTCTGCCGCGCGGGCTTCGCGCAGGCCCTGTTCCAAGTTGGCCGCACCCTCTTTATCGTCATCGCGGCGGTTACGCGCGTCGGCAGCGGTCACGCGGCCATCACCATCGGTATCCTTACCCGTGAGGGCATCGCCGACGCCTTCAGTGGTTTCGAGTGCGGCCATCGTCAGCATCGTGAGGAAGGTGGCGTTCGACAGGCCCGTGGGCAACGAGGCAATTGTATCGTTGTCGGCAGAGGGCGCGTGCGGCAAGAAGCGCACATAGTCCTGACGTGGCCCCTGCATCGTGCTGGGGGCGGGTTTATTGGCGCGCGGCCCCGCAACAGCCGCACCGCCTTCTTCCAGAGCCGCAAAACTCTCGGCCTTTTTTTCAATCGACCGGCTGAACATACGAAACACTTCGCCCACGGTGCGCGGGCGGCCCGTTTCCTTATCGTAGAACACGCCGCGATTGGAGGACGCCGCTTCCGGCATCAGTTTGGCTGCGGGTAAATCGGCGTTGCGGTCCACCGCTGCCAGAAACTTGGTCGCCCCTTGCGCGCCCAAGAAATGCGCCAAATACATCTCCGCGCCGCCGACAGAACGGTTCAGATTGCGCTCTAGCGTTTCCTTATTGCCCAAGGCGAATTCCGCGCCGATGACGGCGGCGACCTTGGCATCTTTCCGCAGATTAAGAATCTCTTGCTTCAGGGCCGGGTCGCGCACGCTAAACCCGCCCTTACCATTGGCCTCAATGGCTTTGGCATAATGGCCTAGGCCGTGTTTGCCGCCATGTTCCTTGACCATCTGCATCCAGGTGGAATCGAGGAACTGATACAGGCCAGTCGCCGTACTGGTCGAAGCCTTGGCGTCGGTATTGAAGCTGCTTTCCTGGGCGGCCTGGGCCATCAGATAGGAGAAGTTTACCCCCGTCTTTTTAGCGGCTTGGCGAATGCCTGACAGCACATCGCCTTCAATCTTATAGCCCGCAACCTGCTGCGTCTCGGCCCCACGCTCCGTTTTGGAGCCTGCTGCCTTTTGCGCGAGTGCTTTTTGCCCGAGAGCTGAGTTGCCGACTGCCATTGGTCCTGTCCCTTTGCTAGCTTTTGGACAGTAGCAAAGAACACCGCCCCATTTCAGCCGGAATTATTTACCCAGCGGTATTACCCCGACCAAGGTTTTCCCTTGGCTCTCTTCGAGGACAGGCGCGCGGTCTGCAATCTCCCGCACGAGCTTTGCTTTAACCGCTGCCGAAAAACTATTGAAACCTTCGGCGATTTGCAGAAAAGCCCCCGGCCCGCCGATCACCTCATCCCGAAAGAACCCCGGCAGATCGAGCACCATGCGCCCGAACGTAGGCTTATCGTTCACAATCGGTAGCGCGTTGATAATGATGCCTTTTTCCACGGCTATATCGCGAAACGGACCCGGCGGGCCGCCAGAGCTATTGCGCCCATCGCCCGAAATATCAATGACCTGCCGCAAGCCTTCGTGCGGGGCGGCATCAAGCAGCGCCACCGACGCCGCAATCGCCGCGCCAACGGCAGTACGCTGGCCGAACGGGCGCGGCACGGATCGCAGAATGGCGGCGATTTTCTGGGCGGGCGCCGCGCTATCAATCACCGTCCACGGGATGATAACGGTCTGCAAGTCCGCGCCGGACCACTCCATATAGGTCACGGCAATCGCCCCCATCGGGCCGGAGCGAATGGCGTTAATCACCGTAGGGTCCGAGAGCGCTTGGGCATAGCCTTCGCGCTGAAGGGTAAACTCCTCCTCGTCAATCGAGCGCGACACATCGACCGCCAGCACCAGCAGCAGATCGACCACCCGCGCTTGCGCCGCTGCAACGGGCAGGAGCGCCGCCAGTATCAAACCTATCCAGAACCGCCGCATGGATCACCCCCCCAAGAACGCGCCTGTAGCCTGCGACGGCTTAACCCTTAACGCAAGATATTCCGCAGTGCTTATGGTTCAGCGCGGGACGCGCGCGAAACTCTCTTGATCTTCAGCGGAGCTTGCTTCCACGCTGCTGTCCCCGAGTTTTCGCGACCAAGAGGCCCCGAATGCAGATCGTCTATTCCCCCCTGCACGCGCGCCACGATGGCGGCATGGAGTTACACCGGGGCGAACTGGTGCCCTGCTTCGAGATGCCGGTCAGGGCCGAGTATATTCTCTCCGCCGTGCAGGCGGCGGGCTTCCCAGTAACGGCACCGCGCGCGTTCGGCTTGGAGCCGATTTTGCGTGTGCATGACGCGGCTTTCGTCGCCTTCCTGCAAACCGCCTTCCACCAGTGGATTGCTGCGGGAAAAGACGGGTTTATGCTCCCCAGTGGGTTTGCCGCGCGCAGTATGCGGCAAGATGTGATCCCGTCCGGCATCAATGGCAAGCTGGGCCATTACGCCTATGACGCGGGCACGCCGATTGTTGAAGGCACGTGGGATGCCGCCGATGCGGGCGCGCAGTCGGCCCTTACCGCCGCAGCCTTGGTAACGGAAGGCGCACGCGCCGCCTACGCCCTCTGCCGTCCGCCGGGCCATCACGCTGGGTACGCGACTTATGGCGGCTATTGCTTTCTCAATAATGCTGCGATTGCCGCGCAATATTTCTGCGATCAAGGCCGGGCGCGGGTGGCAGTGCTCGATGTCGATTATCACCACGGCAACGGCACTCAGGATATTTTCTGGAAGCGGGCGGACGTGCTGACCGTTTCGATCCACGGCACCCCCGACACTGAATATCCGTTCTTCCAAGGGTATACGGACGAGCGCGGCGCGGGCGACGGCCTCGGCTTCAACCATAACATCCCCCTGCCGCGCGGCACCGCGTGGGATACGTGGCGCGCCGCCTTGACCGAAGCGATCAAGAGGGTCCGCGCTTTTGCGCCCGACGCCCTGGTCGTATCGTTGGGCGTTGATACCTACGAGCACGACCCGATTAGCGCCTTCAAACTGAAAGAGAGCCACTACCCGTTAATGGGCGCGGCGATTGCGGACCTGGGGCTGCCCACGGTTTTCGTGCAGGAGGGCGGCTATGCCGTCGAGGAAATCGGGAGGAATGTGGCGGGGGTGTTGACGGGGTTTGAGGGGGGGTCAATTTCATCTTGATTAGTGAGTGGTGACAGGTTACATTTGGCTATGATCAAGAGTTTTCGGCATAAGGGCTTGAAACTTTCCTATGAGGATGGTGACCGTCGGCGTCTCCCTCCCGCCTATGCCGATAAAATTGAACGGATGCTGGCGCGTCTTGATCAGGCGACTGACCCGATGGATCTTAACCTTCCGAGCTTTCGCCTTCATGCCTTAAGGGGCGACCTTACGGGCCTTTGGTCTATGAGCGTTTCTGCAAATTGGCGCATGATTTTTCGCTGGAACGCGGGACATGCGATTGATGTTGATTTGATCGACTATCACTGAGGATTGAGACGATGAGCATGAAAAACCCACCCCACCCCGGCTTCTCGGTTCGGGAAGATTGCCTGGAGCCGCTGGGTCTCACCGTATCGGAAACCGCCAAACGCCTCGGTGTGAGCCGCAAGCAACTCTCCGATCTCGTGAATGGTCATGCAGGCATCTCGCCCGAAATGGCGATTCGGCTGGATAAGGCGTTCGGCGGCGGGGCCGAAACTTGGTATCGGCTGCAAGCGGCCTATGATCTCGCGCAGGCGATGCGCCATGCGGATGAGATCAAGGTGGCGCGCTTCACGGAAACGGCGCAGGTCCGCCAACCTGCGCCGCTCGCGCCTCCCTAACTCTTTCTTCTTATTTTTGGGGGATGGGGCCGGTTGATCCGGCCTTACCGTCCCCATAGCCTACCTACCAAGGGATGTAGGGGGCGGGGAGAAATCCCCGCCGCGTTTTAAGGTTGGCGACGTACGAACGCCGCCGGTCTCAGCCGGTTGGTCCGGCCTTGGTATGCGGAGCGCGGCCGATTACTCGGCGGCGGCAGCCGTATCGTGGAACTGCTCGGTTTCGGTCGAACCCGCCATAGCCGTGGTGGAGCTAGTGCCGCCGGAGATGGCAACCGACACGGCATCGAAGTAGCCAGTGCCCACTTCGCGCTGGTGACGGGTTGCGGTGTAGCCATCGGCTTCTGCGGCAAATTCCGCTGCTTGCAGTTCCGAGTAAGCCTTCATGCCGCTTTCCTTATAGCCCTTGGCGAGCTGGAAGGTGGCGAAGTTGAGGCTGTGGAAGCCCGCCAGCGTAACGAACTGGAAGCGGTAGCCCATCGCCCCAAGCTCGCGCTGATATTTGGCGATGGTCGCATCGTCCAGCTTCTTCTTCCAATTGAAGGACGGCGAGCAGTTGTAAGCCAGCAGCTTGCCGGGGAACTTCGCGTGGATGGCTTCCGCGAACTGGCGCGCTTCATCAAGGTTCGGCTCGGAGGTTTCCCACCAAACGAGATCGGCATAGGGGGCAAAGCTAAGGCCGCGCGCAATGGCGTGCTGTACGCCAACCTCGGCCCCCTGCTTCAGGCGGAAGAAGCCTTCTGGAGTGCGCTCGCCCGTGAGGAATGGGTGATCGCGCGGGTCGATGTCGCTGGTGATAAGCTGCGCCGAATGGGCATCGGTGCGGGCAACCAGCAGGGTTTCGACGCCTTGAACATCGGCGGCGAGGCGCGCGGCGTTCAGCGTGCGGATGAACTGTTGCGTTGGCAGCAGCACTTTACCGCCCAAGTGACCGCATTTCTTTTCAGACGCCAGTTGGTCTTCAAAATGAACGCCTGCGGCACCCGCTTCAATCATCGACTTCATCAACTCGAAGGCATTCAGCGGGCCACCGAAACCGGCTTCGGCATCGGCCACAATCGGCGCGAACCAATAGGTATCGTTCTTGCCTTCGGCATGGTGGATTTCGTCGGCGCGCTTCAGGCTGCGGTTAATGCGCTGCACAACTTCCGGCACGGAAGACGCCGGGTAGAGGCTTTGATCCGGGTACATTTGCCCGGCGTTATTCGCATCAGCAGCAACCTGCCAACCCGAAAGATAAATGGCTTTCAGACCAGCCTTCACCATCTGCATCGCTTGATTGCCCGTGAAAGCGCCCAGCGAGTTAATATAAGGCTCGTCGTGCAGCAACTCCCACAGGCGCGCCGCACCAAGCGTGGCCAGCGTATGCTGAATCTGCACAGAACCGCGCAGGCGCTTTACATCAGCATCCGAATAGTCGCGTTGAATACCGCGCCAACGGTTAGCTTTTGCATCGGGAAGTGGGGCGTGTTGACTGGTCATAGCGGGGGTTCCTAAGCAGACATATTTGATGGTTTATGGGGGAGGCGGCTATTCTTGGTGCGCCGCTGATGGGCTTATGAAGCACGCGATTCTTCGCACTCGCAATAAGAACTTGCAAAGTTCGGAGAAGTGGTGAAAATTTATACTTCTTTACACATTTCAAAGAATAAGATTGTAAAGAATTAACATGGCTCACAATAGTGTCCGTCTTGGCGGAAAACTCCGCCGCCTGCGCCAGTCGCAGAAGCTCACCCAGGCCCAAATGGCGGAAGCGCTGGGCCTGTCCGCCAGCTATCTCAATCTGCTAGAACATAACCAGCGCACCGTAACCGTGCCGGTCCTGCTCAAGCTGGCACAGCGCTTCGGCGTCGAGATCACCGATTTCACTGCCGATGACGATGGGCGCATGGCGTCCGACCTCATGGAAGTCTTCGCCGATCCTTTGTTCGACGGGCACGACCTGAAAACCGCCGACGTGGAGGAGCTGGTGAGTGCGGCGCCTGCGTTGGGTAAAGCCGTGCTTACGCTCTATCAAGCCTTTCGCGCGGGGGGCAGCGCTACCGCAGCGCCCGGCAGCGGCTTGGGTGAGGAGGGCGATGCCGCCATGCCCGTCGGGATGCCGTCCGAAGAAGTGACGGATTTTATCCAAGAGCGCAAAAACCACTTCAAGGAACTGGAAGCCGCCGCCGATGCGCTGTGGCCCCAGGCCAACCTAACGCCAGACGCGCTCTACAGCGGTCTCGTGCAGCATTTAAGCGAAGCCTACGCCGTCGATGTGATTATCGCCCCCGCCAGCGGATTGTTGCGCCAGTATGATCCGCGCACGCGCAAGCTGGTATTGTCCGAACTGCTGCCGCGCGCCAGCCGGACCTTTCAGCTTGCCCATCAAATCGCCTTGCTAGGCCACAGGCCGCTGCTGGACCGGCTGGTATCGGGCGGGAAATTCACGACGCAAGAGGCCGATACCCTCGCCCGCGTCGCTCTAGCCAATTATTTCGCCGCCGCCCTGGTGATGCCTTACGACCGTTTCCTCGCCGCCGCCCGCGAAACCCGCCACGATATTGAAACCCTGGAGCGGCGGTTCGATACCAGCTTCGAGCAGGTCTGCCACCGCCTCACCAGCCTGCGCCGCCCCGGCCAGCAAGGCGTGCCGTTCCATTTTCTGCGTGTCGATGGGGCCGGGAATATCTCGAAACGCTTTTCCGCCTCCGGTATTGCTATCGCCCGCTTCAGTGGGGCGTGCCCGCGCTGGAATGTGTATGATGCTTTCTCCACGCCGGGTCTATTGCGCCGCCAAGTAAGCCGAATGCCGGAAGGCGCGAGTTTCTTCTGCGTTGCCCGCACGGTGGATGGGGCTGGGCGGTCCACCTTGCGCGGGAACACTGCGCGCGGCGGCGGGCGGCACGCGATTGGCTTGGGCTGCGCCGTAACTTACGCCCGCGAGGTGATCTATGCCGATGGGCTTGATCTCGATGATCCGCACCTGATAACCCCTATCGGCGTATCCTGCCGCGTTTGCCCGCGCAAAGATTGCGCCGACCGGGCGCATCCGTCCTTGCATCACCCCCTCAGTCTCGACGAAAATCGCCGTGCTCTGGCCACTTACATGTCTTCAGAAGGCTGATTTTTCTGCTCATGGCCCTTAGACCCGGTAAACGCCCCGATTTCCGCATGAAGATCGCAACAACGATCCAGCAAGCAGATACGCGCTATTTTTTCGAGGACTATACCAAGCAGGCCGAAGCCGTGCTGCGAATGCTGGCCCAGGAAGGCTATGTGCTGGTGCCGGGTAAGCCATCCGACGAGATCATCGAGTACGCCAAAGATAATATGCCCTATGGCCGCCACCGCCCGGAAGATATGCTGCGGGCGCTTTATTCGGTATTCATGGATGCCGGGCGCGGGGCCGCGTTCAAGCGCAAACCGCCGCCGGACGACGCGGAACCGCAATGAGCCGTAATTTTATTTCCAGAAATGCCTTGGAAAGGCCCTTTCGCGGACCTGCCGGATTGGTTAATCTTCGACCCTATAGGGCCAGTTGGGAAGGGGAGGATATGAGCGCGGAGGGCTTGATGGGGCAAGGACCGCCGCAGGCCGTGAGTGGCCGTGTCTTCTCGATCGTAATCGTGGATGACGCGCGGCCCAGCACTCTGCTGCTGAAAGCTGTCCTCGGGGAGTCCGCCAATCTCTCGATCACTCTGTTTACCGATCCGCTGGCCGCCCTCACCTGGATAGAAACCCATCGGCCCGATCTGATTATCACCGATTACGTGATGCCGGAGATGGATGGAATCGCCCTTGCCCGCCGCATTCGCGCCCTGCCCCACGGTAGCGCGGTGCCGATTATTATGGCGACGGCACGGAACGAGGCGGCGGTTCGCACGCTTGCGCTCAGTGCAGGTATCAACGAGTTCCTTGGCAAGCCGGTCGATGGTACCGAACTCCGCGCCCGCGTGCAGAACATGCTGCATTTGCGCGAACAGCACGTTCAGCTTCAAGAAGCAAATAGCCGGTTGCAATCGGCCAATAAAATGCTGGCGCTTGAAATCGAGCAACGCAAAATTCTCGAAGACGAACTGCGCCGCCTCGCGACCTTAGATATGCTGACTGGCGCGCTCACCCGCCGCCGGTTCCTGGAGATTTTCGATCAGGAACTGGGTCGCCGCGCCCGCAGCGCAACCTCGTTAAGCGTGTTGATGATTGATCTCGATCACTTCAAGTCGATCAATGATCGCTTCGGGCACGCCACGGGCGACCTCGCGTTATCGCATTTTGCCGCTGTGTGTAAATCTTGCCTGCGCTCGTCCGATTGCCTCGGGCGCATGGGCGGGGAAGAGTTTGCGGCCCTGTTGCCGGAAACCAACATGGAAGAGGCGTATGTGGTCGCCGAGCGGCTACGCCTTAGCATCGCTGCTGCCACAATCATTCTCGATGAAGGCCAAAGCATTACGGTAACGATCAGCATTGGCGTTGCGGAATGTCATGGCTCTCAGCAACCAGAAGCCATTCTCGCAGCAGCCGACCGCGCGCTGTATCAGGCCAAGAACAGTGGCCGCAACCGTGTCGTCCGCGCCGCAGTGCCGGGCAATTTTTAAGCGAATCTTAACGGTTTCGGCTTGATAATTAGTGAGATTCGTTTCCAAGCCCAACCACCGCCGGAGATCACAATGCTAAAGACGCTTCTTTTGAGTGGCGCGCTTGCCCTCGCGATAACCGGGGCAGCCCTGGCTCAATCGGCTTTGGTCGGCACCTATAAGGTCACGGGCACCAATACCGACGGCTCCGTGTACGACGAAGGCTCGCTAACGATTTCGCAAGAGCCTTCAGGGGCCTATCTGGTGAAATGGGACGGCGGCGAGTATATCGGCATCGGCCAAGTCTCGGGCACGACCTTTGCCGTCGCCTCGGTCGTCGATCAGCGCAATTCGATCATGCTCATGACGGTCAGTCCCGATGGCAGCGTGAAGGGTCAGTGGTGGCGGCGTGGCGATGCGGGCACTAAAGGCACGGAAGTGTGGACGAAGAAATAAATCAGAACAAGAAAGGCCCTAGTTTCGGGGCCTTTCGGTTTTGATCTAACCTAATTACCGGCCAATACCCTCAATAAATTTTGAAATTTTGCTGTTCATAATATTTGTCTGATCGGTCAAATCCTTGGACATTGTTAGGATTTCACCTGACTTTATATTGATAGACTCAACGCCTTCTTTTGATTGATTGGCACCAACGGCGCTAGATTTAGCTAACATTGCGGCACTGTTTGCCATAGACGATATCTCCCCAACGACAGCAGACTGCTGCGTTACGGCACCTGAAACCGCTGAACTTGCCTCATCAATCGACCTAATCGTTGTCGATATATCCGCGAGGGCAATGCCTGCCATCCGCACTGCGTCTTGAATTGAAGCAACTTCTCGGCCTATTTCGCTCGTGGCTTGGCTGGTTTGATTTGCAAGGGCTTTCACCTCGGACGCCACGACTGCAAAGCCACGCCCCGCCTCTCCTGCGCGCGCCGCCTCGATTGTGGCATTGAGCGCCAGAAGATTTGTTTGATCCGCAATCGTTGCGATAACGCTGATCACACTGGAAATGCGCGCTGCCGCTTCGGTGAGCGACATCACATCGCGGTCAACCTTCTCGGAAAGGCGCACCGCATTCGCCGCGACGTTCCGCGAGAGTTGCACTTGGCGTACAATCTCATCAATCGACACGACCAATTCTTCCGAAGCAGCGGCAACCGATTGAACCGTTGACGCTGTTTCTTCCGAGGCCGAGGCCGAAACTTCCGACCCCTTGAGGCTCTCTTTAGCAAGCCCCGCCAGAGTATTGGCAATATCGCGCAGGTCCGTTGCATCTTTCAGCGCGGTTTTGAGGGCGCTCGACGCCTCTTGATCGAACTGCGTGCAGAGTGTTAGCAGCCGTTCTGCCTCGTCGCGGTCTTTTTCAGCTTTCACCGCTGTTTCCGCCGCAAGCTGTTTATGCTCTACCGAAACATCCCGCAGTACCTCGATTGCCGTCGCCACAACTCTAAACTCGTCCCGTTGTCCCTTATCGACCGCAACCGAAAGCTCGCCTTTCGAGAGTAAATCAACACTATTGGAGATCGCCAGAATACGTTTTAAGATTCCAGATATAATCCGGCCCCCGAAACCGAACGTGAGAAAAATAGATACAATCGAGACGACAAGAATGACCTGGAGAGTCCAATCGCGAGTTTTGACCAGATTGTCCGAACTGCGTTTTGCAAACTCAACCGACCTAGTGCCAATTTCCGCAAGCTTAACTTCCGCCGCAATGGACGATTCTTTCAAAGAACCCCCAATGATATCAACGGCTTCTTGCTGAAGGAAGTTGGCTGATTTGGAAAAAACCGTTTGGGCATTCTGATCGAACGCATTAACCGCTTGCATCAAACTATCCGAGCCTTTCCAAACGTCCCCACGCCCGGTAGCAATGATTTCCTTTAATTCTGCAAGCGATTGATCGTAATGCTTTTTGATCTTCTGCTGCTGCTGTAGATCCAGTTCGGCAGGCACGGCCCGCACATCGGAGTTTACCCGCTCGAACGCTATAAGGGCGCTAGAAACCCGGCGGGAATTTTCGACACCATCAATGTAAATAGCTTCGCCCGCATCGGCCATTTGTGTCATGCCGACGTAAGCGCCAAGAGCATTTCCTAGTAGCGCTATGGCGAAAACAAAAACCAAACTATAAAGGCGAGAGCGGATAGAGTGCAGCATAGATCTATACTCTTGTTATTCTTGCGCAGCTTTCTGCATGGCGGTGATAACCGCTTTTGCTGCCGATGAAGGCTCACCTTTGGTCACGAGCGATAGGTTCTGGACAAGCTTTTTAGGAATTGTCAAAGGCTTTACAGAAGCATCGAGTGTTTTCAAAGACACCAGCCCCAACGCCCCAGGAATTTGGGCAGTAACCTTTGTTACCTGAAGCGCCCCTGGCAATTCCCGCAGAGTTGCCCCTAAGTCTGTTTTCGATAAAAGTTCGGTTTCAACAATCGTGCGGATGCCGCCGCCCTTTTGCTCGGAAACGACAATAACAGGCACTGCGGCTCCGCCAACATCTGCCCAACTTTTCGCTGTTCCCTTCAGCACCTGCACCATCTGCTCTACGGTGAGCGATGCCAGCGGATTGCTGGGATGCACCGCGAAGGCGATTTCGGTTGGGGCAAGCGGATGCTCCTTATAATCGGCAGGGGACAGGGCCGTTCCGGTTTGGCTCATCGCTACCAAAATATCGGCCAGGGCGGTGGAAATCATCGCGATATCGGCCTTCCCGGCCGCAAGATCCGCCACGCCCCTTTGGGAGCCATTGCCGACGATGGTTAACTTCTGCCCAGATTCTTGCTCGATTGTCGTTTTCGATGTGTCGAGAACGAGCTTGATCACCGTTGTCGAACCGTTGAGCGCTATCCCTTGTGCAGAAAGCGGCCCAGCGAGGGCCAGCAAAGGCAAGAGAACGCAAGATATCGGCATCTTCATAAGATAATTCCTCAAGGCATTAGATTACGCTTAATTTCTTAAACCATCTGTATCAATAAAATATCTAATGCCGCATTAATTTTTTTTATCCTCTCTCAAAAATAAATCTGTTGAATCTCCATCCCCTAGCCAGGGATTTTTTATTTATTATATTTGTCGCAAATAATTCATCTAAATAACATTCATGCTATGAGGTGCGATCTTAAGCGAATGGAGTGTGCTCTAAAAAAATAATATGCGCTTTTAATCATAATGAACGATTAAAAAATTCAACCGGAAATCTATTTATATTTTCTACATATGGTTTTTAGAGATTTTTTTGATTTTTAATCATACTCGGCTTTGAACGTAGCCATTCACTCGCCCCATAGTTTTATTATTATACTTAGTGCGAGGAGGCGCTGGCGCGGCTGTTCGCCCTCAACCAAGCCCGCGCCCCGAAAGCCTAGCCCTTTCGCACGGTTGTTGGCAGGTTAAGCGATTGACGCCGCTGCCGGTTACGCCGCTGTCGGTTACGCCCCTGCCGGGGCGAGCGGTTTTGCCCGGTCGATGCGCGCGCGCTCTTCCGGGGAATTCAGTGCGCGCCATAGGTCGGTACGGCGCTGCATATTCAACCAAAAATCCGCACTGTTTCCGAAAACGCGCGCCAGGATCAGCGCCGTTGCTGCCGTAACGCTGCGGCGATCCTTACATAACTCATTCACATGCTTACGGGGCAGGCCCGTCGCTTCCGCCAAGGCGGTTTGGGTAAGGCCGAGCGGCTGGATAAACTCCTCCACTAAGATTTCGCCGACAGATGCCGGTTTGCGCGCTGTCATCAGCATGGAATGCCTCATCTATAACTGTGATTGTCGAGATAAAGGGCCGCAAGCTACTTCTTACCCTTCGCCTTCAGCAAGCCTTCCAAAATCTGCACCGCGTTCAGCCCGCCGCCTTTGCGGGTATTATCGGTGACGCACCAAAAGCTGATGCCGTGGGGGACGGTTTTGTCGTCGCGGACGCGGGAGAGGAACACGAGATCGTCGCCCGCCGATTCAACGGGCGTCACATAGCCTTCGGTCGCGCGATGATCGACAACCGACAGGCCGGGGGTTTTGCGCCAGAGGTCGCGGGCGGCGGTGGCTGTTAAAGCGCTCTCGAACTCTACCGTCACGGCGGCGGCTTGGCCGATGAACACGGGGACGCGCACGCAGGTTGCGGTCAGCATAATATCCGGCCCCACCAGCTTGCGAATTTCGCCTGCCAGCGCGGCTTCGTCGGTCGTGTAGCCATCGCCCTGGAAATCGCCGATTTGCGGAATGACGTTGAAGGCGATTTGCTTGGGAAAATGCTCTTTAGTCGGTAGATCGTTTACATACACGCCGCGCGTTTGGCTAAAAAGTTCATCCATCGCCAGCCGCCCCGCGCCGGAGACGGGCTGATAGGACGAGACCACGACGCGCTTGATCGGCACCTGATCTTGCAGCGGCTTGAGCGCGCAGGCGATGAGAATGGCGAGGGCGGAGGGGGTTGCGACGATATTCTTCTTCATCTGGCCCAAGGCGGCATCATTCACCCCCGGCACGACCAGCGGCACCCCCGGCTCTAGCCGGAACGCATCGGAGCAGTCGATAACAATGGCACCTGCGTCTAGCGCCTTCTTGGCCTCTTTGGCCGCCGCCCGCCCTTCGATAGCGAAAAAAGCGTGGGTGATGCCTTTGAAATCGAAACCGCTTAAGGCTTGCACGGTCAGGTCATCATCCTCGCCGAAGGAAACCTGACTGCCGACCGAGCGATCCGAGGCAATCGCCACCACCGCATCCGCCGTCACAATATCGGCCTCGCCCAAACAGATTAGAATTTCCCGGCCCACGGACCCGGTGGCACCGACGACGGCAATTTTCACAGACATATTAATTTCCTCGCAGCATCGCTTAAGGGTCACGAGGTAAGCCCGTTGGCAGAGAATTACAAGAAGGCTGGTTTTAACCCCTTCTCTCTTGCCCCGCCGTCACCCTATCGCCACACTAAAATCTTATATAAGTAAGGTCCTGGCGTTTCGATTTTAGCATGTGGCCAAAGAAGGGTTCTTCCCCGATGCGTTCAGCTCACGGTATTTTCGTGTTTCTACGGTCTATGGTCGATAATCCCACGCGGATTGGGGCGGTTCTGCCGTCCTCCTCGGCGCTGGCCCGGATGATGGCCAAGCAAATCCGCCTGTCGCCCGGCGAAGCGATTGTGGAAATCGGCGCGGGAACGGGGGTGGTCACAGCGGCGCTCTTGGCCGCCGGCGTGCCGCGCGAGGCGCTGTATGTGGTGGAGCTTGATCCGCGTTTGGCCGACTACCTCCGCAAGCGCTTCCCAGGCGTTGAAATTTTGCAAGGCGATGCCGCAACTTTGCCCGATCTGCTGCCCGCGCACCGCGTGGGCCGGATTGCCTCGGTCGTTTCCAGCCTGCCCATTCGGCCCATGTCGAAAAGTGTGCAGAAGTCGATTGTCGAAGCGGCTTTCACTGTGATGAAGCCGAAGGGCAGCTTTATTCAATATACCTACCCGCCGTTCAGCCCGTTGCGCGACCCGACGTTGAACATTACCGGCCAGCGCCTTGGGCGCATTTGGTTCAACGTCCCGCCCGCCGCCGTGTGGCGGTTTCAGAAGAACGCCTAGTTTTAGGAAGTGGTTTCTGGGAAAGTCTGCTGTGGGGGCGGTCGCTTTAGGCCCCATCCCCCACAGAAACGATGACGCAAGATAAGGCGTCTCAGAGATTTCAGAGTAGCCCACCGGGATTGCCAATTTATTAACGAGGCCGGGAAACAGCGGTGATATTTATGGGACTGAGCGCCCAAAAACGGCAACCCCAATGCAGGTGCTAATTACCGGCGGCACGGGCTTTCTGGGGCTGTCTTTGGCCGAGCGCTTGGCCCGGAATGGCGTGAGAACCATGCTGTTCGGCATTACCCCGCCCCCGCCAGACGCGCTTGCCCGGCTCGCCCGTTATCCCGGCCCTATCGTGGCCCTGCCCGGCGATATTCGCGACGAAGCGAAGTTCGGCACCGTGCTGCGGGAGTATGGGATTAGCCATATCGTCCATCTCGCTGCCATTTCCGCCGGGGTTGACCGAGAACGGCATGATGCGCGCGAAATTCTCGACGTGGCTATCTTGGGTGCCCTCAGCGTGCTCAGTGCCGCCCAGCGCCATTTGGTCCGCCGGGTGGTGTTGGTGAGCAGCGCCGCCGTGTTCGGCCCGCTCGCTTTTGCCAGCACCCCGCTGCGGGAAGACGGGTTCATTCGCCCCGACACCCTTCCCGCTATCGGCAAAGCGGCGCAAGAAGCTATGCTGGAGAGGCTCGCGAGCCTCTCCGGGCTGGATGCGGTGGTCGCCCGCCTCAGCGATGTCTTCGGTATTCACGAATATGATACCGGCCACCGCGATGCTTTGTCGCCGCCGTGGCAGTGCTGGCAGGCGGCGCGCGCGGGTAAGCCCATCTTGCTGCCCCGCCCCGGCCTGAATGATTGGCTGTATGCGCCCGATGCGGCGCTGGCGCTCGAAACCCTGCTGCGCGCGCCGCGCCTTGCCCATCGGCTCTATCACGTCGGCCCCGGCACGCGCTGGAGCCTGACCGATTGGTGCGCGCGCCTCGCCCAGCGTTATCCGGCGCTCGACTGGTCGCTGACTGCCGATCCTGCCGCTGAAACGATCATGCTACCCCCGGTTGGCGACCGCGCTCCGCTCGATACCAGCCGCTTTAGGCGCGAAACCGGCTTCCGCCCGGCCTTCGATCTCGACGCCGCCTTCGCCGATTTCACCGCTACGCTAGAAAGCTAACCGCCGATGCTGCGCCTGTTCGTTGCCCTGCCGCTGCCGCCCGATACGCGCACTCGGCTTTCGCTGTTGGGGGGCGGCGTGCCCGGCGCGCGCTGGACACCGCCCGACAGCCTGCATCTTACCCTGCGCTTCATCGGCGAGATCGACGGCGGCGCGGCCCAGGAGTGTGCCGAAGCGCTGGAGAGCGTGCGCGTTCCCCCTTTTGCGCTCACGCTCAGCGGTCTTGAGACCTTCGGTCAGGGGGAGGCGGCGCGCGTGCTGTGGGTGGGCGTAGAACGGGAACCGGCGCTGCTTGATTTGCGCGAGCGGGTGGAAAGCGCCCTGCGGTTAGCCGGAATCGCCCCCGACGCCCAAAAATACATCCCCCACATCACGCTCGCCCGGCTGAAAAAACCATCGGTCGGGGCGTTGATGCGCCAGATTGCCGCGCACTCACCCGTGCGAGTCGGCCCGGTGGCGTTCGACCGTTTCATCCTTTACTCTTCCTGGAGTCACGCCGACGGCCCATTCTACCGGGAGGAAGCGGTGTACCCGTTGGGCGATATTGAGGACCAAGACTATGGCTGACCTAAGTTTACGCCGGGACGATGCGATTGTTATTCTCACCGGCGCGGGCATCTCGCGGGAAAGCGGCTTGCACACGTTCCGCGATGTGGGCGGCGTGTGGAGCCAGGTGAAGCTCGAAGATGTGGCCACCCCGGAAGGCTACGCGCGCGACCCGCAACAGGTGCAAGATTTCTATAATGCGCGCCGCGCGCAATTGGCCGACCCTGCGATTAACCCCAATGCCGCCCATCTGGCCCTGGCCGCGTTGGAAGCCGAATGGGGCGGTCCGGTGTTCATCGTTACGCAGAATGTCGATGATCTACACGAACGGGCGGGCAGCCGCGCGATTCTGCACATGCACGGCGAATTGCGCCGCGTGCGCTGTACCGCCTGTGGCGATCATCGGGAGATCGACGGCACCATAACTTTGGCGGACGTGTGCCCAAACTGCGGCAGCATCGGCACGCGGCGGCCCGATGTGGTGTGGTTCGGGGAAATGCCCTACGGCATGGACCGGATTTATACCGCGCTCGCCGAGTGTGCGTTGTTTCTCTCCATCGGCACCTCCGGCACGGTCTATCCCGCAGCGGGGTTTGTCGCCGAAGCCCGGTCGCACGGGGCATTCTGCCTGGAATTGAACCTGGAACCCTCTCAGGGCGCAACGATGTTTCATCAGGCCCTCACTGGCCCTGCAACAGAGTTAGTGCCGCACTTGGTGGCAAAGCTGTTGGGCCGGGGGTGATTTTTCAGCGGATGATTTTTCAGCGCGTCAAACGCACTGGGCGGCGCATCCTGTTTTCGAAAACGGTGGGCCTACCGCCGCCTGAGCTTCCCCCACGCTTGCCGCAGCAGCACCCCATCGCGGGCATTCGGCAGGAAGAGAGTGGCAGGCGATAGAGATAAATGCCGCCAAGCCAGCGCGCCCAACACCAGCACCTGCGCCCAACGCACGGCAACGACGCTGAAGGCGGCACCGTTCAGGCCGTAAATCGGCAGTAATGTCAGAAGAAGGCCAGCGTTTAAGGCCAAGGTTAGCCCTTCGTTGATCGAGAGCGCCAGCGTGCGGTTCCAGGCTTTGAAGGCGAGGGCTTGGAACTCGCGGATGGTGAGCGGCAAAATGCCCAGGATCAACCAGCGGACTAAATCGCTCGCCTCGGCAAACTCCGCCCCGAAGACGAGCCGCAAGAAGATCGGTGTGATCAGCCACAGCACACCGGAGGCTGCGATCATCAGCACGAGCGTGAGGCGTAGATAAAGCCCGATAATCGCGCCCCTTGCCGCAGGGTCGCGTTCGGCACACGCGCGCGGAAAGGCGATCTGCGCGACCGAATAGGCCAGCGTTACTGGAATCTGGCTCACACTGGTCGCGACCACATAGAAGCCTAGGGAGGCGGACGGCAAATAGGTTTGAATGAGCCATTGGTCAATCCGGCTATTGGCCTGATAGATGAGGCCGGACGCATAAATCCGCCCACCGTAGGCCAACATCTCCTGCGCCGCGTGCGGTTCCGGCACGATCCCGCCCCATCCCCGGCGCACGAGGACGACCATTGGAATAATCACGGTCGGCAGATGCGCCAGCAGATACGCGCCCGCCACGGCCAGCAAACCGCGCTCCCCCAGCAGCCAAAGCCCGCCAATCGCCAGCGGATACCCGAGCGCGAGGCAAATGCGAATGAGGTTCCACAGCCCCAGCAGCCCTTTACCGCGCAGCATATCTTGAAAAATCAGCCCTAAGATGTGGCAGGGGATCAACCCCAGCAGCAAAAACACCGCCTGAAGCAACTCGGGCTTATTGGCAGGATAGACGTGCGGGACCACGCCGAACCAGCAGATCAAAAGCGCCACCGCGCTCACGATCAGCCCGCCCCACAGGCCGGTAGCGAAGACCTGCCGGTCCTTCAGTTTTGCGGTCGCGCTGAAATAGAGCGCGGCATCGTTCAGCCCCAGCAGCAGCATATAGGCCAGCGTTGTCGGCCACAGTTGCGCTGCCGCTAGGTCGCCACGCCCATCCGGCCCTAACAGCCGCGCCGCCAACACGCCGGAGGCGAAATTCCCGCCTTGCACAAGCACTGTGGTGAGCAATGTCAGCAGAAGAGTCTTCATGGGCGGGGCGAAACCACTCTGATTGGCCGCAGGACGACAGGAGCACTCAGGTTCCCCTTGCGCGGAACGCGGCGGCAGCGATACTACGCCCGCGTTCCCAGCCGCTGCAATCAAGGAGTCTCGCAATGACCCGCTACAAACGCCTGATGATCAAACTCAGCGGGGCAGCTATGGGCAGTGGCGGCGGCATTTTCGATAAAGATGCCATCGAACATATCGTTGCCGAAGTGGTCTCTGCGGTCGAGATTGGCGCGCAGGTTGTCATCACGGTCGGCGGCGGCAATATTTTTCGCGGCAATATCGCCGAAACCTGGAACATCGAACGCGCCGAAGCCGATAATATGGGGATGCTCGGCACGGTGATTAACGGGGTCATGCTCCGCGCCGCCATCAACGCCCGCACCGATACCGACGTGCGCGTGATGACCGCGATCCAGATCAATCAAATCGCCGAACCTTATATTCGCCTGCGCGCGGCGCGGCACTTGGAAAAAGGCTCTATCGTTATCCTCGTCGGCGGTATCGGCCAGCCGTACGTGACGACCGACTATCCCTCGGTCCAGCGCGCGCTGGAGTTGCAGTGCGATGCGATGCTGGCGGCAAAGCACGGTGTGGATGGCGTGTACACGGCGGACCCGAAAAAACACACAGACGCGAAACGCTACCGCCGCCTGTCCTACGATGATGTGATTAGCCAAGACCTGCGCGTGATGGATCAATCGGCCATGCTACTGGCCCGCGACCACCATCTGCCCATCCACCTGTTCAACTTCGATAAGCCGGGCTGCATCAAGCGCATCTGCTTAGGGGAAGACGTGGGAACGTATGTGGGGCCGGGCGCTGCGCTTGAGTTGGTGTGAGAGCGCTTTATTCTGCGGCGTTCGAGGTTTCAGTTGCTGCGGGGAGCCGCGCGATTGGCGTTATGGTGACGTGATAGCCAACTTCGGCCAAAACGCCGACCACGGTTGAAAAGCGGGGCGTTGTCTCGCCCGATAGGCTTCTGTAGAGCCGTTCGCGCGTCACCCCAACGGCTTGGGCGACGGATGTCATCCCCTTTTCGCGGGCAAGATGGCCAAGGGCAATCAGAAAGGCTTTCGTGTCGCCGCCGCCCTCAGTTAGCAATAAACTGAGAACCCGAGCTTGGCCTTCCTGATCGGGGATAAGGTCGGTTAGGGAAAAGGGCGTTGTTTCCAAGATCGTGCGAGCCTCCTTAACGAAGTGCAGAAAAACCACGCACACCACTAGCGCCGCTGCTGTTCGACCTCATAGCTTGTATCGGCCAGCGTCAGCAGCCCTTGGAATTTTTCGTAAGGCTCCGAGATGGTCGCGAGCGTCTGTTTCAGCGTTGCGACGATTTGGCGGGCGGCGGATTTATCGCCGATTTCATTATAAGCGAGGGCGATAAGGCCGAGGGCGGCGATGCGTTCGGGCATCGGCATTTCGGCGGATTGGGTGGAGCGGTCGTAAGCGGCGACGGCCTCACGGATATGGGCGCGGGCTGCTGTGTTGTCTTGAGCGGCCATCGCGGCGCGGGCGGCGTGAGCGCGGGTAAGAGCAATATCGCCGGGCTTTTTGAGCGTCCCCAGCGCGCCCGTGAGGGCCGCCAGCGTATCGGTGGCCGACGCCTTATCGTTCATCTTGCCTTGAGCCTGAGTAATCATCGAGAGCGCCGCGATTTGCTCCCGCCCCGCAGGCAGGGTTGAGGCATCCCGCAAGGCTTGCAGCAGCAGCGGGCGCGCACCTTCTGGGCCGCTGGCCTCGCTCATAATCAGGCCGAGGAAGGCGAAGGTGGCGGCGCGGGTGACGGGATCGCTGACGCTCTGCATCGCTTTTAGGGATTCATTGGCAAGCTGCACCGCGCTCTGCGGGTCGCGCATATCCAGATAGGCTTGGCTTAGAATCGCGAACAGCGTTGCCGGTCCCAACGAGGGCGGCGGGGCCGTGGGGCCAGGCTCGTTCATCAGCAGCACGGCATCGCGGGCGAGCACGCGGGCGCTTTCCTCATCGCCGGTGCGGGCCTGACTGCGGGCAAGCCGACCGACGGCAAGCGCGCGCCACCAGCGCGGCAGGGACGAGCCTTTAAGGTCGAGCATGATAACGCTGGCCGATTTCACTGCATTCTGAGCATCGCCGGTGGAGCCGCGCACCGATTGCGCCTCTGCCCGCTGCGGGAGCGTTCCCAAACTGAAAACCGCAAGCCCCAACCCCGCCGTTAGCATGATTTTGGCGGCTTTCTGCGCGAACCCCATACCCATTCCCCGATACATCCTCTTGCGTGAACGCCGATTGACGCTTATGTGCCTCAGTAGCCCCTTCGTGGAAACCAGCGGAAGACCCATGCCTGTTTGCACCCTATCAGACCGCGCGCTGATTGTCGTCACTGGCTCCGAGCGGGTCAGTTTCCTCAATGGCTTACTGACCAATAGCCTCGCACCAGCCGCGCGCGGCGAGGCAGTTTATGCCTGCCTGCTCACCCCGCAGGGCAAATTCCTGTTCGATTTCTTCGTGCGGGCCGACGGCGAGCGTTTGCTGTTGGAGGTAGATGCCGCGCGCCGCGCCGATTGCCTGCGCCGCCTCTCGCTCTACAAACTGCGGGCGGACGTTAGCCTTGCCGCAGAGGATGGCTATGCGGTGATCGCCGGTTTCGATGCGCCCATGCCGGAATTCGGTTTCGCGGACCCCCGGCATCCGCAGATGGGCTGGCGGGCGTGGGGTGCGACGGGTCACGCGCTCTCTGCGACTGAGCCTGCGGACGCCTACCACCGCCACCGCATCACGCTGGGGGTGCCGGACGGGGGGCGCGATCTTGTGCCGGAACGCTCGATTCTGCTGGAATTCAATCTCGATAGTTTGAACGCGATTGATTTCCAGAAGGGCTGCTATATCGGCCAGGAACTCACCGCCCGCACCAAATATCGCGCTGTGTTGAAGCGCAGAGCACAGCCGGTGCGGCTCGATGGGCCAATGCCGCTGCCGGGCACCCCCATTCTGGCCGATGGCAAAGACGTTGGCGAGCTACGCTCCGTCGTTCCGGGCCTCGCCCTCGCCCTCATCCGCCTGGATGCCGACCCGGCGCAGGTCTGGACGGCGGATGGGGCGACGGTAACGCGGCTCTAAAGAAGGGTTGTTTCGAGGCCTAGCGCAATGCCTGCCCGCGCGAGAGTTTGATCCAGCGTTGCGAGGGTCAAGCCATGATCCGCTGCAATGGCCAAATGCAGCGCATCTGCCGCGCGCAACCCTAAAGTGGCCTGATCGGTAAAGCGCGCCGCCGTGTGGAAATGCACCGATTGAACGGGCAGAGTGAAGAGGGACTGTACTGCGAGGCGCGTAAATTGGGTTAAGGCCCGCGCCCGATGCTCAACGGAAATCTGACCCGTCCTAATTTTCAAGGACAAGGCAGACGCTACTTCGGTAAGAACCCAATCACTTATGTTGAGCGTTCCGGGCGTTTGCTGATCAAGCCACGCTTGCACACGGTCGGTCGCAGTCTCGCTCGTTAGGGCTGCAACCAGCACCGAGGTGTCGAGATAAAGGCTCAATATCGATCCGCGTCGCGCATTGCTCTAACGACGCTCTCTTGAGCGGTCACGGGGTGCGGAGCCGTCAAGGCGCGCAGGGCGGCAATATCGACCGGCTGTTTTACGCCATCAGGGGCAGTCAACCGCGCAACCGGACGACCGTGTTGGGTTATGTGAATAGTCTCCCCCACGGCGGCTTGAGCAATGAGGTCGCTTAATCGGGCCTTCGCTTCAACAAGGCTGACGGTTGCCATAGGCCCTCCTGGGACTAAAATTACCCTTAAAGGTACGCTTGATCGGCGAATACGGCAAGGGGAGCGCCTAAGATTAAGCCCGATTCCTAAGATCACCCTGCCAAGGGTCGGCCAAGGCCATCAGTGTGTTTTATACCGATGGCCCAACCCACATCCAATATACTCTCCCTGAGCTTGGTATGAGCCGCCCCCTTACGCCGACGTATTCACCTGACCGCCTGCTTCCCCTTTAGCAACGCCGACCATCGTGGGGCGGAGCAAGCGATCGTGAATGCGGTAGCCGATTTGCAGCACTTGCACCACGGTGCCGGTGGGTTGCCCCGTGTTGGGGACTTCAAATACGGCTTCGTGCAGGTTTGGATCGAAAATCTGGCCCAAAGCCTCAATACGGGTTAGGCCCCGGCGCTCGAACGTGGCGAGAAGCTCGCGTTCGGTCGCCTCCACACCCGTCACCAGCGCTTTCACGGTTTCGTCTTCGGACGGCGGGACGGCATCGAGCGCGCGGCGCAGGTTATCGGCCACCGACAGAAGATCACGCGCAAAACTCGACACAGCGTATTTCGAGGCGTCTTCCCGGTCCCGCTCGGCCCGGCGGCGGGTGTTTTCACCATCGGCTAAGGCGCGTAAGGCTTGATCCTTATAGGTCGCGGCTTCGGCTTGAAGCGCGACGATCACCTCGAACGGATCGGGCTGCGGCGGGCTGGTGCCAACCTCGTCCTCGGGGGCCGCTTCGGGGGTCTGTTGAGCTTCGGACATGGGATACTCCTAAGTGAACAAAAAATCTTCAGCGCAGAATGCGGCCAATGAGCTTGGCGGTATAATCGACCATCGGGATGATCCGGGCGTAATTCAGCCGAGTAGGGCCGATCACGCCGATGGCACCGATGATCTGGTCGCGGGCGTTTGTATAGGGGGCGAGCACCACCGAGCAACCGGCTTGCGCGAAAAGCGGGTTTTCTGCCCCAATATAAATCTGCACGCCCTCGGCGGCATGGGCGGCTTCCAGCAGCCTAAGCGCCCCTTCCCGCGCTTCAAGCGCTTGGAAAAGCCCGCGAATCCGCTCTAAATCGCCTATCGCCGTCACGTCCTCCAAAAGATGCGCTTGGCCGCGCACAATAAGGTAGCCATCGTGGCGATCCGCTTCGCTTTCGGCCCAAACCGCTAGCCCCTGCTCCACCAGACGCCCCGTGAGACTATCGAGATCGGCGCGCTGGGCCGTCATCTCCTCTGTCACCAGCGACCGGGTTTCGGCAAGCGTATGGCCTGTGAGACGGGCATTCAGATAGTTGCTGGCCGTTGTGAGGGCCGAGGGCGGCAGACCCGGCGGCAGATCGAGCACGCGGTTTTCCACCTGCCCATCGGTGCTGACCATCACCACCAACGCCCGGCCCGGCCCCAGTGTAATGAATTCGATTTGCTTCAGCGCGCCTTCCCGCTTGGGGGCCATGACGAGGCCCGCGCAGCCCGAGAGACCAGAGAGGGCGGAGGAGGCTTCCTCCAGCACTTGTTCCAGCGAGCGCCCGCGCACAGCACATTGGGCATCGAGCGCTTGGCGTTCTTGCGCGCTGATTGCCCCCACTTCCAAAAGCCCATCGACGAACAACCGCAACCCCGCTTCGGTCGGCACGCGCCCGGCAGAGGTGTGGGGCGCGAACAGTAATCCCACCTCCTCCAAATCGGCCATGACGTTCCGAATGGTCGCGGGCGATAGGGTTGTGCCCAGGCGGCGGGAGAGCGTGCGGCTGCCAATCGGCTCACCAGTTTCCAGATAGGCATCAACGATATGCCGGAAAATCTCGCGGGATCGGTCGTTCAGTTCCGAAATAACCGATACCATGCCGGTGGGAGTTCCCTTCTAGCGCGCCGAAATAACTAGGCTAGATTTAGGAAGCCTGGGCCGGAACGTCAATCACTCGCCTGGAATCACTCGCTTAGAATTACTCGGCCTCAATCACTCGGCGGGCGGCTTTCCGCGCCGGGCCAGCGGATGATGTTCTGTTACCATCGCTTTCAGGCGCGGGGCGGCGACATGGGTGTAAATCTGCGTGGTGGCAATATCGGCATGGCCCAGCAGCATTTGGACCGAGCGTAAATCCGCGTCACCTTCGACCAGATGGGTCGCGAAGCTATGGCGCAGCACGTGGGCCGAAACCCGCTTCGGATCAATCCCCGCTGTTACCGCCAACTGCTTGAGCGTCGATGTCACCCAAAAGCGCGTGATCGGCTTGGCGGAACCCGCTTCGGGGAACAGATAGGGCGAGGTTTGCTTGTCGGCTAAAAACTGGTCGCGCCGGGGCAGATAGAGTGCTAGCGCGGTTTGGGCCGCAGGCGTGAGCGGCACTAGCCGGTCTTTCTCCCCCTTGCCGCGCACGGTGATGGCATCGGGCGGCGGTGCGGTGCCACGGGTACGGAATGGGGCGAGCGGCAGAAAGCAGAGTTCGCTAACGCGCAGACCCAAGCCATAGATCAACTCGATAATGAGTTTCAGGCGCGTTGCCCCCGGCTCGGGCCGGGTTGCGGCAGCGGCGAGCAGCGCATCAATCTCGGTTTCAGACAGAAGCTTTGGCAGCGGTCTGCCCAGGCGGGGCATCTCCAGCCCAGTCGAAGGATCGTCCGGGCGGCGGTTTTCTAAATACAGAAAGCGGTAGAACTGCCGCAGGGCCGCGCGGCGTCGGGCTGCCGTACGCGGCGAATAGCCCTCCACGCCCAACTGTTGCACATAGGCTCCCAGGTCGCCAGCCGTGGCGCGGGCAAGATCGGTGCGGCGCAGCGCAAGAAAGCGGCCCACGGCGGAAAGATCGTCCCGGTAAGCGCGCAAGGAATTGGCCGACAGGCCCCGTTCGGCCAGCATCATTTCAAAAAAAGCATCGAGGTGCGGATCAAAGCTCACAAGCTGTGGCTCACAGTCCGGCCTGGATAAGGCTTTCGAGCGCCAACGCCCGCGCGGTTTCCTCCAGCCCAGCATAGCGGAGGCCAGCGAGGAGGGCACCCAAGCGTAAGGCTTCCCCAGGGTCGGGGGTGCGCCCCTCCGATAAAATGAGCGCCAGCGCCGCCACTTCCCCCACGCGGCCCGCAAGCCCCGCCGCGCGCAGGCGCAGCCAGCCTGCGGCATCGTCGAAACTCTCGCCGCTGCGGTTGGTTGGGGCGGCCAGAAAATCCCACGCGAAGGGCGGCAGCGGCTCTTCCAGCCCATCGAAGGCGGCAAAGACTAGCGCAACGAGGGCCGGATCGGGCACGGGCGGGGTTTCCACCCAGTCTTGCAACAAAGGCGTATCGACCAAAGCCGCCTGCTCCCCAAACGCGAGGCGCGCGAGAATGACGAGCCGGGGCAAATCGGCTGCGGCCACAGGGTCGCGCTCTGCCGAGCGGCGCAACAGCGTTACCCAGGGCGCAGCGGCGCGGGGCGTGTCACTCAACAGCAAGGCCCGCGCGATGATCGAGGCTTGTGGCACGGCACCCGGCAGCACGGGCAGCGCGCGCAGCAGCGGCGTGTAGAGGCGGGCAGCGAGGGGTAACAGTTTCGCCCGTTGAGCCGTTAAGAGGGCATCGGCGAGGGCCACCACTTGCTGCGCGGGCTGCGTCGCGCTCAACAGGGCCACATGGGCCGCAGCGCGCTCTTGCCCCGCGCCGACATCTCTGTAGAGAAGATCAAGCTGGGCGAGCGGCAGCGCCCCCCTCAGCGCGGCGACTTCTGCAACCCCGAGCCGATGAAGGGCTGGGACATGAGAGGCTTCGGCGAGCAACGCCAGCCCCGCGCCCGTACCCGGTACCGTGCTAGAATCGGACGGTAGCAGCCCTTGCGCGCGCAAAACGACCGCCGTGGGAATTGATAGGCTTTGATGGGGCGGCCAAGCAAAATCACCGAGGGGCTTACCGCTACTCAAGCGTTCCGCCACCAACGCCAGCGCGGGACTAAGCGCGGTTTGATCGCGCACCTGCTTCAACAGGGCCGCAGCCTCCTTCGACTGATCGCGTAGGAGGAGGCAGGTGAGGCGAATGCTGAGCCAGAACCCATCTTCTACCCCTTGGCGCTGGGCGTGGCGGGCGCAGGCGTCGGCCTCTTGCCCGGCAGTGAAGGCGCGCAGCACTTGAGCACGGGTCAGGTCTTCCTGCACCAAACGACGGGACGGCACCCGCGCCAGAATCGCATCGACCGCCGCGCCCTCGCCCCATTGTGTGAGCGCGATGAGCCGCGCCCCTAGCAGTGCCCCGGTATCGCTGGTATGGATCGGCGGGCCGGGGGGTAAATCGGCTTCCAGAACCATCAGCCGCTTGGCGAGGCTCCTAAGGGGAGCCGAGGGAATATCGCGCGGCAGCCGTTGCAGAAATTGCGCGAAGGTCGCCCGGCTGGTGTCTTGCCACAGGTCCGGTGGCAGCGGCGCAGGGCCGGTAAGGTCCGTTTCGCTCGGGAGGCCCAAGGCATCCAAATCCGCAGGCGGCAGCGTTACTGCCCCTGCCGGTCCTGCAAGCCAAGTTAGGAAAAGCCCAAGGGCGGCCCCGGCCAGGGTTGGGCAAGGCCGCGCTCGGCTATTTCGCCAGCTTATCATTCGCTATTTGTTTTTCAATCGGGGTTTTAGGCGCTGGAATCGAGACCGTTGCGAACAGAACAAAAGTGCCGATCAAGCCCAAAATCATTACTGCGCCGAGGATTAACCCAAGCCGTGCCATGTTTTACCCTCCGCCCGAGGCCCCCCTTCGGCAGTTTTGCTTAGGAGGACGAGGGGACGTTCTATGCGTCGTCAGTCGAGCGGGCTTGTTCGCCCGCCGTGTCCCGCGCATAGTGGGGCAAGCGCTGGATTCCCGCAATGCGAAGACGAACCGTTCATGTCCCATTCTGCCGAGCCTGACCCATCCCCTGTTGTCGTTGCGAGCTTCACCCCAGCGCGGACGGTTGTGCTGATTGGGTTGATGGGGTCGGGCAAATCCTCGGTTGGCCGCAAGTTAGCCCACCGCCTCGCCCTGTCGTTTCGCGACGCCGATAGTGAAATCGAGCACGCGGCGGGGCTTAGTATTCCTGAAATCTTTGCGACTCACGGCGAAGCCTATTTCCGCGATGGCGAGCGCCGGGTGATCGCCCGGCTGCTGGACGAGCCACCGCATATTCTGGCGACGGGCGGCGGCGCTTATATGGACCCGCGCACGCGGGCGGCAATTGCGGACAAGGGCCTATCCATCTGGCTGCGCGTCGAACTCGACGAGTTGGTGCGCCGCACGGCCCGCCGCAATCACCGGCCCTTGCTGAACCAGGGCGACCCACGCCAGATTCTCGCCAGCCTGATGGAGCAGCGCTACCCCGTCTATGCCGACGCCAACCTAACCGTCGATGGCGGCGCGGGCGATGTCGATGAGATGGTGGACCGCGTGCTGGCCGCCCTGATCGCTTATTCTAATTCAGCCAATATGGCCCCCGCTCACAGCGAGTAAACCTATGTCCGCTCCTGCTTCCGCTGATGCTCCCCTCCGTCTTTCGGTGGCGTTGGGTGATCGCGCCTATCCCATTCTCATCGGCTCCGGGTTGCTAGACCGCGCGGGTACTTGGATTGCGCCGCTGCTGAAAGGCCGCACCAAGGTGGTGGTGATTACCGACAGCAATGTAGGCCCGCTGCACCTCTCACGGCTGGTCGCGGCGCTTGCGGCGTCTGGGATCATGGCGGCGGCGGTAACGGTGCCAGCGGGCGAGGGCAGCAAAAGCTGGGCGGGGATCGAGACCCTCGTCGATCGGCTGCTGGAGCTTCGGGTCGATCGCGGCACGCTACTTCTGGCGTTGGGCGGCGGCGTTATTGGCGATTTGGTCGGCTTTGCAGCAGCTATCCTGATGCGCGGTATCGAGTTCGTGCAAATCCCGACAACGCTGCTGGCCCAGGTCGATAGTTCCGTTGGCGGTAAGACCGGGATCAACACCAAGGCGGGCAAGAATTTGGTGGGCAGCTTCCATCAGCCGCGCCTCGTGCTGGCCGATCTTGACTGTCTCGCCACGTTGCCCGTGCGGGAGCGCCGCTCCGGCTATGCCGAGATCGTAAAGCACGCGGTTATTGCCGACGCTTCTATGTTCGACTGGCTCGACGCCGGGGGTGGGCAGGCCGTGATTGCGGGCGATCCGGCGGCGCTGGCGCGGGCCGTTCAGCATTCCTGCGCGACCAAAGCCGCGATTGTAGCCGCTGATGAGCGGGAGGGGGGGCAGCGCGCGCTGCTTAACTTCGGGCACACCTTCGGGCACGCCTTGGAGGCCGAAACTGGCTTTTCCGACCGGCTTTATCACGGCGAGGCGGTGGCGATTGGCATGGTGCAGGCGATGGACCTCTCCGTTAGTCTCGGTCTTTGCCCTGCCACCGACCGGGCGCGGCTGGCGGCGCACCTTACCGCCTGCGGTTTGCCCGTCGATCAAAGCGCCTGCGGGGGGCCGTTCGATCCAACCCGGTTGATCGACCATATGCGCCTCGATAAAAAAGCTAAAGCGGGGGCGCTAACCTTCGTCGTCTGCACCGGCCTGGGCGCGGCGGCGGTGCGCGATGGTGTGCCGGAAGCCGACGTTCTTCCGATTTTAACACATCGGTAATCTTTACCCCTTGAAACGGACTCCTATTCGTTACACCTTAAAAGAGAGAAGCGGAAAAACCGCCGTTCGTGACGATAGGAGGAAGATGATGAAACGCACGCTCGTTCCGGGCATCGTGAGCGATACCCAACCCTTCGCCCCCCTCAGTCCGCACCAGACGGTGCTGTCCGCTGCCGAAATGATGAGCGACCGCCGCATCGGCGCGGCGATGGTGGTGGAGCATGGTCGGCTGGTAGGGATTTTCTCCGAACGCGATTTGCTCACCCGCGTGGTGGCGCAAGGCCGCAATCCAGAGACAACCAAAATCGCCGACGTGATGACGCTCGACCCGCACACGCTCCCCCCGGATGCGACGCCGCGCGAAGCGCTGAAAATCATGGAAAAAGGCAAGTTCCGCCATTTGCCCATCGTCGATGGCGATCAAATCGTCGCGATTATCTCTATCCGCGACCTGTTCGCAGCCGTGAATGAGGAACTGGCGAAAGACCTGGAGCAACGCGATACGCTGCTGTTCGGCGCGGGGTACGGCGGGTAGGGGCGCACACTATTTAACGGCTCTTTTCCGAGCCAACTCGTTGCGCGCGGCTTCGACGAAGAAGGCCGAGCGGTTTTGCGCGACGAGATCAATGCTGAGCAGCAGGCTTTCGTCGATAGAGATGTTCGTCCGAACGGTTTTTCTCGGAAGCAGGACCGGAACGAGGACTTTTGCCGCGACAGCATCCGCATCCTCGGGGTCAGGTTCTGCGGTCTCAAGCGGGGTTGGCTCGGGAATAGCCATATGTTCATCGAGCATCGCGGCAAGATGGCCTTCCAATGCTTCTCGGGCATGATCGAAGGCTTCTTCAATCGAAGCGCCGAACGTCAGACATCCAGGAAGATCAGGGAAAGAGACCGTGAAACTTTCCTCATCTTTGAAGATAAAAGCGGGGTAATTTTTATTCATCTCTGATTTCCGCTTCAGGGTTTCAGAACTTCAACCCGGTTAATTTCTCTAATTTTCTCACGTAACCGATGGGATTATCTTTCCGAGGATGCACAACAGTCACTAAATTTGGATTATTTTCATGCTTAAAATGATGATGGCTGCCGCTCACGCGAACTTCTTCCCATTGAGCGTTACGCAATATAAAGATGATCTGCTGACTTGTTGTCACGCTCCAAAGCAAACACACAAACACACACTAAGTCAAGCAAAGTAGGTTGCCATTCCCCTAGGGCGTTGGCTGCGGCAAGAGTTTTCCATGTTCGGAAGCCGATAAAGGCCTTAAACTCCCCCCATGTATGATGATGTTGTCGATCTGCGCGATTTTTACGCCAGCCGCTTGGGCCAAGCGACGCGGCGGATTTTGGTGCGGCAGATGCAAGAGTTTTGGCCGGATGTGACCGGGCAAACCGTACTCGGTCTTGGCTTCGCAACCCCCTATCTGCGCGGCTTTCGCGAGGAGACCGAGCGCACAATAGCCCTGATGCCCGCAGCGCAAGGCGTTATGCGCTGGCCGCCCGATGGGGCCAATCTGGTGGCGCTCGCCGACGACGATGATCTGCCGCTGCCCGATGAATCGGTAGACCGAGTGCTGCTGGTTCACGCCCTGGAGCGGACTGAGCAACTGCGCCCGATGCTGCGGGAAATCTGGCGGGTGATGAGCGGTAGCGGGCGCTTGCTGATCGTCGTGCCCAACCGGCGCGGCATCTGGGCGCGGCTTGATCGGACCCCTTTCGGCGCGGGGTCGCCCTATTCGCCGGGGCAGGTGTCGCGGTTGCTGCGCGACAATCTGTTTACACCAACGCGGCACAGGCTAGCGCTCTCGCTTCCCCCCTCCAATAGCAGAATGATGCTGCGCCTAGCCCCGGCCTTTGAAGCCTTCGGCCAGCGCTGGTTCCCGAGCTTTTCCGGGGTGATCCTCGTGGAAGCCTCCAAACAGCTTTACGCGATTCCGCCCCTCCGCAAAGTCGCCAAACGGCGCGGCGCGCTCATCCCCGCCTTCCCGCAAATCGCGCCGCAACGGCGGGAAGAGGAGAGTGCGGAAACTGCTGGACCTATTTAGTTTCTAGTGCAACTATATCTCAAGCCCCGGACTGGGAGAGATATGATGCGAACGGCTTCCGAGGGCGATTTTAGCGCTGTCCACTCCCATCGCCCGCCTTCGGAGCGGGCGGATTTCACGATTACTCAAGCCTGGGAAAAGTACACGGCGGAAGATCACGACCGCTGGCGGCGGTTGTTCGAGCGCCAAGCCGAGGTTCTTCAGGGGAAAGCCGCACCGGAATTTTTGGCAGGTCTCGACGCCCTCGCCATCGCGGCCAACGGTATCCCCGATTTCCGCCGCCTGAACGACGTATTGGGACGCCGCACCGGCTGGCAAATCGTTGCGGTGCCGGGGTTGGTGCCGGAGCCGATTTTCTTCGAGCATCTCGCCAACCGCAGGTTCCCCTCCACCTGCTTTATCCGCCGCGAAGATCAACTCGATTACATCCAAGAGCCGGATGTGTTCCACGATGTCTTCGGCCACGTCCCGCTATTGTCGAACCCGATGTTCGCCGACTATATGCAGGCGTATGGGGAGGGCGGCCTGAAAGCCCTCCACCTCGGCACGCTCGACAATCTCGCCCGGCTGTACTGGTACACAGTCGAATTCGGCCTGATTAACACCCCCGACGGTCTCCGTATCTACGGCGCGGGCATTGTTTCCAGTCAAGGCGAAAGCCGCTTTGCCCTGGAGAGCCAAGAGCCTAACCGCCTTGGTTTCGACGTGCTGCGCTTGCTCCGCACCCGCTACCGCATCGACGATTTTCAAGAAACCTACTTCGTTATCGACAGCTACGCGCAACTCTTCAAAGCCACCCTGCCCGACTTCACGCCCTATTATGCGGCGCTAAAAACACTCGAAGCGGTAGAGCCGGGGGACGTGCTGGAAACCGACACGGTGATCACGCGCGGCACGGGGCGCGTGAAGCGGCATTGAGCGTGCCTTGAAGGCAGCGCCCTCGACAGGACTAGCGCCCAATCCCTCCCTCCACCACGCGCAACACCCCCGCCAACACCGCGCCCGGCTGATCGCGGTGGGGGGAGTGACCGCAGTTGGGGAGAATGAGCGCTTCAGCCGGGCCGGAGGTGCCTGCAACGATAGCGTCCACCTGTTTCAGCGTGCCATATTCGTCGGCCTCGCCTTGGATGACGAGCAGCGGACAGCGGATGGCTGCGAGCAGAGCGGTGATATTCCAGTCTCTGAAGCCAGGGTTTTGCCAGGTGCGGCACCAGCCCCAAAAGGCGCTATCGACATTCTCGCCGTGCAGACGCTTTAGGCGCGTGCGGAAGTCGCCGTCGAGGAAAGCGTCTTGGGCCGCGCGGATGCCGGTCAGGCTTTCTTCTTCGTTGAACACATGGGCGGCAAGGGTAACGGCCCCGGCAATGCGCTCGGGGAAGCGCGAGGCGGCGATGAGGACAATCGTGCCGCCGTCCGAATGGCCGAACAGATGCACGCGCGTTAAGCCGAAGGCGTCGAGCAGGGGGATCAGGAAGGTTTCGGCCTCGCGGGTGTGATAGTCCAGCGGGCGCGGTAGGGTGATGGGGCTGGAGTGGCCATAGCCTTCGCGGGAATAGATCAGCACGCCGCAGCCGGTAGCGTCGCGAATTTGCTCTGGCAGATCACGCCAAATCGCAACGCACCCGAGGCCCTCGTGCAGCATCACCACGGGCGGCGCATCGGGCCGATGGGCGGGCGGAAGCCAGCGGTATTCCAAGCTGGCCCCGGCGAGGGCGATCAGCCCTTGCGTTGGCGCATCAGCGGGCAGTGGCGGCATCAGACAGCCAGTCTTCGATGAGGCGGCGGGCGATGGAATCGGCGCGCGGGGCGACGTGCTGGGCGATGTCGGGATCAAGCAATTCGCGCTGAGTGAACCAGCGCGCGCTTTCGATTTCGCTGGGATCAACCGTGATGTTGAACGTCAGCGCTTGCGCCCGGAAGCCGATCATTAGCGACGAGGGGAATGGCCAGGGCTGCGAGGCGCAGTAGCTAACATCGCCAATCCGCACGCCAACTTCTTCCCACACTTCCCGGCGCACGGCTTCTTCCAGGCTTTCCCCCGGCTCAACGAACCCCGCGAGGGTGGACATCATGCCCAGCGGCCATACCGCTTGCCGCCCGAGCAAAACGCGCGGCTCCGGGCCAGTCTCGTCCGTTACCAGCATGATCACAGCGGGGTCGGTGCGCGGGAAATGGGGGGTGCCGCAACTCGCCGACGTGCAACGGCGCACGTGGCCGCCTTCGGCGCTTATCGTGGGGGAACCGCACACGCCGCAGAACTGCGTCCGCTGGTGCCAATAGGCCATGCCGCGCCCATAGGCGAGGCGGGCGGCGAGACCGGCTTCCAGCGCCGGGCCGTAGCGGCGCAAATCGGCCCATTCGGCGCTCTGAGCTTCAGCAAACCGCAGTGCGTCCGCTTCCTCCCAATCCGAGAGATCAAGTGCAAAAATCTGCCGGTCCTCGTGCCGCCCCAGCAGCACGGTTGGCGCGCGATCAAAGCGCTCCAGCAGCAGCGCTTGCCCGCCAACGAACAGGCTTTTGCCCTGCCAATAGAGCTGCCACTGGGCGGCAGTGTCGCGCCAGCTTTCGGTCGAAAACCCATCGAACGCCTTGCGGTCCAACGGATCGCGAACAAGGCCGGAATCGCTGTAAAACAGCGGCTTAGTCGAAAAATTAAGCATGATGGGAGTAGTTTGGCGGGTTCTTGTGACGCGCGCAACCGTTCCCCCTGCCACAGCCCCTTGCGTTTGCGGCCCTAACCGACGATATACAGGTCTGGGAGGTTGGCCATGGGCGATGCCCTCGCCAATCCGGTCAGGTCCGGAAGGAAGCAGCCGTAACGAGTTTCGTGTCGGGTCGTGCCGCCAGCCTCCCACCTTTTCTGGGCTTGCTAGATAGTTGCATTCAAACTGTTGTGATAAAAGTGTGGTGATTTCCTATAAAAACATTGACTCAGCAACTTGCTGAGTGATTATATTTCGTAATCATAATTTTTTATGAGGATAAAGATTAGTAAATATGACAAACAAAAAAAATTACATATGCGATCTAATTATAGAACTTAGAGAAGTTGATAGATTTTTTGATACAACAATCATGACTGATGTTGATATAATTGAAGTTAATCTGAGTTTTTTAAATAGTTTTCCTAGGAAAGTTTGTAAAAAAATAAACATTTCAGTAATTTCAAATATTTTAGTAAGGGAACGAGATGTATTTTTATATAAATTTCACATAAATAGTGAGGTGGAGCCATCTTTGAAAAATCATCTTGGCCCGAGCGTGCTTAGATTTCTGCTAGATAGGATAATGGAGGAATTTAGTCTTGACTCTATCGAAATTATTGGAGCGAGCCGGACCTCGGGTGCAAATCCAGGCCGTTATCCTGAACGCATCAGGTTCACCCGTCGGCCTTCGTCTTAGCCGAGATTTGACGCGACCTGATCGTCTCGTTACCGCGTTTCGTCATCTTATAACCAATGGAGTTCGGGGGCACAAAGCCAAAGAGGCTATAGATTTACTTGCCATTAACGAGACTGTCGATTTGATTGTACCTAAAGTAGAGGATTTTGTCGCTTTTTCAACAGCCCTCACGGATTGCGGCCTGACGGTGGAGCGCCATATGCCGCCGCAGGCGGATGTTGCCGCCATTCGGGCGAAACAGAAGCTAACCCAGGAACAGTTCGCCGCGCGCTTTGCCCTCGGTCTCGCAACCGTTCAGAATTGGGAGCAAGGCCGCTCGGTTCCCGATGGTCCGGCGCGCTCGTTTTTGGCCGTGATCGACCGTTATCCCGAGATTGCGGAAGAAGTGGTGAAAGCGCGGCCCTGACCCGCTACACTGCTCTCCGCCATGACAACACCCAACACCGCCGCACCCGAATATCGGGTGCTTGCCCGCAAGTACCGCCCGCAAACCTTCGCCGATATGATCGGGCAGGAGGCGTTGGTAAGAACGCTGACGAACGCCATTCAGTCGGGCCGCCTCGCCCATGCCTTTATGTTGACCGGCGTGCGCGGGGTTGGGAAGACGACCTCTGCCCGCATCGTCGCGCGCGCGCTCAACTGCATCGGCGCGGATGGCACCGGCGGGCCGACTCCGGAGCCGTGCGGCGTGTGCGATCCGTGTATAGCGATTGCCGCCGACCGCCACCCGGACGTGATCGAGATGGATGCCGCCAGCCGCACTGGCGTCGATGACATCCGGGAAATCATTGATGGGGTGCGCTACAAGCCGATTTCGGCACGCTACAAAATCTACATTATCGACGAAGTGCATATGCTCTCCAAAAACGCCTTCAACGCCCTGTTGAAGACGCTGGAAGAGCCACCCGACCACACCAAATTCCTGTTTGCCACGACCGAAATCCGCAAGGTGCCGATTACAGTGCTCTCGCGCTGTCAGCGCTTCGATTTGCGCCGGATCGAGCCGGAAGTGCTGGCAGCCCATTTCACCCGCATTGCCGACTTGGAAAAAGTGGTGCTAACGCCGGAAGCGGCGGCGCTCATCGGGCGTGCGGCAGATGGCTCCGCCCGCGATGGTATGTCTCTGCTCGATCAAGCGATTGCGCTGTCCTCAAGCGGCACAGTGGAAGCCGACACCGTGCGCGGGATGCTGGGGCTTGCCGACAGGCTCAGCGTCTACGATCTCTTCGGCAAAGTAATGGCGGGGCACATCGCCGAAGCCTTAGCGCTTTATGAAGATATGCACCGGGCGGGGGCGGATCCTAGCCAAGTGGTGCAAGATGTGCTCGGCCTTTGCCACGGCGTCACGCGCCTCAAGGTTGCGCCCGGCGCGCTGGAAAGTGCGGCGGAAACCGAGCGGCGCGCGGCCTCGGCCTTGGCGGGCAGCCTGTCGGTTGCAACCCTTACCCGCGCTTGGCAAATTCTGCTGAAGGGCGCGCAGGAGGTTCATGCCGCGCCCGATCCGCGTGCAGCGCTGGAAATGGTGCTGATCCGCCTCGCCTACGTCACCGATCTGCCTAGCCCTGCCGATCTTATTCGGCGCTTAACCAGCGAGGGGGCGGCCTCCGGTTCTGCACCCTCGGCTCCGCAAGGCGGTGGCACAGGCCCGCGTCTCGCAATGATTTCCGGCGGCGGGGCGCAAGCGGTGGCCCAGGCCGAACCCGTGCAGGCGCAGGCGGCGCTACCGCAACCGCGCAGTTTTGAAGAAGTGGTGGCGCTGGTCGAGGCCCAGAAGGATCTCTCCCTCCGCACGCATCTGATGAACGATGTGCGCTTGGTGGCGTTCGAGGTTGGTAAGATCGAACTGATGCCGCTGGAGCGCGCGCCGCGTGATCTTGCGGCCCGCCTGTCGGGCGTGTTGCAGGAGTGGACTGGGCGGCGCTGGATGGTCGTTCTCAGCACGGCGGGCGGCCAGCAAACCTTGCGCGAGCAAGAACAGTCGGAAGCCTCGGCGCGGCGGCAACGCTTGGCCCAGCACGCGCTGGTGCAGCAGGTGGCAAAAGCCTTGGGCGGCACGCTGGAGGAGATGATCGTCACCCCCCGCCAGTCGTTTCTGCCCAGCGCCCCCCTTGCCGCGCTCGACCCCGATGCCGAAATGCTTGACGAGACCGGCGATTTTAGCGTCGATGATGGCGATTTTCTGGATCACACGTTCTAACTGGCCCCATTCTAACTGGCTGATTGGCCGAAGGGAGTTCCCCGATGAAGAATTTCGGGCAGATGATGAAGCAGGCCCAACAGATGCAAACCAAAATGGCCGAAATGCAGGCCAAGCTGGAAAGCACAGACGTGGACGGCCAAAGCGGCGGCGGCATGGTAAAAGTGCGCGTTAACGGCAAGGGCGATCTTAAGAAGATCAGCATCGACAAATCGCTGTGCGACCCCAACGAAGTTGAAATGCTGGAAGATTTGATTCTGGCAGCGATCAATGACGCTAAGGGCAAAACCGAAGCGCTGGCCGCCGAGCAAATGTCCGCCCTCACTGGCGGGATGAAACTGCCACCGGGGATCAAACTACCGTTTTAAGGGCGTTTTCATGAGCATCGAGACGCCGCTGGATGGGCTGATTGCCCTGCTCGCCCGCTTGCCCGGCCTTGGCCCCCGGTCGGCGCGGCGGGCGGCGTTGCATTTGCTGAAGCGGCGCGACGCGCTGATGTTGCCGTTGGCCGAGGCGATCAACGAAACCGCGCGCACGATTAAAACGTGCACGGTCTGCGGTACGCTTGATAGCTCCGATCCGTGCCGTATTTGCCGCGACGACAGCCGCGCCCACGGGCCGATCTGCATTGTGGAGCAGGTGGGCGATTTGTGGGCGATTGAGCGCACAGGCAGCTTCCACGGGCGCTATCACGTCCTCGGCGGCACGCTGTCGGCGCTTGAAGGCGTCGGGCCGGAAGCGCTCGGTGTGCCGCGTTTGCTGGCGCGGCTGAAGGAAGGCGGCGTTAGCGAAGTTATTCTAGCGTTGAATGCTACGCTCGACGGGCAAACGACCGCCTATTACCTCACCGAAGCCTTGGCGGACAGTGGCATCAAACTCACTCGCCTTGCCCACGGCGTCCCCGTTGGGGGCGAGTTGGATTACCTCGACGACGGCACCCTGATGGCGGCTTTCGCGGCCCGGCGGAGTGTGGACGCGCCTTAGAGCGTTTGACCTGAGCCATTGCCGATCACAACACGGGTACCCGTGTTATCGTCCTCGCATCCCCCACGCCAGCCCAACCGCCTGCGCGCCGAGACACAGCGCCAAACCCCAAATCTGCCCATCAAGGCCAAGCTCGTTCACCAGCGCGCCGACGCCAGTTTGCACGAGGAAGGCGGCGCTGAAGGCCAGCATATTGATAGCGGTATTCACGCGCCCAGCGAGATAGGCCGGGAGGGTTTGGGAGAGGAAGGCGTAGCCCATCATGCTGGCCGCGCCAACCGCGCCGAACAGGCCCCAGAGCAAGGCGGGCGGCAGCGGCAGCCGGAGTAGCAGGGCAAGTTGCACCAGCAGGAACAGGCTCATACCGATACGCCCAACAGTGAGCGGGCCAATGCCGCGTTGGCGGGCGGCTTCGGCGATTAGGCCGAGCGAGAAGAGGCCTAGAGCCATGCCGATGGCGGCGCTGGTGACGACATTGGCAGCGGCGAGCCGGTCTAGCCCCTGCACCTCGCGCACCCAGGGGCCGATCCACAGGGCTTGATAGCCGAGATAGGCCCCTTGGCAGAGGGCGGTCATGGGGGCGATGCGCCAGAACAGCGCCGAGCCGTAAATGGCTTTGAACCCCGCCCCCAGGCTTTCTTGCGGCGGCGGTGCGCTCGTGTCGGCAGGCGGCGCGGGGATCAGCGTGGCAATGGCGAGGGCTACCAGAAGCGTGAGACCCGCAAGGCCCCAGAACACACCGCGCCAGTCGGTAACGTGCAGCGCGAGTTCGACCGGGGTGGCGGCCACTATCGCCCCAAGCCCGCCCGCGACCATATAGAGCGAGTTCCACAGCGGTAGTTTTTCGCGCGGAAACCACAGCACCAGCGCCTTGAACCCCGCCATTAGGCAGCCCGACACGCCAAGGCCAATGAGGGCGCGCGCGAGAATGAGCGTCGGCACGGTCTGGGCAATCGCAAACCCCGCAGCCCCCAAGGCCGCTAAAATCAACAGCCCCGCCTGCACCCGGCGCGGCCCGAACTTATCCAGCAGCAGCCCGAGCGGGATTTGAAACAGCGCGAAAGTGATGAAATAAGCAGAGGTCAGAAGCCCCAAATCGGCGGGCGACAGCGCCAGATCGCGCGCGAGGTCCGGCGACAGCACGGCATTGACCGTGCGGTAGAGGTAGGAGAGAAAATAGCCCGCCGCGAAAACCACGAAGACGCGCGCCTGAGTTGTATTTCTCAGAATGCTGCTTGCTCCTCGGGTCATTTTTCGCGATTTTCTTTTTCTGTGTCAAAAAACAAGATTCAAGGATCAGAGTTTTGTGAGGCAGTTGTTGGCTCAATAGCCAGCTTCCGCTGGTCTAACGACGGGGCACCTTGAAATGATTTGATTGACATCTGCTGTCACTGCTCTCGGAAGACCTCTGCTAGTAAGAAGATAATCAAGACATTCCAAAATAGCCTTTAGAGTATTTTTTCGAGCGGCTGGAAGGTTTTGTCGTTTGAAGTATTGCGGTTGTTTTTGGAAAGTTCTATTGAAAAGTCGATCATGATGGGCACACATATTTCTTAAATCGACCAAGCATTCAACCCAGTTTAGAAAAACGGCATCGGACGGTATGTTGAATTTTTGGGCAATAGCGGTCTTGTTGGGTCCGCTCAAGCGTTGAAAAATGCGTGCAGTTGCGCCGAAGGTCAAAAATTCTTTCATCGTCCATATGGGGGGCAGGAGGGGGGTGTCGTAGGTCTTCCGATAATGGTGTGCGCGCGGGTCTTTTGAGTATTGATAGATATTCCCAAACATCTGAAGGGTCTCGAGATGTTTAGTTGGATCGCCAAAGGCTGTTACATCATCATATGGGTGAGTACCGTGACCTTGGCTTAATGTTTCCGATACTGCATTGCGGAACAGAATCTCGAACTGACCAACAGCCGAGAAGCAGGCCTCCCGTAGGTGCTGATCACATTCATATATATCCAGGATATCTTGATAGGTTGTGCCTGAGATAAACGGTCGATTGGCAAGATTTGGGTCACGGCGGCTGATACAATAAATCCGAAGCCGTTCGTATCCGATCAAATCTATGCTGTGTGCCGCAGCGCTGAGGTCTGGGATATGAAGCCCGTTTGATTGAAGATGGCTCACGCGCTGGGCGGCGGTTGCATGAGGTTTGGGATAAGGTCTGAGTGCCATGGGCGGTTTCGACGCCATTCAGAAATAAGAAGGGCCACCCTTTTGCACTCCTCGGAAAGACGTGTGGTGGCCCATGACCTCTTTACAGTAAACATACAACGGCGGCTTTGCAAGGCTTCTTTCAGCAAGGAGGGGTTTAAGCCCTATTTGCGCCGAAACTGATCGAGGAACACGACCGAGCCTTCTTTGGGTTCACCTTCTTTCCCGTCTTCGGCAGGCGCTTCGCCTTCCGCCGGAGCGTCGGTATCAACCTTCGCATCGGTCTTGGCAGCAGGGATGGGTAGGCGCGTAGGCTCGGTGAGGGGGCCAAGCGGTTTTGCGGTTTTAACCGTTTTATCCTCAGCCTCTTCACCATCCAGCGCGGCGGTGGCCTGCTGGAACTGCAAGCCGAACTGCGCTGCCGGATCGGCGAAGGAGGTAATGGCCGCAAACGGAACGACCAGCCGCTCGTGAACATCGTTGAAGCTCAAGGTGATGCCGAACTGTTCGGACGTTACGTCCAGCCCCCAGAATTGATGCTGAATGACGATGGTCATTTCATCCGGGTAGCGTTCGTGCAGATAATCGGCAATCTGCACCCCTTCGGCAGCCGTGCGGAACGAGATGAAGAAATGGTGCGATCCTGGCAAGCCCGTGGCCGCCACCATGCGGAGCGCCCGGCGTACAACCCCCCGCAATGCTTCTTCGATCATGCGGTCGTAGCGAAGCAGATTGATGGGCATGTTCTACGCCTCCTATTTTCAAAAACCGTCGCGGTTGCGCCGCGCGCTGTGTGCCGCTCTTTTCCATCACAGACCACAAAAACCCGGCGGGGGGCAAGGGTCAAGAACGCGAAACAGAACCGAAGGGAAGTGGGGGGCTTCTGTTGCCCGGTGCCCCCCGAACCGCGCTTGCCTAATGGTTAGGCAGCGAGTGCTACACGATTGTCGTTGGCACTTCTGAGTTTAGCCCGATAACGGTGGTACCATGCCGGGCGAAAACTGGGCCTTTATTACGCACGTCGATCCTATTTCGTCCCCAGAAGCCGTCCCTAATACGCGGGCCGGAAATGGTGGAGACGCCGGGTACCGCCCCCGGGTCCGTAACGTCTATTCCACGCAGCGTTTATCGCTATAGTCGGTTGCCCGACACTTCTTATATAGGCGGTCGGGGAGCGAATGGGAAGGGGCGTCGGACGCCCTGGATGAGCAAAATCACTAAGATTGGAATAGAAAGAGCGACGGCCAGACTAAACAGCATCCAGCCATACGGCAGAAAAGGCACAACGAAGGGCAAGCCGAACGCGGCCCCCAAAAACGCCCGGAACCAGGGGCTGAGGGGCTTTGTCGTCCACAGGCTGAACCGGAGGATGCTAAAGGCTACCGGCGCGAAAAAAATCAACCGATAGGCCCAACTCGACGCCATGACGAAAAGCGCGAGATGGAGAAAGCCAAACGCGAGCAGCAGCGGCCATAGGGAAGACGCGGCAATATCGTCGGTGATCTGGGTAATATTGCGGCGGTTGAAGGCGTAAAACACGAGGCCGATGAGGAGCAGACTTACGAGGCTGCCCGCAAGAATAACCGGCGACGGCAGGGTGATGCCGTAGAGATGCTCCGCCCACCAACCAAGGCTATTGCGGGTTGCCCGCAGGCCGAACGCCGTAGAGCCATCGCCACTGTGGGGCGTTGCCGTTAGAATCTCGGTACTTTGCAGCAGCGTCCAGCCCCACAGCGGCGCGGTCAGGCTTAATCCGAGTACGAGCGGCGCGCGCTTACCCGTCAGCCCCCACAGCGGCAAGAACCAGACGAGCGGATAGAGCTTGAGGGCTGCGGCAAGTCCTATCGCAATTCCTCGGCCTACAGAGTGCCCGCGCAGGCTTAAAAGGCAGAGCAGAAAGATCAGCGTATCGCTATTGCCGCGCTCCAGCAGCAGCACGATGGGCGGAGAACAAAGGAGCGCTATCAGAAGCCATCGTTCGCCCGTGTGCTTTAACCTGCGGACAGTGATCAGGGCCGCCCCAGCGAGAGCCAGAATTTGCCCATACCCGACCACCAGCACAGGATCGAGCCGAAGGGCGCGCAGGAAGTCGAACAGAAAAATCCAAATCTCAGGATAGTTGAACGCCCGCCCCCAGAGATCGAAACTGTTTGCGCCACGCGGGGTTAGGTTCGCCGCGTAAAACGCGGCGGTTGGGATCGTGCGTAAATCGGCAAAAATCGGGGTCATTCTGTTGAAGCGAAAAGCGCCCAAGAAAAAATCTAAGGATCCGTTCAAAGACAGAATGAGCATTCCAAAAAATGCAATAATCAAGCACTCAGGGAGATTTTGAAAAGCGGTTTTTGGCGAGAGGCGCTGTAAAAGCGAAGTCAATTATCTGATCCATCTCGATATTTTTCTGCAAGGCGGGCGCTTCTCAAAACACAAGCACCATTAGGTTAATGGTTTTTCGTCCGGAGAGACTGAGCAAGGCCGCGCTTAAAGTCAAGCGGCGCTGCGGCGTTTTGGACTCTTGCTGCAAGGCACATTTACCCGCTCAGACGGGCGGTCTAAAAGCGCAACCCAATCTGCCTCCGCCGAAATAGGGGCTGCCCAAGTTCGACTTTCACCAGAGATGGCCGACACAACGCCCTATCGCACGCTGACCGAGACGGCGTTTCACGAGATGTCTCACCTACTCCGCCCCGGCCATCTGGCGCAGTACTGGCCTTATCGGCGGGATCGACTGCGTTTTGGCGCAATTGTCCTAAGAGGCGGTTTGGAAATTCGGCGGTTGAGAGCTTGCGAGACATTTTGGGGGCCTCATAAGAACCAACCGCAGCGAATATCGAGACTATCTACAAGATTGGCTTCATGCTGCGCGGATGGATGCTAGAAACGCTGCCACGGCTTGATCGAGATGGGAAGCCGTGCGGTTCAACCCGCTCGCAGCCGCACTCACAGCTTGGGCTGCCGCACCCGTATCGTTAGCCGATCCTTGCATCCGGCTGACATTATCAATAACCACATCGGTTCCCGCCGCAGCCTGCTGCACATTGCGCGCAATTTCCCCCGTGGCCGCGCCTTGCTCACCAACAGCGGCGGCGACTGTCGTGCTGAGATTATTCATACGAAGAATCACATCGGAAATACGCGTTACCATCGCCACAGCCGAGCCGGTTTCGGATTGGATTGCGGCGATCTGAGTTTGAATCTCGTTGGTGGCGTGGGCAGTTTGACTGGCTAACGATTTAACCTCTCCCGCCACCACGGCAAAGCCGCGCCCGGCGTCGCCCGCGCGCGCGGCTTCAATGGTCGCATTCAGCGCCAGCAGATTGGTTTGTTCGGCGATTTCTTGAATGAGGCGCACAACATTGCCAATGCGATTAGTACTGGCCGCCAAAGTGCCGATGGCGCCGCTGGTGGCATTTGCCGCCTGCACGCCTTCGTCCGCCAAGATGACCGATTGGCTGGCCTGCCGAGTGATTTCGGAAATTGACGCGCTTAACTCTTCGGTCGCCGCCGCCACGGTTTGAACATTACCTGTGGTTTGATGGGCCGCCGAGGTCGCTTCGCAGGCTTGCTGAGCCGCGCTTTCCGCTGTTTGCGATAGGGCTTCCGCGCGCAGGTCCAATCCTTTGGAGGCGGCGAGGGTCTCCCGCACCAAATCGCCAATACTGGTCTCGAACCGTTCGGCGAGGGCAAGCATAGCGTGGCGTTTTTCTTCCGCTGACCGCTCTTCCGCCGCGCGCCGTTCGGCTTCAAGGTGTAGATTGGCTTCAGCTTGAGCTTTGAAGCGGTTCAACGCGTCGGCCAGCCGCCCCAACTCGTCCCGGCGTTTCAGACCAGGGATTTCAAGAGTGAGATCCCCCTGAGCAACCCGCCCCATCGCGTCGGTAATGCGCCCTAGAGGCCCAGTAATCCCGCGCCGGGCGACCAGCAGCGAGCCAAGCAAGCCAAGGGCGACGCCTGCAATGCCAACGCCCTTTAGGGCATTATCCGCATCGCTGGCATAAACGCGAAAATCGGCATTCGACTCATTCACGATCTTATTATTGCGGTCTTCTATTTCAATAAGTTTGCGCCGCAGCGCTACCACAACCCGTCGCTGCCCCATAACTTCTTCGAGTGCCTTCGCGCGACCCTCGGCGATTCCGTCTTTCGTTAGGGAAATGATTAATAAATAGGCTTTCTCATACCCATCCAAGCGCGTACGGAAATCGCTCACTGCCGTTTTATCCTCGGAATCGGCGGCATTGCGTTCCAACTGTTCCAGCCGTTCGCGCAAACGCCCAAGCTCGTCACTCGCTGCCGCTTCAATCGCAGCCCTATCGCCACTCGGCAGGTCCAGCGGCAAATATTCTATCGCGCGCGCGAATGATAGCAAGTTAGAGGTGGCCCTGCCTGAAGAATAGACCTGCTGCGTGAACTGAGCAACACCCTCGAACCGCTTCGTTGCATCGTGCAGAGTCGCCACCGCAAGGGCAACCATACCGCCGATCAACACGCAAAGAAAAATTACAACACCAACAACTTTATGGCCAATCTTCATTACTACCTCCCCTATGCCAGCCCATTGGCAAAATGTAATCATTTTCAGCATATAAATTAAGCAATCTTTATGCCATTAATGGCAACAAATAAAAAGGAGGACTTTCGCCCTCCTAATTTGTGTCAGCTTTACAACCGCCATAAGGCTGCAAGGAAGCAATCGGAAGCCGGTCTATATCCCCTCGCCTTCCACGCTCATCGCCCGTCCAAGGTCGCTCCGCACCCGTTCAATGGCGAGTGCGGCCCCGCGTTGGCGGGGGCGCGGGTCGAGAATGGGGTGGCTCGCGGTGATATGCGCGGGTTTGCCGCCCAGCAAGATCACGCGGTCGGCGAGATAGACGGCTTCATCAATATCGTGCGTGACCATGAGAATTGTGGTGCCGCTGGCTTTCCAGATACGCAGAACTTCGTCTTGCAACTGCGCGCGGGTGATAGCGTCGAGCGCGCCGAAAGGCTCGTCCAGCAGCAGCAGATCGGGTTCCACTGCCAGCGCACGCGCAAGGCCGACGCGCTGGCGCTGCCCGCCGGAAAGTTGATAGGGCCAGCGGGTGTGAAACTCCGACAGCCCAACGAGCGCCAAGGCCGCTTCCGCCCGGCGGCGCTGATCGGCTTTCGAGAGGCCCAAACCTTCGAGGCCGAACATCACATTCCCCAAAACGCGCCGCCACGGCAGCAGGCGCGCTTCTTGGAACACCAGCGCGCTGGGGCGGCTGTTCGGGCGCGGCGTAAGGCGGCTGATAACGGTTCCGGCAGAGGGTTTCGACAGATCGGCCAGCACGCGCAGCAAGGTGGATTTCCCCACGCCCGACGCGCCGACGATAGCAACGAAATCACCGCGATTGAGCGTAAGATCGAGATTCTCCAGCACCACTGTTCGCCCGCCGTCGGCTTGCGGATAGGCCAGTTGCAGGCCGGAAATCTCGATGATCGGCGGGTTTAGCGTTGCCATTGCAGCACCAGAGCCGTCAGGCGACCAAACGCAATATCGGTAAGGCTATAAAGCCCGGCAATGGTGAGCATATAGAGCACGACGACAGAAGTTGCGAGCAGAGAGGAGGCTTCCATCATGCGCGCGCCAATGCCGGGAATGCCGAAGAGTTCGGCGGCGACCACCGCCATCCAGCCCTGGCCCAAGGCAATGCGAATGCCATTAAAAATGCCGGGAGCCGCTGCGGGCAGCACGATTTTGAACAGCTTCGCCAAACGCGAGCGGTGCCCGAAGGCATCGGCCACTTCCAGCAAATCGGGATCGACCCCGCGCACCGCTGCAAACGCCGCAAAATAGTTAATCCAGAACACGCCAATCGCGATGATAAAGGTCGCCGCCGCTTCGGTAATGCCGAACCAGATGACGGCAAACGGAATCCAGGCAATCCCCGGTATCGGGCGCAACACCCGCACGATACCGAGTTGCAACGCCTCGAACATCTTCGACAAGCCCGCCGAAATCCCCAGCGCGATGCCAAGGGCAGAGCCGACCAGCAACCCCGCCGCATAGTGCCCGAAACTGCCCTGGACCGCCTTCCACCAATGGCCGCTGTTCCATTCGCGCAAGGCCGCCGCCGGCACCATCGACGGCGGCGGCGCGAGCGTGCGGGACATAAGCCCAGTGTGCGCCAGCGATTCCCACAAAGCCAAGAAGACAGCCAAGCCTATGAGAGACAGAATCAATCGGTGAAGCTGGGTTCGATCTTTCAGAAAGGGCAGCGCAGGCGCGGCAAAGGTCGCCTTTTCGGTCACGGGGTCGTGGCTTTCTGATAGGGGCCAACATCGAACAAGGTATCGAGCGGAACGGTCTGAGGCAACGTGCCGATTTTTGCCTGGAAAGTCTGCATTTTTTCGACCGAAGCCCGGATAACATCGGGGTTGGCCTCGAATTTCGACGAAGGTGAGGACAGCGCGCGCTCAATCGTACTCTGATCGGTTAAGCCCGCGCCGATGAACTTATGCACTGCCGGGGCGGCTTTCTTCGGGTCGGACGCCAGCAGCTTGGTCGCCCGAACGTGCAGGGCCACAAGCGTGTCGATCGCCGCCGGGTTCGCCTTGCGCGCGTCATCGCGCACCGCCAGCACCGAGCCGGGTTGCCCTGGGAAAATCTCGCCGCCAAGGCCGACGATTTTCACGTCCGGGTCGATATCGCGGATAATGGTAATCACCGGCTCGCGCACCGCCGCCACATCGACGGCTTTGGCCAGCAGCGCTTGCTGGGTCTTTTCAATCCCCATCGGCAGAATCTCGATCTGGTTCGGATCGAGCTTACCCACTTCTTGCGCCCAATAGCGCGTAACCGTATCCGGCACCGACCCTGCAGGCTGAGTAGAGATTTTCACCTTCTGGCCCGTTTCCTTGAAGAAAACCGGAACAGCGGCAGCGGCAGAACCGGTTTTCGCCACAAGGTCAGCAAACTTACCGCGCCCAACGAGCGCAATTTCTTCCGTCGCGGTCGCCGCCAATACTGTAACGCCGATGCCATTGGCTTTGGCAACAATGAAGGGGCTAACGCCCGCATACAGCACATCGAGCTTGCCAGACGCCAGCGCCTGAATCATCGCGGGGCCGCTATCGAAGCGCGTGATTTGTAGGTCCAGCCCTGCCGCCTTCGCCCAACCCTCGCCTTCCATCACAAACAACTGCGAGACGCCGAGGACGGGGATATACCCGACTTGCAACTTTACTTGCGCGGCAGCAGGCAGCGCCATGACCGCAAGGCTGGCGGTAACGCCGATAAGGGCAGCGCGGCGGCTGAGACGGGAGACCAAAGAGCGCATAGGAAATCCTCCAGAAAATCTGGATTTCACAGAACCACACCCGTTACCACGTGTAAAGTGCATATCACAAATAACATTCGTTATATGTGATATGACTTCTATGCGGGGCGGGTAGCAACCAAGGAGGGGCGCGTTTCGATAGCCGCATACCACGCCGCCAAACGCGGACGGCCCGCGCGCCAATCAAGATGGGGCAGGCGAAAATCCATATATCCCAGCCCGCACGCAACCGTCAGGCTGCCCAGCGTGATCGGCTCCAACTGCCGTGCTTGGCCCTCCAACCAATCCGCCGCCGCCATCATCGCCGCCTCTTGACGTACAATGAAACTGGGTGATTTTTCGCCATCAGCCCGCAAGGTTTCCATGCGCGCGCCGAACGCCGCGTCGCAAATACCATCGCCCAGCGCTTGTAGCCGCAACACCGACCAGCGCGCGGGGCCACCCAGCGGCAGCAAATCGGTATTGCTAGCGAGCGCCAGCAGATATTCGACGATCACCGGACTATCGAACAGCGCCTCGCCATCCTCCAGCACCAGGGTTGGCACTTTGCACAGCGGGTTGTGCGCCCGAAGGGATTCTTCCTGGTGTGGATTGGTTGGAACAATGCTCACTTCGTCCGACAAGCCAGTTTCATGGATAATCACCATAACCTTGCGCGCATAGGGCGAAGCGGGCGCAGACCGGAGCTGGAGCATGATTATTCCTCTAAACTGTTGAGACAAGACGATACTGCCTAAAAGTGATCCTTGCGACCTCGGATCTCTGCAAAAACCGCAACCGGCTCTGCATTCGCTGCAAGACCGAGCCTTGCCGCCATGCCCGTCGCGTCGGCGCGTAGAAAGGGATTGGTGCGCGCTTCCTGCCCCATCAAGGGCGGCACGGTGGGTAAACCTTGCGCCCGTTTTGCGCGAATCTCCGCCCCATAGGCTGCAAGCGCCGCATCGCCGGGCAACAGATGTTCGGCAAACCGCAGGTTGCTTTCAGTATATTCATGGGCGCAATAAACGCGCGTATCGGCAGGCAGCGCGCGAAAGCGCTTAAGCGCATCCCACATCTGAGCGGGAGTGCCCTCGAACAGCCGCCCGCAGCCCAAGGCGAACAGCGTATCGCCGCAAAACAGCGCGGCGCTTTCGGCACAATAATAGGCGATATGGCCGCGCGTGTGGCCGGGCACGTCCATCACCACGGCTGCGGACGCCCCGAGCGCGACCGTCTCGCCCTCCGCCACCGCCCGGTCGATCCCCGGAATCCGCGCGCGGTCGGCGGCAGGGCCGATGATGGTGCATCCCGTCGCGGCTTTCAGCGCCAGATTACCGCCAACGTGATCGTCGTGGTGATGCGTGTTCAAAATCGCGTCGAGCTTACCGCCCTGGAGCGCGCCCAACACCAACGCCGCATCGGCAGGATCGACGACGAACCGAAAGCCTGTGGCCGTATCGAGACCGAGGAAGACATAGTTATCGCTGCGCGCGGGCAGAAGATTGATTTGAAGCATGGTTAGCAGTTTACGGTGTTTTTCGGCGCAAAGAAATCAGCGCGTGAGAATCAACGCAACCCCGAACAAGGCCAGCGCGGTTGCGGCCCAGGAGACCCAACTCAGGCGGACGCCAAAGAAAATCCGCAAAATCGGCAGCATCAGAATCGGCGGTAGCGCGCTCAAGATCGCGGCCAAGCCGGTTTCGACATGGGCAATGGCATAGGAGACAAAGAACACCCCACCGCCGGAGATTGATCCCGCCAGCGCAATCCGCTTCCACAACCGCCCCGGTTGACGAAAGGCGCTAGGGCGGGTGATGAGCAGAAAGAGCGCGAGCGACCCCAAGGCGCGCAAGAACGCCACCAGAATGGGATCAATCCCGGCCACCAGCGCTGGTTTTTGCAGCAAGGAGCCGCCCGCTTGCCCCAACCCGCCCAACAGACCGAAGAGAATGCCCACCCCGATAGCCCCCGGTTCGGGCGCAAGGCTGGCGGCTTCTTTTTCTTTCCGCGCTACCGCCAAGGCAATGCCGCTGAGGGCCAAAGCCCCGCCAACGAGCGCCTGAAACGGCAGGGCTTCCCCTAAAAACGCCCACCCCAGCACAACGGTAAACGGCGCGGCGCTCATATAAATAAGACTACCGAGGCGCGGGCCAATCATTTTATAGCATTGGAACAGCGCCACGTCGCCCAACGACAAGCCAATGAGGCCCGACAGCACGGCCCAGAAGCTCGCGTCCCACGTGAGGCGGCTCCAATCGGCAAACAGGCTGGCCGCTGCACCGAGTAATATCACAAACACAATCATTCGGCTGCGGCTGAAGGCGACCGAGCCGATTTCCTTGATGACCGGCGTTGCAATGAGCGGACCCAAGGTCCAACACAGCGACGCCAGAAGCGCCGAGGCTTCCCCCAACATTGTGCGAACTCTTTTGGTTAGACCGAGTGAACGCCGAGGTTGGCGATGAAATCATCGAGCAACTCGCCGATGCGTTTGGCGTCGGCTTGGTCCATGATCGTGCGCGCCCGGCGGCTGGCTTCGGTGAGGCTGAGGGCGCGAATACGCTCTTTCACGCTGGGGAGTTTGGGCGCGGACATGGAAAGCTCCCGCACGCCAATTCCCAGCAGCAGCGGCACGAAACGCGGATCGCCCGCGATTTCCCCGCAGACGCTAACCGGAATGCGGTAGCGCAAACCTGCTTCCACGGTGAACTGAATAAGGCGCAGCACTGCCGGGTGCAAAGGCTCATACAACGCGGCCACGCGCTCATCCCCCCGATCAATGGCGAGGGTGTACATGGTAAGATCATTCGTGCCGATAGCGAAAAAATCGGACACCGCCGCGAGGCCATCTGCCGAGAGCGCCGCGCCCGGCACTTCGATCATCACGCCCAAGGGCGGCAATTTTTCGGGCACATTCACCTTACGGCGCTTCAGGCGCTTATGCACGCGCTCCAGAGTTTCGCGCGCCTGATGCACTTCGCCGATATGGGAGATCATCGGCAGCAAAATCCGTACTGGCCCATGTACCGCCGCGCGCAGAATGGCGGCAAGCTGCGTCTCGAATAAGCGCGGATGAGCGAGGGACAGGCGCACGCCGCGCACGCCCAAGGCCGGGTTCGGCGCTTCTTCGATAGGCTCCCCGATTTGTTCGCGCAAGGCCGGGGCCAGTTTGTCGCCACCGATGTCGATAGTGCGGATGGTGACGAGACGCCCATCCATCCCCTCCACCACCTCGCGCAGAAACTCATACTGCTCGTCTTCGTCGGGCGCTTGGTCGCGGTTCATATAAAGAAATTCGGTGCGAAGCAGCCCCACGCCTTCTGCCCCAACCCGATGCGCGCCCTCAAGGTCGCGCGGCAGTTCGATATTGGCATTCAGGCTAATCGTGAACCCATCGGTCGTAATCGCAGGCACGTCGCGCAGGCGGGAGAGGCGCTTGCGCTCCTGCTTCAGGGCCACCCCTTGCGCCTCGTAGCGGTCGCGGGTTTCGGGCGTCGGGTGAACGATGAGCTTGCCCGCGTGCCCATCGAGAATAATCGGATCGCCGGTTTTTAGCCCCTCGACCAGATGGGCAATCCCCAGGATTGCCGGTACACCGAGCGAGCGCGCCATAATCGCCGTGTGGCTTTCCTTGCCGCCCTGTTCGGTTGCAAAGCCTAGCACCAGCTTCGGGTCGAGCAGCGCCGTATCCGCCGGGGTAAGGTCGGTCGCAATCAGAATGCAGCCTTCGGGCAGATGCTTTAGCGCCACGTAAGGCGTTGCCATCAGGCAGCGAATAAGCCGCTCGCCCACTTCGCGCACGTCTTCCCCGCGCGCGGCCAAATAAGCATCGCCCATGCGCGCGAACCCGTCGCTGATTTCGGCCACGGTGGCACGCACCGCCGCTTCCGCATTCAGGCGCAACTCGGCAATCAGCTTATCTGCCGTGCGAATAAGACGGGAGCCTGCCAACATTTGCAGGCGCGCATCCAGCAGATACCCCAACTCTTCCGCCGCCGCTGGGGGCAAGGATTGGGACTTCACTTTCAGTTTACGAAGCTGCTTGGTCGCCAGCGCCACCGCGTCTTTCAAGCGCTGGGATTCGGCGGCCAGCCCATCAATCTCGATCATATATTCCGGGGTTGATGGGGCCGTGTCGTCAGAAACCCAGGCCGTGCCAAGGGCGATACCGGGCGCGACGCCGAGGCCCTGAAATATCCGCTCGCGACTGGGCGGCAGCGGCGGGCTTTCCGCCCGATCATTCTTCATCCGGGGCATTCTTCATCCGGGGCATTCTTCATCCGGGGTTACTCTTCATGGAATTTTTCGGCGACCAGCGTTGCCAGCGCGTCCAGCACCGCATCGGCCTCGACACCCGAAGCCGTGAGCATAAGCCGCGTGCCGGGGGAGGCCGCGAGCATCATCAGCCCCATGATCGAGCGACCGGAGACCTGCTCCACCTCTTCGCCCGGCTCAGTTTCGGCGTGGCAGACCAGCACATCAGCATCGAACATTTCGGCTGTCTTAACGAATTTCGCCGCCGCGCGCGCGTGCAACCCGCGCTTATTGGTAATGAGAACCTGCACCGAATGGTCGTGCTCCACGCTCATGTTTTACGCCTCACCCGCCAGCAGCCGCGAAGCGACTGCGATATATTTTCGCCCAGCTTCCTGCGCTTTGGCCACCGCTTCGGGCAGCTTGATCGTTTCGCGCAAGGAGGCGAGCTTGATGAGCATTGGCAAATTCACCCCCGCGATCACCTCCACCGGTGCCTTGTCCATAATCGAGATGGCAAGGTTAGAGGGGGTTCCGCCGAACATATCGGTGAGCACCACGACACCATCGCCTTCATCAACCTGGGCGACGAAATCGAGAATATCCTGCCGCCGCCGCTCCATATCATCTTCGGGGCCGATACAGACCGCAACGCAATTACGTTGCGGGCCTGTGACATGTTCGAGCGCTGCGATAAATTCTGCCGCGAGACGCCCGTGGGTTACGAGGACCAGACCGATCATGCTTGCCTTTCCCCGGCGTTAGGGCGCTTCCGGGGGGCCGAAAACGCAAGGCTGTACAAAAGATTGAGGGCGCGGCGCTGTCAAGATAATCAACCTACCCCGTCCCGCCCGCCGGGTTCGCGCCGGCCCTTGGCGGGGCGATTATCTTTGAGTTCCCGGTGGTGGATGCCGGCATCCCACCCCGTTTCGATCAACCACGCTGCCGTTTGTTCCGCCAAAAACACCGAACGGTGCTTGCCGCCGGTGCAGCCGAAAGCGATCGTAAGGTAGCTTTTACCCTCCTCTTGGTACCGTGGCAGCAGCGGCGTTAAAAGCTGCTTAAGATTGGCAAAAAACGGCCCAAAATCGGGATCTTCCTGAATATGCGCCGCAACGCTGGCGGTGCGCCCGTCGAAAGCGCGTAAGGTAAGATCGTAGTAGGGGTTTCGCAGGAAGCGCACGTCGAACACCAAATCGGCCTCGCGCGGCAGCCCTTGCCGGAAGGAGAAGGACAACACGGTAACGGTGAGCAGGCTGCGCCCGTCCTTCACCTGCACCAACTCCTGCATCAACCGCCGAAACTCGCCGGGCGCTAGCACTGTCGTGTCGATCACGTCTTCAGCGCGCTGGCGTAAGGGGCCGATGAGCGCGCGTTCAAGCGCTATGCCATCGGCAGCGGGGCGGTCGGCGGCCAGCGGATGACGGCGGCGGGTTTCGGTAAAGCGGCGCACCAGCGCGTCATCGTCGCAGTCCAGAAACACCAACTGCGGGCGGGTGCCTGTGTCGGTTTCGATCTGGTCGAGGGCTAACAGGAGTTCATCGACCGAAAAGCCGCGCGTGCGAATATCAATGCCAATGGCGAGCGGCTCGGCGATGCGGTCATGGAGTTGTGCCACCATCGGCAGCAGCGGCAATGGCAGATTATCGACGGCTTCATAGCCGATATCTTCGAGCGCGCGCAGGGCTGTGGATTTCCCCGCCCCCGACATGCCCGAGACGAGAAGAATAGGGGATGCGCTGCGGCTCACAACGTCTCCCTCAGTCGCATTGGGTCTCGGCCTACCCCTGAAATCCTGGAAGATGCGGTCATGCCCAACTCTCGTACCGTAATAGATATCGACGATACCCGATTCTAAGGCCGGGTAAAAGCGCTCGTGCGCCTCAGTGAGTTTAGACAGGATCGGGGTTTAGACCGGATCGGGCGGGGCCAAGCGCTTCGGGCTGCGCTCGGTCAAAATTCGCACGGCCAGACGCACCTTCGCCGGGGCCGAGGGTTCCAAAGCATTAAGGCACCAACGCGGCAGAGTGACGCCTAAGAAGGTTTCCGTATCGGGATCGGGCAAGCGGTCGGGCCGATCGTCAGCCGCCAGCACGTCCACCACCATCTGCACCGGGCAGAGGCTTTGATAGGGCAAGCGGACAACCCCTAGACCGCGCACCTCCAGCAGTCCCGCCAGCGCGGGCGGAGGGGCCGCAACCAAAATCAGCCCGCCCGCCGTGAGCGCGGTACTGAGCAAGGTGCGATCATCGGCCACCAACGTCGCGCCGCCATCAATCAAGCGCAAGGCCAGATCGGATTTCCCCAACCCCGACGGCCCGCGCAGCAGCAAACCAACCCCGTGCAGGGCAACGCAGGTGGCGTGAATGCTGGGGCCATCCGGCGACAGATCCAGCGTCTGCACCTCTGTTCCCCGCCGCGCCGGAGGGGGGGCATCGGCGTGAGAGTCCACAAGAACGGAGGAATGGGGGTCGGTCATGCTGCGCCTCCTCAAGTCTCTGTATCGAAAGCAGATAGTCTCGTCTCTGCTGCGGCTGGCATCCCGACTACGGGATCACGGCGCGTAGAGCATGAAAATTGCCAAACCCCCTCCCGAACGTAAGGGGGCATTCCAATCATTAATCGAAAAAACCTATGGAAGCTATGGCTGGGACGGGAGGGATCGAACCTCCGAATGCCGGAATCAAAATCCGGTGCCTTACCGCTTGGCGACGTCCCACCAGTTAGCGCGGCAGACCCTAGCGAGGTTGACGGTTGGGATCAAGCCCTTCTTGCACGCGGCGGGCGGGGTTGATCTTTAGCATTCCAACATGCGTCGCAGCAATTCGAGATCTTCGGCGAGGCTGGCGTCGGTCGCGATCAATTCGTCGATCTTGCGGACGGCGTGCATCACGGTTGTATGGTCGCGCCCGCCGAACTTGCGGCCAATCTCCGGTAGAGACTTCGAGGTGAGGGCTTTGCTGAGATACATGGCCATCTGGCGCGGGCGGGCGACTTGCCGGGCACGGCGGGCCGACGACATATCGGCGATGCGGATATTATAATGTTCGGCCACACGCTTTTGAATTTCTTCCACCGTCACGCGGCGGTCGTGGGCACGTAACAGATCGTGCAGAACCTCCTGCGCCGTCTCTAGCGTGATTGAGCGCCCAACCAGTTGCGCGTGCGCCACAAGGCGGTTCAGCGCGCCTTCTAGCTCGCGGACGTTGGAGGCGATCTTATGCGCCAAGAACTCCATCACCTTCTCAGGCACCGGCGTTCCGAGTTGCTCCGCCTTCGAGGCGAGAATGCCGAGGCGCAGCTCGTAGGTGGTGGGGTGAATATCGGCAACCAACCCCCAACCAAGGCGGGAGCGCAGCCGCTCTTCCAGCCCTTCCAGATCGGACGGAGACTTATCGGCGGAGACGATCACTTGACGGTTTTGATCGACCAGCGCGTTGAACGTGTGGAAAAATTCCTCCTGGGTCGAGTCTTTGCCACTGATGAACTGCACGTCGTCAATCATCAACACGTCCACCGAGCGGAACTGGTCCTTGAAAGCCACCGTATCCTTGAAGCGCAACGCCCGGATGAACTGGTACATGAATTTTTCGGCGGAAAGATAAATCACCCGGCGCGAGGGATCACGCTGGCGGATATGCCACGCAATCGCGTTCATCAAATGGGTCTTGCCGAGACCGACGCCGCCGTAGAGAAACAGCGGATTGAAGGATACGGTCGCGCTTTCGGCCACTCGGCGGGCGGCAGCGAAAGCCAACTCGTTCGGCTTGCCAACCACGAAGGTCTCGAAGGTCAGGCGCGGGTCGAGCGGCACGGAGACCTGATCGGGCGAGAGCGGATCGACTTCGCTGGCTTCGGGGCGGAAAACCGCCCGCATCATCGCTGGGGCGTGCGGGTCGCGCGCGGTCAGCAGGGGCACCGCGAGCGCGGGGGGAGGCAGGAGGCCCGGCGCCAGCGGCTTCAGCTTCGGTGCCACCACCAAATCAATTGAGCGCAGGCCCGGCATTTCTTCGGTAAGCAAACGGCGCACGCGATCAACATAATGGGTCGCCACCCAATCGCGCATAAAGCGCGTCGGCAGCGAGAGGCGTACCGCCCCTTCCGTCACATCTTGCAAAGCCAGCGGCGCGAGCCAGCTTTTGAACGCCGCCTCCCCGACTTCCGACACCAGCCGAGTGCGGACGCGCTGCCAGCAATCTATCATCGCGACCGGCACCCCCGCGAGATCGTCGGGGCTAGCAGAAGCAGGGGAAAGTCCGACGGAGGGGCGCATGAGGGGATTGATATGCCTAAAAATGATTGGGATGGTATCAGCTAAAATAATCGTCGAGAAATATCCAAGGGCGTTACCCGCCCTTCAGCAATAATAACCAAAAAAATGTTACTTTTGCGTTCATGATTAATCTTTTTGCTTTCGCAGAAAAGAACCAGGACTCGTAGAGCCTTGATGAATTATTTTAGATAACGTCGTCCACCTGCGGCTCAACAGGTTTACACCTGAAATCACCCGTCGGATCGTTGGGAATACTGTAGGCGTGACTCGGGCGGTTTGGCAAGGTGATCTTAGTGCGAACAGAGTCTGAAATGGCTGCTGTCGCGAATCAATCACAGTCGTTTTAGGACGATAAAGCGTCCGCACCCTGTGAGAATAACGAGGGGGCTGACTAAAATGCGGCAACCCAACAAAGAAAATGCCTGACTCGACCTATAATCGAATCAGGCATTCCCTATTTTGCCTAAAATACCAGGCCAATAGGCAGTGTTTACTGCATCGCACCTGATAACCCCCCCTCGAAAGCGGGGAAAGACTTAGCTTACGGCGTTCAATGCCTTAACGCGCGCCGACAAGCGCGACATTTTGCGCGCCACCGTATTGCGATGCAAAATACCCTTGCTCACGCCACGATCCAGCTCAGGCTGGGCGGCTTGCAGGGCGCTGCGGGCATCGGTGTAGTTCCCAGCGGAAATCGCCAACTCAACCTTCTTCACGAAGGTGCGAATGCGGCTCACGCGGGCCTTGTTCACAGCCGTGCGACGTTCGGTTTGGCGAATACGCTTCTTTGCGGACAGATGGTGAGCCATTGCTCTACAAACTCATTCTACTGGCTAAAACAGAGGCGTGCTTGTACCGGGGGTAGGGGGCAGAGTCAAGGGCGGTTTCGCATCAAACCGTCATAAACCCCGCCGCCCCAGGCCCCGGCGTTAGCGGTGCGTGAAGGTCGGCGGGCGCTTTTCGGCGAAAGCGTTCATGCCTTCCTTCTGGTCTTCGAGCGCAAAGCTGCTGTGGAACAGGCGGCGTTCGAACTTCACGCCTTCGGCCAGGGTGGTTTCGTAGGCGCGGTTCACGGCTTCCTTCGCCATCAGCACGACGGGCCTTGAGAGGGTAGCGATCTGGGTTGCGACCTTCAGGGCCTCGTCCAGCAGGTCTGCCACGGGGATGATGCGGGAGACCAGCCCGGCGCGTTCGGCCTCTGCTGCATCCATCTGGCGGCCTGTGAGGCACATTTCCATCGCCTTGGACTTACCGACGAAGCGGGTAAGGCGTTGCGTTCCCCCGGAACCCGGAATAGTGCCGATGGTGATTTCCGGCTGACCAAAACGCGCGTTATCCGCCGCTAGGATAAAATCGCACATCATGGCAAGCTCGCAGCCGCCGCCGAGGGCATAGCCCGCCACCGCCGCGATAACGGGCTTGCGGCACAGGGTCACGCGCTCCCAATCATCAAGGCCGATGAAGTTTTGGCTAAAGGCTTCAACGAAGGTCTTATCCTTCATTTCCTTAATATCCGCGCCTGCGGCAAACGCCCGTTCCGATCCGGTGATGACGATGCAGCCGATGGCATCGTCTTTCTCGAACCCGGTCAGCGCTTCCGCAAGTTCGGCGATGAGGTGTTTGGAGAGCGCGTTCAGCGCCTTGGGCCGATTGAGGGTAATGAGGCCCACCGGGCCGCGCGTTTCCGCCAGAATCGTTTCAAACGCCATTGGTCTTCCCTCGTTTAGATGATTTTTTATAAAGTCGGTGCCAGCGTAAAGCGCACGGTGAGATTGCGGGCGGGCGGGCCGAACTCTAGGCGCAGGCTTTCGCCCTCGCGGCGGAACAGCGTCTCCTCCTCCCGCCGCCACCCGAGTTGCGGCAGCGAGGTGGTGTAGAACGCCAGCACGCTCGCCCGGTCGGTCGCCCCTTTGGCATAGCTGATAATGATGCGCCCCTGCGGACTATCGAAGCTGAACGGCGGCTCCGGCGTCGCCAGCGCGGGGGCCAGCGGCACATCTTCCATCCCGGCGATATAGCGGCGCTGGGCAAGGGCAGCACCGGAGGAGAGACCCAAAACTAGCCCAGCAAGGGCGTGCAGCAGGGAACGGCGAAGCATGGCTCAGAACTCTCTAGGGTTGACACGTCGCACAGAAAAAGCTGGAGCGGCCCGACTGCACTAAGCGTTCGATAACGCTGCCGGTCCCGCAGCGGGGACACGCCTCGTTAGCCCGACCATAAACCTGAAAGCGATGCTGAAAATAGCCCAACTCGCCATTCGGCTGCTGATGGTCGCGCAATGTCGATCCCCCCGCCGCAATCGCCGCCGCCAGCACTGCTTTCACCGCCTGTACGAGACGCGAAGTTTCCGCAAACGTCAAGTCGCCTGCCGCGCGGGCGGGGTGAATCGCGGCTTGGTGCAGCGCTTCACAGGCATAGATATTACCAATCCCGGCAACTTGGCGCTGATCGAGCAGCACGGCTTTGATCGGGGCCGCGCGCCCTGCCAGCGCCTGCGTAAACTGCATGACCGAAAAACCATCTTCCAGTGGCTCCGGGCCGATGTCGCGCAGCAGCGGATGCCCCCTCTCCTCCCCCGGCTCGATCCAATCGACCGAGCCGAAGCGGCGCGCATCGTTAAAGCGCACGACCGGCCCCCGGTCGGTCTCCATCACGAAATGATCGTGCGTATCGAGCGCGTTAGGCCGCGCGGGCGAAATCACCATACGGCCCGACATACCAAGATGGATAAGCAGCGCAGCGCCGCCGTTAAGATCGACCAGCAGATATTTCGCCCGTCGCCGCAATGCCGTTACGGTGCGTCCGGTCAAGCGCTCGGCCAAGCGGTCGGGAAACGGGCGGCGCAGGTTCGGGCGGCGGACCAGCACGTGCGTAAAGATCGCGCCCAGCAAAACGGGCGAAAGCCCCCGGCGAACAGTTTCGACTTCAGGAAGTTCAGGCATTTTGGCTCAGGAACGGGGCGCGTGTTTGGCGAGAATGCGCTGCAGCGTGCGCCGGTGCATCCGCAAGCGCCGCGCCGTTTCCGACACATTGCGGTCGCACTGCTCGAACACGCGCTGGATATGCTCCCAGCGCACCCGCTCTGCCGACATTGGCAAATCTGGCGGCGGCGGCAGGGAGCAGCCTTCGCCGACGCGCAAAGCGGCTTCAATCGCGTCGGCATCCGCCGGTTTCGGCAGGTAATCGACCGCGCCCGCCTTCACTGCCGCCACCGCCGTTGCGATATTGCCGTAGCCGGTCATCATGACGATTCGCATATCCTCCCGCGCGTCGCGCAGGGCGGCCACCACATCCAGGCCATTGCCATCGGTGAGGCGTAAATCGACCACGGCATAATCGGGCGGCGCTTCTTGGGCTAAGCGAATGCCTTCCGCCACCGTGCTCGCCGTTCGCACCTCGAACCCACGCTTCTCCATCGCCCGCGCCAAGCGGGTGAGCAACGGCAGGTCGTCATCCACCAACAGCAAGCTCCGCGCGTCCGAGCTAAGAGGCGGTAAATCGGGGGGCGATAGCTCGGGGGTGGGGGTGTCGGTCATGGGCGGTTCCTCGGTGTTTTCTTGTCTTCTTATGAGAGCCTATTGTGCCGCGCTCTCGCGTGATCCCGCAAGGGGGGCACTGAGCGGCGGAAGCGGGGCGGCACCCCAGCTTTTCCCCCCCCAGGCAAGATCACCCGACAACCGGTCGCGTTCCCAAGCGATCAGCACGCGCGCGCCGCCAAGCTCAGGCGGGCCAAGGTCGCTCCGCTCTGGGGGGCTGGAGTCGCTCCCCTCGGGGGGGCTATCGGAGTCGCTCCGCTCGCCATTGCCGAACTCCACCGTCGCGCCCGTATGGAACAGCAGCGTGGTGGCGATGAACACGCCCAGCCCCATATGGCCGCTCTCCCCCTCGCGGGTGGAGATGTACGGCTCCCCCAAGCGGTCCAGCACGGCTGCGGGAAAGCCGGGGCCATCATCATCAATCATAATGACCAGGTCTTCGGCATCCCACAGCACGGTCACGGCGACGCGGCTATGGGCGAATTGGGTAGCATTATTGATGAAGTTGGAGAGACCGTGAACCAACTCCGGCGAGCGTGGCAAAGTTGGCTCCTCGCCCGAACAATCGGGGCTAATCACCATTTCCACTTCGGTCGCCAAGGTTTCAGCGGCTTCGGCAAGTTCGGTCAGCAACACCGTGACGGGCGTCAGATCGAGCGGGGATTCTGATTTGCGCTCCGGCGCGTCGGTCAGCCCGGCCAGAATCTCCCGGCAGCGGTTGGCTTCGCTTTGCAACAGTTCGATATCGTCCCGCAGCGGGCTATCCAGCGGCACTTCGCGCAGAAGCTCCTTGGTAACGACGGCGATCGTGGAAAGCGGGCTACCCAACTCGTGCGCCGCCGCCGCCGCAATCCCGCCCACTGCCGACAATCGTTGCTCGCGTGCCAGGGCCATTTTCGTGGCCGTGAGGGCGTTCGCCATGCTCCGCGCTTCCGCCGCCACCCGCCACGCATAACCGCCGACGAACAGCACGGTCGTCACCAGCGCCACCCACACCCCGCCGAGATACAAACGCGGCAGTGTTAGCCCCAGCGCATCGGGCCAGGGCAGCGGGCGGAACAGGAAGGCCAGCAGCGTCACCGCCCCAATCGCCAGCGCCCCCAGCGCCATTGTGGAGCGCAAAGGCAAAATGGTGGCGGAGATCGTTACCGGGACAATAATAATCATCGCAAACGGATTATGCAGCCCGCCGGTCAGGTACAGCAGCGCACTCACCTGGGCCACATCGAACGCCAGATGTAAGGTTGCCATCCGCCGCCCGAGCCAAGCCGAGGAGGGGCGATTTCGCAACAGATGCAGGTTCGCGACCGCCGACGCCGCAATCACCAGTAGGCACGGCAGCAGCGGCGTTGCTAGGTGCAGCAACACTTCAGTAATATAAATGGCGAGGCTCTGCCCTAAAACGCCAATCCAGCGCAAGTAGAGCAGCGTTCGCACGCGCACGGCACCGCGCGCGGCAGGCAACTCTTCCGTATTCAGCAGCGAGCGTTGCGAGCGCCCTGGCAACCGCGAAGACGCCAGCCCCCCCGCCAAAGACCGATCTTGCGGCGACGCGGCGGCAGGCGCGCTTTCCGGTCCAGGTTCCCCCGCATCAGCCGCGCGCGCAGCGGCCCGGTTTTGTTTCCACGCCCGAAATCCTAACATAGCATGAGTTATAGGATGGATCGGGGCTGGACGCATAGAATAACTCCATGCACCATCGGCCTTTAAGCGGCAATGCGACGGAACGTTCCCATGATTCCCCATTTCTTATGGGCCAAGTTCGATACCCTCACCGGCCACCAAGTGCATGACCTGTTGCGGCTGCGCCAAGAGGTGTTCGTGGTGGAGCAAACCTGCCCCTACCCCGATATCGACGGGCGCGACCCTGCGGCAGAACATCTGCTGGCCTTCGACCCCACCCGCAAAGGCAGCGCGCTCATCGGCGTGCTCCGGTTGCTCGACGGGGCCGTCGCCCCCCACGGCAGCCCCCTGCCCACGCTTTTTTCACCCGAAGCCACCAGTATCGGGCGCGTGGTCGTGTCACCCGACTATCGCGGCGTCAAACTGGGCGCGATGCTGCTGGCCGAAGCCATCCGCCAGATCGAAACCACGCGCGGGGCGCATATCATGCAGCTTTCCGCCCAAGCCCATCTTGAGGGGTTCTATGGCCGCTTCGGCTTCGTGGCCGTGGGGGAGGCGCATTTGGAAGACGGCATTCCCCACATCGACATGCGCCGCCCCGCCTCGGCTACCTCTGAGAGTGCGGCGTGAGGCGACTCTATTCCGCAGCCGAGACATTTTCGGGACGCACACTCAGTCGCAACCCCATCGCGTGTAGAGTGGCGAGAATCGTTTTCAGGGTTGGATTTCCGTTGGTATCGAGAGCTTTATACAGCGCAGGGCGCGTCAGGCCAGTTTCCACCGCGAGCGCGCTCATACCATAGGCACGGGCAATCACCCCCAAGGCTGCTGCAATCACACTGCCATCTCCGTCATCTTCCTGCATCGCTAGGTCTAAATAGGCTGTGCGGCTTTGCGGCGTTGTCAGAAAATCTCCCGGCTCATAGCGTTTCCAGCCAGGCGGCAGAGTACTGGGAAGGGTTTCGTCGGCGGTCATCCTCTATCCTTTCAGGCTATCGAGCAGAGTCAGGGCTGTGGCGATGTCGCGCTTTTGCGTCCGCTTCATTCCGCCCGCCAGTAGCACCACCACCACGGGGCCGCGCCGGGCGTAATAGAGCCGATAACCCGGCCCATGATGAATACGCGCCTCTTGCACTCCATCGCGCAGCGGTTTGGTGTCACCGAAACTGCCGTGGGTCATTCGGTTTAGGCGCGTTTCAATGATCGCCCGCACCTCGTTATCGCTGAGGCTCGCCATCCAAGCGTCGAACGCCGGGCTATAAATCAGAGTCAACGCCATATTACAACTGTATCATATAGTTTTCACATTGCCGAGCACTGCGTCAGACAGCGATCATTCCTTGGGGCGTGACCTGTCCTGCTAAACGCTTCGGAACCCGGAGCGAGGAGCAACAAACAAAAACCGCCCCACCCTCGGCTGAGGATGGGGCGGTGCTCTCAAGGCTTATAAGCCTAATAGCTTAGGCTGGACGACGTGTCGGGCCACGACCCGCAGGCTTGCCGCCCGCTGCCGGACGACCGGCAGCGGCTTGGCTGCGCGGGCGATCCCCGAAAGAGCGTTCACCCTGCGGACGATCCGAGCGCGGACGGTCGCTGTGGGGACGGTCGCTGTGCGGGCGATCCGAATGGGGGCGGTCGCCGCGTGGGCGATCCCCAAACGAACGCTCGCCTTGCGGACGGTCGGTGCGCGGACGGTCGGCGTAAGGACGATCCCCTTGCGGGCGGTCAGTGCGCGGACGATCAGCGTAAGGGCGCTCGCCTTGCGGACGGTCGCCGAGTGACCGGGCGCGCTCTTCACCGCCACGGGCGGCTGCCGGACGGTCCGAGCTGGGACGATCCGAACGGGGCGGGCGATTATCGCCGTAGCGGCTATCGCCACCACGACCGGCATACCCGCCGCCATTACCGGCGGGGCGACCCGCATAACCGCCACCATTGCCGCTAGGACGACCCGCAGGGCGCTTCGGCGCACCGAACGAACGATCATGATCGTCACGCGGCTCGCGGCGACGGTCATCAATCGGCAGACGCTGACGGATCAGCGCTTCGATGGTCCGCAGGAACGAACGATCTTCGTGTTCAACCAACGAAATCGCATTCCCTTCACGACCGGCGCGGCCCGTGCGGCCAATACGGTGAACATATTGTTCCGGCACATTCGGCAGATCGAAGTTGATAACGTGGCTAACGCCATCGACATCAATACCGCGCGCGGCAATGTCGGTTGCAATCAACACGGTCACATGGCCGTTACGGAACGCGGCCAGAGCACGTTCGCGCTGCGGCTGCGACTTGTTGCCGTGAATGGCGTCCGACCGAATGCCAACGCTATCGAGATGGCGAACCACCTTATCGGCACCGTGCTTCGTGCGCGTGAACACCAGCGAGCGGGTGATAACCGGATCATTCAGCAGATCGGCCAGCAGCGCGCGCTTATCGTCGCGGTCCACGAAAATGGCCTTCTGAATGATGCGTTCCGCCGTGGTCGCAACCGGCGTGACTTCCACCCGTTCCGGCTGGTTCAGCAGGTCTTTGGCAAGACGCGCGATGCTATCCGGCATAGTGGCCGAGAACAGCAGGGTTTGGCGTTCGCGCGGGATCATGCTGACGATCTGGCGGATCGGGTGAATGAAGCCAAGATCGAGCATTTGATCGGCTTCATCAAGTACCAGCGTTTCCACCTTATCGAGGAACACAGCGTGCTGGCTCATGAGATCGAGCAGACGGCCCGGCGTTGCCACCAGAATATCGACACCGCGTTCCAACGCACGGATCTGGCGGAAAATCGGCTGGCCGCCGAAAGCCACCGTAACCGACAGCGGCAGATTGCGGCCATATTGGCGGATATTCTCGGCGATCTGGCTGGCCAGTTCGCGCGTCGGGCTAAGAATGAGCGTGCGAACCGAACGCTTGAAGGGGCGCTGGTTGCTCAGGCTCAGTTTGTGCAGAATCGGCAGCGCGAAAGCCGCCGTCTTGCCCGTACCCGTTTGAGCAATCCCGAGCAAATCCTTGCCCGACAACAGAATGGGAATCGCCCCGGCCTGAATCGGCGTGGGGGTTTCGTAACCTTCTTTAATCAGCGTATCGAGAAGGGCCTGGTTCAAACCCAGGTCAGCAAAAGACGTCATTTTGAGAAAATCTCGCGCAACAGGCTCTACCCAGCCTATCATGTGAGGCCGGGGACGGAGCGGGGGTGTAAAGACGCCCCCCGCGTGTCCGGGCCGCCCTATCGGGATTGGATAATGACAGGTCGCCGCTGGTTTGCCGCAGTCTTCCAAAAGAAGAGCCGACACGATCTCGGGCGATCACGCGCTGTCAAAAAGTGTCTGGGAAACTGACCTTCCGGCGCGCTCTTGTCAAGCAATGTTGCAACGCAACAGTGCAGACCTGCTATGTAAAGAGCCTTTGCCCTAAACTGGCCCCTTAAACCGGACCGCTAACCCCCGCCTGATCGAAGGTGGCCATGCCCGTGTGGCAATCGACCGCTGCCTTCAAAATCGTCACCGCCAACGCAGCCCCACTGCCTTCGCCGAGGCGCATCCCCAAATCGAGCACCGGGCGCTTGCCGATTTTCTCGCACAGCAACCGATGCGCCGGTTCCGCCGACAGATGGGCGACGAGGCAATGGTCGATAGCGCGCGGATCAATCTTATGCAGCACCGCCGCCGCTGCCGTCACGACATAGCCGTCCAGCAAAACAGGCGTGCGCCCCATGCGCGCCGCCAGAATAGCCCCGCAGAGGGCGGCAATCTCAAGGCCCCCGACTGCGGCCAACCACTGCATCGGATCATCGACTGTGCCTGCCGCCGTCAGCCGATCACGGTGCTGGGCAACACCCGTTGTTACCACGTTTAGCTTCGTTGCGAACACGCTGCCGGTAACACCCGTGCCGGGGCCAACCCAATTGGTGGGGCTACCGCCGTAAAGACCGTGGCAGAGGGCTGCGGCCACCGTAGTATTGCCAATACCCATTTCGCCCAAACAAAGCACGTCGATACCCTGCTCCACCGCCATCATGCCGTAGGCCATGGCGCGGGCGCATTCCTGTTCGTTCATCGCGGGGGCTTCGACGAAATCTTGCGTTGGCGCGTCGAGATCAAGCTCATAGACGCGCAAATCCGCATCAATCAGCGTGCAAAGCTGATTGATCGCCGCCCCACCTTGAACGAAGTTTTCCACCATCTGCTTCGTCACGGTTGCCGGGTAGGCCGAAACCCCCCGATTGGCAACGCCGTGATTGGCGACGAACACCGCCACGCGCGGGCGGGTTAGCTTTGGCGTGGGGCGTCCCTGCCACGCCGCCAGCCACTGAGTGAAATCCTCAAGCCGCCCGAGCGCGCCCGCAGGTTTGGTCAACTGCGACTCGCGGGTTGCAACCGCACTTGCCGCCGCCAAATCCGGCCCCGGCAATTTATCGAACAAAGCCCGCAATTCATCCAGCGTCACAGGCGCATCGGGCGCGGGCGTATCGTTGGCGGGCGTATCGTTGGCAGGACGGCCGGAACCGGACGACGGCGTGGAACTCATGCTAACGCACCCTTCCCAATAACACTGATCATAAAGCAGCTCTCAGCCCCCTATAGCCGGGCCAGCGCACAACCACAAGCGATTGCCACGCGCCCAATTGTCCGCCAGTGTCTTTCTCCGTTTCAAGACTTTTTTTAGAGAAGCTGCCCGCGCATCGTGTTCTCCCCGTCCCCGCCCGGTCTGCTGCGCCGCCTGCGCGTTGCCCTGATGTTTCTAACCCGAATTCCGGTGCGGCTCGACCCGCCCCCCGAGGCGCGCGAGTTGGCAGAAGCGGGCGATATGTTCCCGGTCATCGGCGCGCTGATTGGGGCTGCGACCGGCGCGCTGTTTTGGGCGCTCGCCGCCTTCGGCCTGCCGCCAATGGTCGCGGCAACCCTCGCCCTTGCCGCACAACTGCTGCTGACGGGTGCCCTGCACGAAGACGGGTTGGCCGATATGGCCGATGGCTTTGGCGGCGGTTTCAGCCGCGCGCGGAAGTTGGAGATTATGCGCGACAGCCGCCTCGGCACTTACGGCGGCGCGGCGTTGATGCTCTCCCTGCTCGCGCGTGCCGGGCTGATTGCAGCCTTACCGCCGGAGCACGTGATAGCAGTGCTGGCGGTGGCGCAAGGGGCATCGCGCTGGTTGCTCTCGGCCCTCCGCCTTGGCCTCGCCCCCGCCCGCACTGCCGATCAAGGCGGAGGGTTGACCGCCGCCGTGGGCGCGACCGACGCGCTGCCGATCACTCTGCGGGCGACGATCCCCGCGCTGCTGCTCCCCCTGCTGCTGCTGGGATGGGAGAGCCTCTTGCCCGTCGCTCTCGGCCTCTTGATCGTTTGGGCGGGGGTTCGTGCGCTCTGTCGCTGGCAAATTCAGGGCTTTACCGGCGACACTTTGGGGGCAAGCCAGCAGCTTGGCGAACTCATGCTGCTGTGCCTGCTCGTGACCCAATGACCGACACCACGCGCTTTTGGTGGTTGCGCCACGCCCCCGTTCCCGCATCGGCAGACGGCACGATTCCCAGCATAGAGGCCGACGCGGACGTGTCGGACCTATTGCGCGCCCAAGCGCTGCGCCGAGTACTGCCGAGCCGGGCGCTCTGGGTCGCCTCGCCCACACTGCGCGCCCGCCAGACTGTGAAAATCCTCACGCACGCTCGCCCGCTGGTCCTGGACGCCCTCGCCGAACAGGATTTTGGGGCCTGGACCGGCCAGCGGCATGGCGACTTATGGGAGAGCGGGGATGCCGAGTATCGGGCCTTTTGGGCCGATCCGGTCGGCCTTGCCCCGCCCGGCGGCGAGAGTTTTGCCGACCAATATGGCCGCACCAGTACGACGATCACCGAGCTTGCGCGGGACCACGCCGGGCTGGATTTGATCTTAGTCGCCCACGCCGGAACAATCCGCGCAGCCCTAGCGCTGGCGTTGAGCGCACCTGCCGAAGCCCCGCCGCTTAAAGCCGCGCTGAACTTCACCATTGATCCTTGGTCGCTGACGCGGATCGACGCCATCGGCCCCGGTTGGCGCATCGGCGGCGTTAATCTGAAAAGCTAGACCAACTCTCGATGAGTCCTGCTCATCGAGAGTGGGTCCGGCGCGACCACGCCGCGCAGCTTATGCTGCGGGAGGCAAGGGTTCTGGAAGAACCCGCCCGCCGCGTGAGGGCAGAGGTGATCGGTTCCGATCACCTCACATTGGTACTAAACCGTCTTGCGGACGAGATAGCGGTTATAGCGCTTCTCCAGCAGCGCAAAAAACCGCGCTATCGCCCAAATTAACACGAGATAGAAGGGCACTAACACGAGATAGACCTTCGAGTCGTAGGTCTGCGTAAAAGCCCGGCCCGCAGCGCCCATAAGGTCGAGCATCGTCACGAGGCTCACCAGCGTGGTGGCTTTCATCGTGAGAATGGTTTCGTTGGACAGCGCCGGGATAGCAATCCGCAGCCCGCGCGGCAGCAGCACCCGGCGCGTGAGCAAACGGGGGGACATGCCGCAGGCTAAAGCCGCCTCCCGCTCGCCGCTCGGCACCGATTGAATGCCGCCGCGAATCGGCTCGGCCATATAGGCCCCGGTATTCAGCGTAAAGGCGATCAGCGCCAGCATGAACGGCGCATTCAGCAACGGCCAAAAAAACGACTCGCGCATCGCCGGAACGTCGCCGCCGTAAAATTGCAACAGCACCGAGGGCAGGCCGTAATAAATCAAGAAGACCTGCACCAGCAGCGGCGAGCCGCGAAAGCAGACCGAATAGACCAAGGCCGGGCCGGAAATCAGCCAATTTTTCGATAGCCGCGCGAGCGCCAGCGGAATGGCAAGGCAGAACCCCAACAGGCACGACAGCACGGTAAGCTGCACCGTTGTCCAGAGACCACGCAAAAACTGCGGCCAATAGTCTTGAGCAAGCTCAAGCAGGGAGGAAATCAGGTCCATTCGCTTACCCCATCCGCACGCCGCGACGGGACTTCTTTTCCATCCAGCGCAGGAACAGAGTTGAAATCACGGTAATTGCAATAAAAATCAGCGCCGCCACCGAATAGAAGGTGAAGGGCGATTTAGTCACGGAGGTAGCGATTTGGGTTTTCCGCATCAACTCTTGCAGACCGACGACAGAAACTAAGGACGTGTCCTTAATCAGCACTAGCCACAGGTTGCCTAAACCGGGTAGCGCATAGCGCCACATTTGCGGCAGTTGAATCCGCCGGAACACCGTAAACGGCGACATGCCGAAACTCTTGGCAGCCTCGATCTGGCCTATCGGAATAGCGAGAAATGCCCCGCGAAAGGTTTCCGACGCATAGGAACCGAACACCAGCGACAGCGCTGCCACGCCCGCCGTAAACCCATCGACCTCAACAAAATCCTCGAAAATTGCATTAAAGAGATTCTGCACCCCATAGTAAAGAATAAGAATGGTCAACAGTTCAGGCAAACCACGCAACAGGTTAGTGAGAATATCAACCCCGCGCGCTAGCCACCGGATAGAAGACATTTTAGCAATTGCGGCGGCAAGGCCAATCATAATCCCAAGAAAAAGCGAGACGGCGGCCAGCCGCAGCGTCATCAACACCCCTTCCAGCAGTTGCGGCCCAAACCCCTGAAGATCAATCATTCTGCTCCCTCTCCGGTTTGTTTCGCGCAGCTTTAGGGTGGGGTCAGACGTTATCGGCCTCTATCGAAATCGACAGAACGGCCCTTGTTCCGCGCGGCATAGCGGCACGGTTTATGCCCTTGAAGCGAGGCTAAGGTGGGGCGGCCCCATGCGCCGCCCCACCTAGCCCAGTCAAACGCCCCTGTAGAGTAGTCCCTACGGGAGATTAGCGAATATCGAACTCGAAGTACTTATTGTTGATCTTGGTGTAGGTGCCATTCGCCTTAATCGCGGTAAGGGCTTTGTTGAAAGCCGCAACGAGATCTTTATCGCCTTTGCGAACAGCAATACCTGCACCATTCCCCAAAATCGGGTCGCGGACGAAATCGCCAACGCGCTCGAACTTGGCCGAACCGCCATTCGCCTTAACCCACTCATCAACCACCGCGCTGTCGGCCATGACGACATCGAGACGACCGTTGGCAAGGTCGAGGTTGGCTTCTTCCTGCGTTTTATACTGCTTCAGAATCACGTCCTTGTAGCGGGCTTCCATGAACTGCGCGTGGATGGTTTCCACCTGCACGCCCACAGTCTTGCCCTTCAGGTCGCTTTGCTTAAAGCCCGACCCAGTACGCGCGACCATCATGCCCGGCGTGAAGTAGTAACGATCGGAGAAATCGACTTCCTTCTTCCGCTTTTCGTTGATGGACATAGACGCGATGATCGCATCGAACTTCTTTGCTTTCAGCGCGGGAATAATGCCATCCCAATCCTGCGTGACCCAGTCGCACTTGCGCTTCATTTCAGCGCAAAGCGCATCGCCGATCTCGATATCGAAGCCCTGTAACTTACCGTTTTTATCGGTAAAGTTGAACGGCGGGTAAGCGCCTTCGGTGCCCAAACGCAGAGTTTTTGCGTTTTGGGCATAGGCACCCGACGTGAGGGCGATGCCCAGGGTGGCCAAAGCCAATACAATCTTCTTCACGGTCACTCTCCCAAGTTCCAACGAAAAACCAAATCCCCTTCGGGATTCCCTATCCCTTGAGCGATGACGACAGAAACTGCCGGCACCGTTCCGATTTGGGGTTGCCCAGCACATCGGCTGGAGTCCCCTCTTCTTCCACGCGCCCTTGATGCAGGAAGACCACCTTATTGGAGACTTCCCGAGCGAATCCGATTTCGTGCGTCACGACCAGCATGGTGCGCCCTTCGGCGGCCAGATCGCGCATCACTTTCAAAACTTCCCCGACCAACTCGGGATCGAGGGCCGATGTTGGCTCGTCGAACAACAGCGCATCCGGGTCCATCGCAAGCGCACGGGCAATCGCCACGCGCTGCTGCTGCCCGCCCGAAAGCTCTAGCGGATAGCCGTCTTTTTTGGCGATAACGCCAACCTTGTCCAGCATCGCCTCGGCCTTCTCAATCGCCGCCTTGCGCTCCATCCCCAGCACATGAATAGGGGCTTCGATGACGTTTTCCAGAACCGTCATATGCTGCCACAGGTTGAACTGCTGAAACACCATCGCGAGCTTCTGGCGCAGCCGTTCCACTTGGCGCGGATTGGCGGGCGCGCGCAGGCCGCGCTTGGTGGTCATCTCGATCACCTCGCCCTTGACCGACACGATGCCATCGTCGGGCGTTTCCAGTAAGTTGATGCAGCGCAAGAACGTGCTTTTGCCAGAGCCGGAAGAGCCGAGAATAGCGATAACATCATGGTCGCGCGCCTCAAGCGAAATGCCTTTCAGCACCTCAAGCGCACCGAAGCGCTTCCGCAAATCGCGAATAACAATTGCCTCCGCCGGGAGGGCCGCGTTCTGCCGGGAGTTAGTCACTGGATCCATGGCTGCAATCGTCACCCTCTTCACGCCCCCGTTATCCACCTGTGTCTATCACAGCGCTTCCAGCCCCCGAGTCAAGCCGGGAAACTCACCGGGAAACTCATAGGCCCGCTAACCCCAATCAGCGCGCTACCAGCCACGCCCCAACGTCTTGGTTAAGAGAACGCTTAAAAATTAAGCGCAACGGGGTAAATCAACTATGCCGCGCGTCTTAAGACAGAAATGATGAATTCTACAGCGTGCGGTTATCACCGATACAATACCGCAAAACTAACCCTCTCCTCGCGCGCCTCATAACCGAAATGTTACGAAACTGTGCCTATTGTCGGACAAAAGCACCAGATACTTTCTAAAACCCCCCGCAAAAAGCCAGAATATTCCAAAAATGCCAGGGGCAAACGGTTAGAAACGCGGGAGTAGAGGCCAATTTTCCGCATTTTATGCGGCACGCCCAATTAAATTCATCTGCACCAAAACACCCCCCGGCAGGAACCGGGGGGTGCTCATTACGGTGATGCTTGAAACGGGTTAAACGAACAGTCGGGCAATCTGCACCGCGTTGAGCGCTGCGCCCTTCAGCAACTGATCGCCCGCCACGAAGAAGTCGAGACCATGCTCGCCGAAAATCAGGCTCTGGCGGATGCGGCCCACGTTGCAATCATGCTGCATCGTAGCGTTAATCGGCATCGGATAGATCTTATTCTCGGGGTCATCAAACAGCGTAACGCCGGGGGCAGCCGTAATCGCGGCGCGGGCCGCTGCCACCGTAATCGGCTTTTCGGTTTCAATCGTCACGGCTTCCGAATGCACCCGCAGCGTCGGCACGCGCACCGCTGTGCAGGAGATGAGCATATCAGGCGCGCCGAAAATCTTCTGAGTTTCCCAGGTGACTTTCATTTCTTCGCGCGTGTAGCCGTTCGGCTGGAAGCTATCAATATGCGGGATGAGGTTGAAGGCAATCGGGTGCGCGAACACCTTATGCCCTGCGGTGCCGCCATCGAGCACCACGCGCGATTCGGCCAGAAGCTCGTGCATCCCCTCAACCCCCGCCCCCGACGTGGCTTGGTAGGAGGACACGATCACCTTCTTCACCCCGAACGCCTGGTGCAGCGGCCATAGCGCGACCGCCAGAATCGCCGTCGTGCAGTTTGGGTTGGCGATCAGCTTTTTGCCCTTAGCGGCTTCCGGGTTGATTTCAGGGATCACCAGCGGCACCGCATCATCGAGGCGGAAGGCGGAGGAATTATCAATCACCAAGGCTTTTTCCGCGATGCGCGGCGCGTATTCCTTGGCGAACTCGCCGGAAACGGCCAGAAAGACCACATCGCATTGCTGCGCGGCTTCCACAGAAAAGGCTTCGATCGTTTTTTCCCCGAAGGGAGTCATTGTCGTTTTACCGGCTGACCGTTCAGAGGCGAACAGATGAAGCGAGCCGACCGGATAGTTCAGATCGGCCAGCACACTCATCAATTCGGCCCCGACGGCACCCGTGGCGCCAACGATACCGACTGCGTGTTTGGCCATGATATGTCCCTTTACGACAAATCTACCCCGGCCCTAGTGCCGGGGCGGTAAGCCTTGCCCGGTTTCAGCCGCGCTGACAAATCGAAAATACGAATGCGGGGGGTGCGATTGTGAGGCGGTCAGACGCAAACAAGACATAAAGTTACAGCCGCCTCGGCAGCACTATCCGCGCCCGCTCCATTCACCCCCCTAACCCTGTGACAGCGGGTCGCGGTGAACGGCCTCGCGGGCAAGCGGCAGGCGCGTTGCGCGCAGGTTGGTTTTGATGCGCGCCAGCAAATCATGCTTATCGGCCCCAAGGCAGAGCGCGACGCCAGTGGTCAGTACATCCACATGCACGAGATGAACAATGCGGGACGCCATCGGTGTGAACAAATCGGTATCTTCCGCCGATTCAACCGCAACCACAATCGTGGCAAGCGCCGAGAGGGGCGACCCCGGTGCCGTTATCACAATAACCGGCACCTGCTGATCGCGCGCGCTTTGCGCCGCTTCCAGTGCCAGCTTCGTGCGGCCCGTGTTGGAGATGACCAACAGAACATCTTCCGGCCCCATGCCCGCCAGTTGAATCCGCAACATCAACGAGTCCAGCACGGCTTGGCAGGGAATGCCGAAGCGCGCGAGCTTATGTTCCGCATCTTGGGCAATGGAGGCCGAGCCGCCGAGGCCGAAAATCACAATCCGCCGCGCGTGGGCGAGCAAGGCTATCGCCTTATCGGTCGAAGTCACATCTAGGGCCGTGCGGGCTGCGTGCAGCGCCGTGGCAGTGGCGTCGAAAATCTTAGCGGCGTAGGTCGCCGTATCGTCGGTACTTTCGACCGCCGCCGTTACGAACGGCACGCCAGGCACGAGGCTTTGCGCCAACTTCAGCTTGAAATCGGCAAAGCCTTCGCAGCCCAACGAACGGCAGAGGCGGATCACCGTCGGCTGGCTAACGCCCGCGCGTATCGCCACGACCGCAACCGGGCTTTGCAGCGTTCCCTGGGGGTCCGCTAGAATTGTCTGGGCAACCGCCGTTTCTTGTCGCGACAGGCGCGGCAGATGCGAGCGCAAGACATCCAACATATTGGCCATGCGTGGGCAATCCTCCCTCCGGTCTGTGGTAGCATCGCTTAATCTTTGAGGGAAGCCGCCTCCCGCGCCAAGGCTTCGATTCGGGCGTAATCACCGCTGGCAAGGGCGTCTTTCGGCACCAGCCAGGAACCGCCGACGCAGGGCACGTTCGGCAGCGCGAGATATTGCTTGGCCTTAACGGGATCAATGCCGCCCGTAGGGCAGAAACGAATCTCCGGTAGCGGGCCGGACAGGGCTTTTAGATACGCAACCCCGCCCGCCGGTTCCGCCGGGAAGAATTTGACCGCCGTAATGCCGCGCTCCAGCAACCCCAGCACTTCGCTGGCCGTGGCCGCGCCCGCAAGATACGGCAGGCCAGTTTTATCCATTTCATCCAGCAGCGACAGCGTGGAGCCGGGACTCACCAGAAACCGCGCGCCGACCGAACGGGCGGCATCGGCATCAATGGGGCGATTGACCGTGCCTGCGCCAACAATTACCCCCGGCACCTGCTGGCCGATCCGCTCGATACACTCGAGCGCAACCGAGGTCCGCAGTGTGACTTCCAGCACCCGTAAGCCCCCTGCAACCAAGGCTTGCGCCAGCGGCACGGCGTGATCGACATCTTCGATCACCAACACCGGAATAACCGGGGCCAGGGCCATTAGGTCGAGAATTTTTTGATTACGATCCATGCACTCTCTCCTGATGGGCCTTCAGCCACGCCGCCGCCCCATCAAGGGCGGGGGTATCGGCAAGAATAAGATAGGTGGGAATGGCGTGCGCGTAGGCCGCCATGCGGTAGCGCGCCTCAAAACGCGCCCGGAACGGGCTGGCCGCGAAGAAATCGGCAAAACGCGGCACAATCCCGCCGCCAATGAACACGCCGCCGCGTGCGCCAAAGGTAACGGCTAGATTGCCGGCAAGGCTGCCCAGCAGGGCGCAAAACATACTCAAGGTATCGACGGCCAGGGGTTCGGACCCATCGACTGCCGTGGCCGTAATCGCGGCGTTGCTGCGGTGCGGATCGACTTGGAAACCTCTTACCGTGGCAAGACTGCGGTAGAGCCGCTCGATGCCGCCCCCGGAGAGGAAGCATTCCGCCGTCACTGCCGCCTGTTCGGCGCGCAGCACGGCTGCTACCGCCGCCTCTTCTTGGCTGACGATGGGCGCGTCGCAATGACCGCCTTCGCCCGGCACAGGCACCCAATGACCCGACCCGTCGGGTATAATCGCGCCGACGCCAAGCCCGGTGCCCGGCCCCGCCACCGCCATCGCCGCTGTTGAAATTGCCTCCCCCGGCCCAATTTGCCGGAGCGCGGTGAGATGCGGTAAGGACAGCGCGAGCGCCTCGAAATCATTCACCAGCGCGAGATAATCCAGCCCCAACGCGGCCTTCGTGTCGGCAATCGAAAAATCCCAGGCTTGATTGGTGAGCTTAAAGCGATCCCCCGTGACCGGCCCCGCCACGGCCACGCACGCGGCAGTCGGCTGAACAGGGCTAGGCAACCCCGCCAGATAGGCTGTCGCGGCGCTCGCGAGCGTCCGATGTTCAGCGCTCGGAACCTTACCGATATGGCCCGGCATCGCCCCCGCCGTCTCGATCAGCCCGAAGCGCGCGTTGGTGCCGCCAATATCGGCCACCAGCCAGGGGCGCTGGGCGGTAGGTGTAGAAATCGCCATACTCACGCCCCCTGCCGGTCCAACAGCGCCCCAAACACATGCGCGCCGCTCTCGGCCCCGCCAACGAGCGCGCGAAAACCGCCGAACAACTCGCGCCCGCAACCGAAATCATTATCGGACACGTCAATCACGGCGGCGTCCCGCCCCGACAAATCGGCCTGCACGGTGAGCGTGCCGGCTTCAGCATCGAGCCGTAGAATGTCGCCCGTTTGCAGTTTAGCAATCGGGCCGCCGTCCAAGGCTTCCGGTGTCAGGTGGATGGCTGCGGGCACTTTGCCCGATGCGCCAGACATGCGACCATCGGTGACAAGCGCCACCTTAAAGCCCTTATCCTGCAACACGCCCAAGGCGGGGGTGAGCTTATGCAACTCCGGCATCCCATTGGCTTTCGGGCCTTGGAAGCGGATAACGGCGATAAAATCCCGCTCCAACTCGCCGCGTTTGAACGCTTCTTGCAGGGCATTCTGACTATCGAACACCAGGGCAGGGGCTTCGACGATGCGATGCTCCAGCTTAACTGCCGACACTTTAATCACCGCGCGCCCCAGCGGACCGGTCAGCATCCGCAAACCGCCATCCGCCGCGAACGGGTTGGCGACAGGGCGCAACACGGCCAAGTCCTGACTTTCGCGAATGGACGGCTTGAAGGTCACGCCGCCCTCGCCATTCAGAAACGGTTCCTGCCGATAGGCCGACAGGCCGTGACCGAGGATGGTCCGCACGTCCTCGTGCAGCAGCCCCGCCTCCAACAGCTCGCCGATCACGAAGGGCAAGCCGCCCGCCGCGTGGAAATGGTTCACGTCTGCCGAGCCGTTTGGATAAACGCGCGCCAGCAGGGGCACGCAGCCAGAAAGATCGTTGAAATCATCCCAGGTTAGGCGCACGCCCGCTGCTGCTGCCATCGCGATCAAGTGCAGCGTGTGATTGGTGGAGCCGCCCGTGACCAGCAGACCGATAATGCCGTTTACAAAGGCGCGTTCGTCCAAAATCTCGCCAATGGGGGTGAAATCCCCGCCTGCCGTAATCGCCACCGCTTGCCGAACCGCCTCGCGCGTTAGCGCTTCACGCAACGGCGTGTTCGGGTTGACGAAGCTGGAGCCGGGCAAATGCAGGCCCATGAACTCCATCAGCATCTGATTGGAGTTGGCCGTACCGTAAAACGTACAGGTGCCGGGCGAATGGTAGGAGGCGCTTTCGGCTTCCAGCAATTCCGCCCGCCCTACTTTGCCTTCGGCATAAAGCTGGCGAATGCGGCTTTTCTCGTTATTCGGCAGACCGGACGGCATCGGCCCCGCCGGAATGAACACCGAGGGCAAATGCCCAAAGGCGAGCGCGCCGATAATCAGACCGGGCACGATCTTATCGCAAACGCCTAAATACAACGCACCGTCGAACATCGCATGGCTGAGGGCCACTGCCGTCGAAAGCGCAATCACGTCGCGGCTGAACAGAGACAGCTCCATCCCGTCTTGGCCTTGCGTAACACCGTCGCACATGGCAGGAACGCCGCCCGCCACTTGCGCCACCGCGCCCGCGTCGCGCGCCGCCGCTTTGATGATCGCGGGATAAGGCTCGAACGGTTGATGGGCCGATAGCATGTCGTTGTAAGACGTGATGATCGCAAGGTTGGGCTTCGCGGCCGCTTTCAAATCCGCCTTATCGTCGGGGGCGCAGGCGGCGAACCCGTGGGCGAGGTTGCCGCAGGACAGGCGCGAGCGGCGCGGGCCTTTATCGGCAGCCGCGCGCAAACGGGTAAGATACGCAGCGCGGCTGTCTTTCGAGCGCTCGATAATGCGCGCGGTAACGGCTTCCAGCGTGGGGTGCAGCGCCATTATTCAGCCTCCTCGTTCCAGGTTCGGCCATCGCGCTCGATCAGCGCAATGGCGGCTGCCGGGCCGGTCGTACCCGCCACATAGGGTTTCGGTGGCTCAGCGCGGTGCGCCCAGGTTTCAAGAATCGGCTCGACCCACGTCCAGGCGGCTTCCACCTCGTCGCGGCGCATGAACAGAGTGGCGTTCCCGCGCACCACATCCATCAGCAAACGCTCGTAGGCATCGGGGTTGCGGATTTTGAAGGCTTCGGCGAAGGACAGATTCAAGGACGCCGGGCGCAAGCGCAACCCGCCGGGGCCGGGTTCCTTCGTCATCATATGCAGCCGAATACCCTCGTTCGGCTGTAGGCGCACGATAAGGCGGTTCGGGTCGATCACCCCGGCATCGCCCGGAAAAATCGAGTGCGGCACCGGGCGGAACTGAAGGACGATTTCCGAGACCTTTTCGGCCATGCGCTTACCCGTTCGCAGGTAGAACGGCACGCCAGCCCAGCGCCAGTTTTGGATTTCCACTTTCAGCGCAACGAAGGTTTCCGTGTGGCTTTCGTGCCCAAGTTCTTCGAGATAGCCCGGCACGCCTTCGCCGCGCGAGGCCCCGGCTTTATACTGGCCGCGCACGGTATGGCTCAGAACATCGGGCGCTTTCATCGGTTTCAGCGCACGCAACACTTTTAGCTTTTCATCGCGCACCGCGTCCTTATCCATCTGGCGGGGCGGCTCCATCGCCACCAGGCAGAGGAGTTGCATGAGATGGTTCTGCACCATATCGCGCAACGCGCCCGACTTATCGTAATAGCCCGCACGGCTTTCAACGCCGACGGTTTCGGCGACGGTGATCTGCACGTGATCAATCCAGGCCGAGGACCAAAGCGGCTCGAACAGGCTATTGGCGAAGCGCAAGGCCAACAGGTTCTGAACCGTTTCTTTCCCTAAATAATGGTCGATTCGGTAAATCTGCTGTTCGCTGAAAACCGCCCCAACCTCGTCATTGATTTTGCGGGCCGAGGCAAGATCGGTCCCAATCGGCTTTTCCAGCACCACGCGGCTCTCGGGCGTTGCAAGGCCCGCTGCTTTCAAGCTCCGGCAGATCGGCCCGAACAGGTCCGGCGCGGTGGCCAGATAGAAAACGCGCACTTTGCTGCCGCCATCGGCCAGCGCCGCCGCAAGATCGGCCCAGCCGGACTCGCCGGTGGCATCGACCGCGACATAGTGGATTCGGTCAGCAAATGCGGCCCAGGTCGCAGCGTCGAAATCATCCCCCACTTGGCCCTTTAGCCAGTCCAACACTTTGGCGAGATACGCATCGCGCGTAAGAGCGCTGCGCGCCACGGCGATAATGCGCGAAGGGCCAGTGATCTGCTGATCTTGGTGCCGATGATACAGCGCGGGCAGCAGCTTGCGGAGGGCGAGATCCCCCGTGCCACCGAACACGACATAATCGAAAGGCGCTACAGGGATAATCTGCGCCATACGTCCCTCCCAGGACTGATTTCAACCTTGAAATCAATCATAGGCGGTTCTGCGCGGAACGGAAAGTAGTTTTATTACATTTAGGCGCAATGCCGACGAGGCTTTTTACCGCCGCATCACCCAACCGATACCGTAAACGACCGCGTGCATCCCCACGGCGAAGGCAATGCCGTAGAGAATCGAGGCTTCCCAGGTCTCATGAACCTCGGAAACCTGAGAGAGCACTGTAAAAAACGCCGCCGTAATAGGGGTTTGGCGCGCGTGAGCGGCAAGAGATAGATCGAAAATCGAGGCCACGGCGTTTCTCCCAGCTTTTATAGTTTACAGCTACCAGACCCGGCGGGCGGGGGCAATCCACCCACCTGTTAGGACAGGATGAAGCCGGAGGCCCAGGGGGGACTCCGGCTTAAACGCTCTAAAACTCTAGGGCGCGAGCCTCCACCACTTGTGGCAACTTCCGCACTTTTTCTAACACAGTCGCCGGGATCGGTTGATCGACTTCCGTCAGCAATACCGCTTCCGCCCCCGGAGCCGTCCGCCCAAGGTGGAAGGTTGCGATATTCACGCTGGCATCGCCCAGCAGCCCGCCGAGCGCGCCGATGAACCCCGGCTTATCGAGATTGCGGATGAACAGCATATGCTCTCCCAACTCCGCTTCCAGCGATACATTGCCGAGCTTCACGATGCGCGGCAGCGTATTGCCGACGAGGGTGCCTTGGAACGTCTGCGCGCCTGCGTCGGTCTCGACGGTCAGCGATAACAGCGTGTGGTAATCCACCGCCGTATCGCGCTTCAACTCGGCGATCTGGATGTTACGCTCTTTGGCGACGACCGGGGCCGAAACCATATTCACCTCTTCCAGCGCGTGCTTCAGCAGCCCTGTCAGGGCCGCCGCCGTCACGGGGCGCGTGTTGATAGTGCTGGCTTCGCCGTGGAACTCCACCGTGACACCCTTGATGCCTGCGGTTAGAAGCTGGCCTGCGAGGGAGCCTAACTGTTCGGCCAAGCGCATATAGGGGGTGAGGCGCGGGGCTTCGTCCGCCGACACGCTGGGGACGTTTACGGCATTCGTTACCGCGCCATCCAGCAGAAAGTCGGAAATCTGTTCGGCGATTTGCAGCGCTACATTTTCCTGCGCTTCATTGGTAGAAGCGCCTAAGTGCGGCGTAACGACGACGTTTTCCATCCCGAACAGCGCGTTCTCCTTCGCGGGTTCGACCGCAAACACGTCCAGCGCCACAGCGGCAACTTGCCCTGAGTCGAGGGCCACCTTCAAATCGGCCTCAACCAGCAACCCGCCGCGCGCGCAGTTGATGATCCGCACGCCCTTTTTCATTTTAGCGAAGGCGGCGGCGTTCAGAAGATCACGGGTTTCGTTAGTGAGCGGGGTGTGCAGCGTGATGAAATCGGCGCGGGCGAACAACTCGTCCAGGTCCACCTTTTCAACCCCCAGCGCTTTCGCGCGGTCTGCCGACAGGAACGGATCGAAGGCCGCCACTTTCATCCGCAGGCCCACAGCGCGTTCGGCCACGATGGAGCCGATATTGCCGCAGCCGATGATCCCCAGCGTTTTGCCGGTGACTTCAACGCCCATGAACTTCGATTTTTCCCATTTGCCCGCGTGGGTAGAACGGTCGGCCTGGGGGATTTGCCGGGCGAGGGCGAACATCAGCGCAATCGCGTGTTCCGCCGTGGTGATGGAATTGCCGAATGGCGTGTTCATCACCACAATCCCGGCTTGGGTTGCAGCGGGAACATCGACCGTATCAACGCCAATTCCGGCGCGGCCAATCACTTTCAACTTGCCCGCCGCCGCGATAACATCGGCGGTGACTTTGGTGGCCGAGCGTACGGCAAGACCATCATAGTCGCCGATAATCGCCTTAATTTCGTCCGGCTTCAGGCCGGTTTTTACATCGACCTCAATGCCGCGCGTTTTGAAAATATCAACCGCGCGCGGGCTGAGGGAGTCGGCAATCAGAACTTTGGGCATCGTAAACCTCAACGGCAGGCGACCCGGCTTGACCAGGCCGCACAGAATTTTCAGGACATTGCGAGGCCGGGTTAGGCCGGAACCGACAGTTCGGCCTTTACCTCGGCATAGGCCCAATCCAGCCACGGGATGAGGGCTTCGATATCGGCGGTTTCCACGGTCGCCCCGCCCCAAATCCGCAGGCCCGGCGGGGCGTCGCGGTAGCCGTTGATGTCGAAGGCCACCTTTTCCTTTTCCAGCTTGGCGGCAAGGCGCTTCGGCACGTCCGCCTGCGCCTCGGCCCCCAGTGCCATGAACCAGGGATCAACGATTTTTAAGCAAATCGACGTGCAAGAGCGGGTTTCCGGGGCGTCCGCCAAGAAATCGACCCACGCCGTCTTATCCGCCCACGCGGCGATTGCCGCTAGATTGGCTTCAGAGCGGGCAATGAGGCCCGCGAGGCCACCAACTTGTTCGGCCCACAACAGCGCATCACGGTAATCTTCAACACACAGCAAGGACGGGGTGTTGATCGTCTCGCCCTTAAAAATACCTTCGATCAGCTTGCCGCTTTTGGTGAGGCGGAAAATTTTAGGGAGCGGCCAGGCCGGGCTGTAGCTTTCCAGCCGCGCCACCGCGCGCGGGCTGAGAATGAGAATGCCGTGCGCGCCTTCGCCGCCCAAGACCTTCTGCCACGAGAAGGTGGTCACATCGAGCTTCGGCCACGGCAACTCCATCGCAAAGGCTGCCGAGGTCGCGTCGCAGATCGTCAGGCCCGCGCGGTCGTCGGCAATCCAATCGGCATTCGGCACGCGCACGCCGGACGTAGTGCCGTTCCAGGTGAAGACCACGTCGTGATCTTTATTCACTTGCCCAAGGTCCGGCAGCGCGCCATAGGCGGCTTTAAGGGTCCGCGCGCCCGGAATTTTTAGCTCTTTCACCACATCCGTAACCCATTCGGCCCCAAAACTCTCCCACGCGACCATATCGACCGGGCGCGCGCCGAGCAGCGACCACAGCGCCATTTCCACTGCGCCGGTATCGGACGCAGGCACAATGCCAATGCGGTAATCGGCGGGTACTTTCAGGATCGCGCGGGTACGCTCGATCACATCAGCCAGCCGCGCCTTGCCGGCTTTACCGCGATGGGACTGCCCGAGAACGGCATTCTCCAGCGCTTGCGGGGTCCAACCGGGGCGTTTCGCGCAGGGGCCGGAGCTAAAATAGGGGGATTTTGGACGGGCTAAGGGCGTCGTCATGATAACTCTCCAAGGTCGGTGGCGCGCTGTCCGACCGGCTGCGTCGCGCCGACACAAACGCTAGCGGAAGAGAAATTACCCGTCAAAGGTTACGCGTGCCCATTCCGTCAGCGACGAAATTGAAGTACAGTGCAGTGCGAAACATCCGCTTAGGGGATAATTAACACAATCGTATTGACGGCGTTATCCTTCCCCCATACGGTCCCTTTTTGTACCAGGGTTACGCTATTCTGCGTGACACTGCCGAGCATCATTTATAGGTAATGCGATGCGCTTCTTTTCTGCAAAGAACCTTCCAACCATCACCGCTAGGCAGATTTTGGCCGCGCCGATTTTGGCAGCCCTTCTGGGGTTCAGCTTTACCGCGCAAGGCCAAGGCGCTCCCCCTGCGCCGCCCGTTACGGTCGCGACGCCGCTAGCGCAAAAAGTAACCCAGTGGGACGAGTATACGGGACGGTTCGAGGCCGTAGAGCGTGTTGAGTTGCGCGCCCGCGTGTCCGGCTATATCGAAAACGTGCATTTCCGCGATGGGCAAATGGTGAAGAAGAGTGATCTTCTGTTCACCATCGACCCACGCCCCTACGAGCTTGCGATTGAATCGAGCAGAGCCGACGTGGCCCGCGCCCGCGCGCAAGTAAGGCTGAATGAAACGGAAGTGGCCCGTGCCGAAGGCTTGATCCGCAATCAGAATATCACTGGGCGCGACCTCGATCAGCGCCAAGCCAATCTTGCCGTCGCCCGCGCCCAACTGTCCGCTGCCGAAACCGCCGTGAAATCTGCGGCGCTGAATTTGGAGTGGACGCAGGTGCGCGCCCCCATCGCCGGGCGAATTTCAGATAAGCGTGTCGATGTCGGTAATCTCGTGGCTGGGGGCCAAGGGGCAACCCTGCTGACCACGATTGTGCAAAACGATCCGATTAACTTCGTCTTCGATGCGTCGGAAGCCGATTACATCCGCTACGCGCGCCTCGCCAAGGCCGGGCAGCGCCCGTCCAACCGCGATAGCAAGGGCGCAATTCCGGTTCAAGTGCGCCTCGGCGATGAAACCGAGTGGAAGCGCCAGGGCGGACTGGATTTTATTGATAACGAGTTGAACGGGCGCTCCGGTACTATCCGGGGCCGCGCGGTGTTCGAGAATGCCGACCATTTCTTAACCCCCGGCAGCTTTGGGCGTTTGCGGCTGTGGAGCGGCGATGTGGAGGCTTTACTCGTCCCCGATTCGGCCATCGTTTCCGACCAAACCCGCAAAGTGGTGATGACCGTTGGTCCCGAGAATAAAGTGTTGCCCAAGGTTGTTAGCCTCGGCGGGCTTGCCGAGGGGTTACGCGTGATTCGCGACGGGTTGAAGGGCGACGAGAAAATCATCATCGGCGGCCTCGCCAGTCCCTTCGTGCGCCCTGGTGTGCCCGTGACCCCCATGCTAGGCGAGATTAAAGCCGGGATGCGATAAGCCGCCCCCGCTAATTTTTGGTCTATTTGTAAGAATCACCAGAGTTTCTGGATAGGATTGGGCAATGCGCTTTACGCATTTCTTTATCGATCACCCGATCTTCGCGACGGTGCTATCGATCATTCTCACCATTGCAGGCGGGATTGCACAAACGCGCCTACCCGTGGCCGAATACCCCGAAATCGCGCCGCCAACGGTGAATATCACCGCCTTCTATCCAGGGGCTGATGCGCGGGTGATCGCCGATACGGTGGCAACCCCTATCGAGCAGGAAGTAAACGGTGTCGATGGGATGCTGTATATCACCTCCCAATCCACGGGGGACGGGCGGCTGTCGGTCAACGTCGTGTTCAAGCCCGGAACCAACATTGATCAAGCGCAGGTTCTGGTGCAGAACCGCGTCGCCATCGCTCAACCCCGCTTACCGGAAGAAGTGCGCCGCCTCGGGGTGAACGTGCTGAAAAGCTCCCCCGATCTCATGATGGTCGTCCACATGATTTCACCCGACGATTCGCGCGATCAGCAGTATATTTCCAACTATACAACCTTGTATGTGAAGGACGTGCTGACCCGGATTGAGGGGGTTGGTAATGTGCTGGTGTTCGGCGCGCGCGATTACGCCATGCGGGTTTGGCTCGATCCAGCCCAGGTTGCCGCGCGCAACCTAACCGCTGGCGAAGTAATTGCGGCCATTCGCGCCGCCAACGTGCAGGTCGCGGCAGGTACCATCAATCAACCTCCCGCGACTGCGGCGGGGGCGTTTCAACTTTCCGTTCAAACTCAAGGCCGGTTAACGACTGTGGACGAGTTTGGCGCGCTTGTGGTTCGGGCTGACCCCGACGGCTCCTCTATTCGGCTGCGCGATATTGCGCGGATCGAGCTAGGCTCGCAAGATTACACTCTAAACTCGCTCTTGAATAATAAGCCTGCGACCGCCTTGGGGGTTTTCCAGCGCCCCGGCTCCAACGCGCTGGCAACCTCCACCGCCATTCAAAACACAATGGCTCAGCTCAAAAAAGATTTTCCGGCGGGTCTCGATTATTCGGTGGTTTACAATCCCACCAACTTCATCGCCGAATCGGTGGATGAGGTGATTAAGACGCTGCTAGAAGCCGTCGTGCTCGTGGTTATCGTCGTCATTCTATTTTTGCAGAAATGGCGTGCGGCGATTATTCCGATTATCGCTATTCCGGTTTCCTTAATCGGCGCATTCCTGATTATGGGCGCGGTGGGGATTTCTTTTAATACCCTCTCGCTCTTCGGCCTCGTGCTCGCCATCGGGATCGTGGTTGATGATGCTATCGTTGTCGTGGAAAACGTCGAACGCTATTTACGCCAGGGCCTGACGCCGAAAGCCGCCGCCCATAAAACGATGGATGAGGTTGGCAACGCCTTGCTCGCCATCGCTCTCGTGCTGTGCGCCGTGTTTATCCCCACCGCCTTTATTTCGGGTCTGCAAGGCTCCTTCTACCGCCAGTTCGCGGTGACGATTGCGGGGGCTACGCTGATTTCGGCCTTCGTGTCGCTCACCCTTTCCCCCGCCTTGGCAGCCCTCCTGCTGAAGCCTCATAGCGAGGAGACGCACGGGCCGCGCTGGTGGCAGGCGCTGACCTTCCCGATCCGTTGGTTCTTTGCGAAGTTCGATGCAGCTTTCGAGGGCTTGGGGCGCGGTTATGCCAACCTTACCCGCCGCCTTGTGCGCCTCAGCCTAATCGTGCTCGTCGTCTATGCCGGGTTGCTGGGCCTTGCGTATAATCAGCTGGTGGCAACACCGACGAGCCTCATTCCGCAGTTGGATCGTGGGTATCTTTTTGCAGCAATCCAACTTCCTCCTGGTTCGACATTAGACCGCACCGATGCGGTTGTGCGTCGGGCGTCCGATATTCTCAAAGCGCATCCGGGTGTTGCAAACGCCATTGCGTTTACGGGCCTCGATGGCTTGACGTTTACCAACGCGCCGAACAGTGGCGTGGTCTTTATCGGCCTCAAGGATTTTAAGGAACGCGCGGCCTTAAAGGTTACGACCCAGGGCATCCTTGTCGATTTGCAAAAGCAGATGTTTGGTATTAGCGAAGCTTTAATCTTCGTCGTTCAGCCGCCTTCTATACCGGGGATTGGGAGTGGCGGCGGTTTGAAAGCCTATGTTCAAGATCGCTCGGGGCGGGGCTTACCCGCGCTAGAAGGCGCAACCTGGGCGCTTGCTGGGCCGCTGGGGCAAACGCCCGGTATCCTGTCGGCGTTTACGCAGTTCAATGCGCGCACACCGCTGATTTATGCCGATATTGACCGCGTGAAAGCGGAAACCTTGGGGGTACCCATTTCCCGCGTGTTCGAAACTCTGTCGGTCTACATGGGATCGGCGTTTGTGAACGACTTTAACATTCTAGGCCGCACCTTCCGCGTGACCGCCCAAGCCGATAACCCGTTCCGGCTAGAGCCGCGCGACATCGCCAATCTGAAAACCCGCAATCAGGATGGGCAGATGGTGCCGATTGGCGCGGTCGCGACCTTCCACGATGCAACCAGCGCCTTCCGCGTGCCGCGCTACAACCTTTATCCGGCAGCGGAAATACAGATTGCCTTGGCGCGCGGGTATTCCAGCGGCGAGGCTATCAAAGCAATCGAGAAACTGGCCGCCGAAAAACTGCCGCCCGGCTTCAGCTTTGAATGGACGGATATCGCGTTGCAAGAAAAGCTGGCGGGCAATACGGCCATTTATGCTTTCGGGCTAGCCGTGGTCTTCGTCTTCCTGCTGCTCGCTGCGCTCTACGAAAGCTGGTTGTTGCCGCTGGCTGTCGTGCTGATTGTACCGATGTGTATTCTGGCGGCGATGCTCGGTGTCGGCGCGCGCGATCTGGACAGGAATATCCTGGTCGATATTGGTCTTATCGTGCTGGTCGGCCTTGCCGCGAAGAACGCGATTCTCATTATCGAATTTGCAAAGCAAGCCCATGAAGAGGGTATGAGCCGCTACGAGGCCGCGATTGCCGCCGCCCGCACGCGCCTGCGCCCCATCGTGATGACCTCGCTCGCCTTCATTCTCGGCGTGGTGCCGCTGGTTCTGGCACAAGGGGCCGGGGCAGAAATGCGCCAGTCGCTCGGCACCGCCGTTTTCGCAGGGATGATTGGGGTTACGCTGTTCGGCCTTATCTTCACACCGGTCTTTTACGTTGTCTGCCAAGGCTTCGCCGACCGCGCGCGCGACAAGCGTGTAGCGCAAACCTCTACGCTCCTTACCAAACCACCATCAGAGACAAATGCCGAGTAAATGCGAAATAAACAGACAAAAATCAGCAAACAAAGGCTAAATAAGATTAAAAATAAGGCGTTTTCCAGTTTCAAAATGCCAAAACACCTCTTTTCAGATGCGGTTTCCTCTCGATTTCGGAAAGAGCCTGTCCCATACTGTGACATTATGACTTTGTAAACGGGCACAGGGGTACGCTGGTCCTGAGATCGGCAAGGGGGAAAGCTAAAATGACAACACGCTCCAAAAAGGATGCTGGGCGCGGGCTTGCGGGGAAACTGATTGCCGCGATGGGCATGATCGTTGCCACAACACTGGCGTCGGCGGTTGTCGGCGTTCTGTTTGTGCGCGAGTTCACAACAACTTTCCAAGATCTCTCGGAGACGCAAGTTCCTGCGGTGCGGTTTGCGGGCGAGTTGTCGGAAGCCGTTGGAACACTCGTGGCCGCCGCAGGTGCCATCGGCAATGCCAGCAATACCAACGATCAGGAAGCGGCTTTCGCCACCTATCAAATCGCCACCGTAAAGCTGAACAATACCCTAACGGCCCTCAAATCCCTCTCGGAGCAAGATGAAACCCTAGGCGCGATTGAGGGTTATACGACGAAGCTGACCGATCTTATTGATCTGCAAAATAAGCTAACCACGCAGCGCTTGGTGCTTGCCGATATTCAAACTCAGAAAATGAGCGAATTGCGTGCCCGCCATAGCAAACTGCTTGATCTTTTAACCGGCCCGATTGGCGCTTCCAACCGTCAAATTGGTATTGGTATTGCCTATATTACTCAGCGTTTAGAAGATCTCAGCCAAGCCTCGGCTCAGGATCAACGCGCCCGCTTGGCAACGACACAAGCCGAGATTAACAACCAGCTTGAACTCATCGAGCGCGACAGTTTCGGCGGCTTCCGTCGTTATTTGACCGCTGTATCGAACGCTAATCTGTTCCTCGGGTACATGGCCGAAGCCGCCAATACGCCCGACGGGGGCCGTTTGTCGCTGATTAAGCTGCGAACCGATCCGCTGGCCGCCGAAATGCGCGGGCTTGCCATGCGCCTGCGAAGCGATCCAACCTTGGGCGCTGCGGGCGCAACCACGTCTCAAGCGATTGAGGATATGCTGGCCTATGGCTCAGCCCCGCAGGGCCAAGCGAGTACCGAAACCATTATCACCCGCCGCCAGGAAGAGTTACGCGCCCGCACTGAAGCGCTGACGGCCTTCGGCGAAACAACAGCCTACGCCCGCGCCTTGCAGTCCGCCGTATCGCGGCTGGTGGGCGATGTTCAGGCGACGGTGAAGACCCAAACCGAAGCGGCCAATGCCCAAAGCCTGCAAGCCCAAACTGTGCTAATCGTGCTGGGAGCCGTTGCCTTGGTCGCTGCTCTTCTCATCGGCTGGCTCGTGGTGCTTCGGTCCATCGTTGGGCGTCTGTCGCGCCTATCCGGGGCAATGCGCCGCCTGGCCGAGGGTGATTTGACGGTAGCGACGCCGAAAAGCGGCACGGACGAAATCGGCGCGATGGCAGCGGCCATGGAAGTATTCCGCGCTAACGCTCTTGCGGTTAAAGAAGCCGAACAACGCGCCGCCGATGAAAGCGCCCGCGTGACGTTGGAGCGCCGCCGCGCCCGCCTGGAACTCGCCGATACCTTTGAAGGCACCGTAAAATCGGTGGTCGATCAGGTAGCAAGCTCCGTTCACAGCCTGCGAAACACCGCCGATAGCGTGTCGCAGACCGCCGACGAAACCCAGCGCGAGGCGGGGGAAGCCGCCATACTCTCCCAGCACGCCACCCAGAACGTGCAAACCGTGGCCGCCGCTGCCGAAGAGTTGCTGGCCTCGATCCGCGAAATCTCCCGGCAGGTCAACCGCTCCTCCCAGGTCACGCGCATCGCCGTGCAAGATGCCGAAAAGACGAACTCAATCGTCGATACCCTCAATAGCGCCACGGGCCGCATTGATGAAGTGGTGAAGCTCATCAACGGCATTGCAGGGCAAACCAACCTGCTGGCCCTAAACGCCACCATTGAAGCCGCCCGCGCTGGCGAGGCGGGTAAAGGCTTCTCGGTCGTCGCTTCGGAAGTGAAAAACCTCGCGGGGCAAACGGCCAAAGCGACCGACGAAATTCAACGCCACATCGCCCAGGTTCAAAGCACGACCGGCGATGTCGTGTCGGCTATCCGCCAAATCGTGCTAACGATCCAACAGTTAGACGAAATCGCCTCAGTCGTCGCCATCGCCGTGGAGCAGCAAGGGGCCGCCACCCAAGAAATCGCCCGCAACGTGTCGGAAGCCGCCAGCAGCACCGGCGAGGCCCTGGGCCGCATCACCACTGTTACCGAAGCTGCCGTTCTGGCCGGAAAATCAGCGGGCGTCGTGCAACAGGCGACCCACATGATGGCGCAGAACACCGATATGCTATCGGACGAAGTGCAACGCTTCCTCAGCCAAATCCGCGCCTAACGAACGCTCGCACCAGAACCCCCGGCACTTTTCGTGAATGCCGGGGGTTTTTGTTTGGGCTTGAGACGATTGCGCGCTTCGTTGCGATTTTTCGGATAACGAATTTTTGTTTACAAAGTAAACAGATTCATTTTCGCCGCCCTCTCGGTAATCCTTTGGGGGTTTCGGAAATATCAGCGAATAGCTCTACAATCTTCACGTTGAGAGCTTTAACCAAAACGTCTAATGTTGTGATGGTTGCGCTACGTTTTCCATTTTCGATTTGACTGAGAAAACTAGACGCAATACCTGACTCTGCTGCGAGCGTTTCTTGGCTCATGCCTCGCTCCAGTCGCAAACGTCTTAAATTTGATCCAACTAATTCCCGAACATCCATCGGGCCACACTGAGCACTTTACAAGCTCAAAACCATTTACTATAGTAAATTTTAGATGGTTGAGCCGTTATGTGGTTCGATCTGTGGATTGGCGTTTATGAGGAGTGGAAAATGGTAGCTAAACGATATAAAGCGCGTGTTCGGTTATCGAATGGGTCTTCTCAAGACGTTTATGTTGATGCCGATGGCTATTTTAATGCCAAAGCCATGCTTGAGGCTCAATACGGCAAAGGTTCGGTTATTTCCGGCCCCACTGAAGCTTAAGTCATAAAGGTTTGGGTGCTTCTGAAAGCACTCAAACCTTTCACTCCATAAATCAAGAGTTAGGTAACAACAGAAAGTCGTTTGATTTTCTGTAAAGCTCTAAATCTGGAAAATGAAAAATCATGCAAACCACACGTTTTGAACAAAAAGCTTTCACATTTATGGGAACCAAAAACGTCACCTATAGCGAAAATAATTTCAATTATATCGTTGACCAATATCAATCTATGGGCGCAAATCATGCCTATTTAGGTGGTATTATTGAATGGGAAGAAGACAAAAATGTATTTGATCTATTAGCTATATCCTATTACCAAAACACGATCCCCGTTCGTGGCGGTTATACAATCGACGAGTTGATGGGGAAAGCCGATTACCTTCATTCAAAGGGTATGGCAGTTACAATTCGACAACAGGTAGTTGATTTTTATAAAGTCAATGGACAAGATTATTTCACTAATTTTAATCTACCAACAAACTCAAATGTCGGAGATAAAGCGGCATTCTTTCAACAATACACTGCGTATATGGTTGATTTAGCGAAAGCCGCTCGAACTCATAAAATTGAAGCGATTGCCATTGGTAACGAAATGCTTCATTTTACAACTGACGATACAAAAGGGTATTGGGAAAACCTCATTTCTCAAATCCGTTCAGTTTATTCAGGCAAATTAACTTATGCGGCGTATGTTGGGTTTCAACCAAATTATGTAGCTGGAAACGAATTAGCGAATATCAAGTGGCTTGATAAGCTCGACTACATTGGTGTGGATTTCTATCCGCAATTAACACTTAGCAAGAACGCTACTTATGAAGACTTTGTTCGCGCTTTATATGGGAATAATCCTCAAAAAGTAAATTGGATTGATTACCTCAAGAATCTTGCTGAAACAACAGGTAAGAAAATTATGTTTACCGAAATCGGTATACAGAGTTATGACGGTTCGGGAATGATGCAAGAGCCGAGTGATTATACCGCTGTCCCCTCCGATCAAAAGGAACAAGCTGATTGGTATAAAGCTGTTCTTTCAGTCATGAGTAGTGAACTTGGCGACAAGTTTATGGGAACTGCCGTTTGGAATGGGCGAAATACCTCTACAGCAGAAAATAACGGAAATAACAATGATTGGACCGTTATTGATAAATTAGCTGAAAATGTTGTGCGAACCGCCTATACCGATGGCGAGTTAGATGGACTCGTTAAGACGGTTTCCGGCTCTTACAGCGGCACTTTCAATAACGATACGATTAGCGGCTCTTCCGGTGCTGATAGCGTTTCTGGTGGCCGTGGCAGCGATACGATTAATCTTGGTGCGGGAAATGATACCGTTGTTATCAACGCGATCTATAACGCTAGTGTTCGTTTGAAGGTCGAGGGGGCAACCCTTATCGTTAAATCCGAAGACGGAACCGACCGATTGACCAATGTTGAAACAGTTCAATTCAATAACATCAAATTGGACGTATCGGTTTTCAGCAGTTCTGCGGACCCGCTGAATATCTATCGGTTTTATAATACACAGACCGGAACGCACTTTTATTCCAATAGCGCGACCGAACGAAACGCCGTTATGAACACTATTGAACAATTCGTTTATGAAGGTGTGGGTTTCAAGTCTTTAACCAAGGGCGACGATGCCGTTTATCGCTTCTACAATGCCAATACCGGAACGCACTTCTACACAATCAGCGATAAAGAACGCGATGCCGTTAAAGGCTTAGCAGGTTTCCAGTTCGAGGGAATCGCCTACACCGCAAGTGACACCAAGATTGATGGTTCGCATGAGTTATTCCGTTTCTATAACACAAAAACGGGTACTCATTTTTATACTGATAATGTTGGTGAACGCGATGCTGTGAAGCTTGTGGGTGGGTTCCAATATGAAGGAGTGGCTTATTATGTAGGATAATGAAAAAATTTTACCCTATTACACTAACGTAAACGGAGGCAGGAATGAAGCGACTTTTAAAATTTGCATTCTATTGTTTTGTATTCTTAATAATTGTCGGGATTCTCTCGGACAAGAAAAATTCTTCCGATCAAAATAATGATTAGAAGCAGGCTTCTAACTCAGAAAACGCCGCAGCGGTGGCGAAAAAGGCCGAGGAGGAGGCAAAAAAGAAAGAGGCTTTACGATTGGCGGAAGAGGAAAAAAATAAAAAGAAGATACTTAATGATAAAAAGTTAATAGAGATGCGAGAGATAAATGACTACTATTTCAGATCAATTAGCGATAGGAGTTTAGAAAAAATAAAACAGGATTATTGTTCAGGTGAACCAAATGGTGCATTGCAAGCTTATTATGTTGCGCTCAGAAAGGTTTTTCTACCATTGCAGATGGAAAATAGAATATTTGATGATGTTGATACGGGAAATGTAACAATTATATTCGTGGGCGGATGTACTTATCGTGTTGGTGCGACTATCACATATGAAACTCCTGAAGGGCTTTTGCGCCCAAGATTCACCGCAACAGTTAGGTATTCTGAAAACTATAGAAACAAAATACCAAATGACAACGATTGGATTCTAATTCAACAAGAACATTATAAGCAATAATTATTGGGCCAATGTTTCAACATTGGCCCAATCTCTATTCATTTTCCAATCTCAATACATTTGCCCCAATCGCATTCATAACAGCAAACAAAAACCAAGCCGGATAAGCACCACTAGAAATCTTCATCCCTGCCGAACCCTCAGTTTCCGAAATTTGCAACGGGTCGGAAGTCACTGTTTTAGCCGAAAAATCGGCGGGCGTGGTGCAACATCCGCGCCTAACGGACGCTCACACCAGAACCCCCGGCACTTTGTGCAAGTGCCGGGGGTTTTTGTTTTTAGAGACTAGCGCGCCAGTGGTTTATACTTAATCCGGTGCGGCTGGTCGGCATCTGTCCCTAGGCGGCGTTTGCGGTCGGCTTCATAGTCTTGGTAATTGCCCTCGAACCACACCACTTGGCTATCGCCCTCGAAGGCCAGAATGTGCGTGGCGATGCGATCCAGGAACCAGCGATCATGGGTGATAACCACGGCGCAGCCGGCATAGTCCAGCATGGCTTCTTCAAGTGCGCGTAGGGTATCCACATCGAGATCGTTGGTTGGCTCATCGAGCAGCAGCACATTCGCGCCGGTTTTCAGCATTTTGGCGAGATGGACGCGGTTGCGCTCCCCGCCCGACAGCATCCCGACTTTCTTCTGCTGATCCGCGCCCCGGAAGTTGAACAGGGCACAGTAGGCGCGCGATGGCATCTTGCGGCGGCCCAGATCTATTTCATCATGCCCGCCGGAAACTTCTTCCCAAACCGTCTTGTTCGGGTCGAGCGCATCGCGCGACTGATCGACGTACCCGAGCACTACCGTTTCGCCGACGCGGAAAGTGCCGCTATCGGGCTTTTCCTGCCCTGTAATCATGCGGAACAGCGTGGTTTTCCCCGCGCCGTTCGGCCCAATCACCCCGACGATACCGCCGGGGGGCAGGCGGAAGGAAACATCATCAACCAACAAACGGTCGCCAAACCCCTTGGTGAGATTCTCCGCCTCAATCACAATACCACCCAAGCGCGGGCCGGGCGGTAGCACGATTTGCGCTGAATCTGGGGCCTTTTCCTTCGACTGATTGACCATCTCTTCGTAAGAGGCAAGCCGCGCTTTGGATTTCGCCTGCCGGGCTTTGGGGCTTTGGGAGACCCACTCAAGCTCTCGGTCCAGCGTCTTCTTTTGGGCCTCTTCCTGCTTGCCTTCGAGTTCCAGGCGCTTTTGCTTATCGCGCATCCAGCCCGTGTAATTCCCCTCGAACGGGTAGCATTGACCGCGCTCGACTTCCAAAATCCATTCCGCCACTTCATCGAGGAAGTAGCGATCATGGGTCACGGCCACAACGGTGCCTTTATAATCGTGCAAGAACCGCTCTAGCCACGCAACCGACTCGGCATCCAAATGGTTGGTCGGTTCGTCGAGCAGCAGCATGTCCGGCTTTTCCAGCAGCAGACGGCAGAGCGCGACACGGCGGCGCTCGCCCCCTGAGAGCTTGGTCACATCGGCATCGCGCGGCGGGCAGCGCAGGGCATCCATGGCGATATCGACCGTGCGGTCGAGATCCCAGCCATCCATAACATCAATCTGCTCTTGCAACTCGGCCTGTTCGGTAATCAGCGCGTTCATCTCATCGTCCGACAGCTCCTCCCCGAAACGGGCGGAGACGGCCTCGAAGCGGTCAAGGATTGATTTGATTTCCTTCACGCCGTCCATAACATTGCCGAACACGTCTTTGGTGGGGTCCAGGTGCGGTTCTTGCGATAGATAGCCAACTTTGGCACCGTCGGCAGCCCAGGCTTCCCCACCGAATTCCTTATCGTACCCGGCCATAATTTTCATCAGGGTCGATTTACCCGCACCGTTCGGGCCGATAACACCGATCTTCGCGCCAGGCAGGAAGCTAAGCCATACGTCCTTCAGCACCGTTTTGCCGCCGGGATAGGCTTTCGACAGTCCCTTCATCACGTAAACATACTGATAAGAGGCCATCTTGCCCCACTCCCTTCACATCATCTAAAAACGCTCCGCCTTGTGCCACAGTGGGCGTTTTGAAACAATCTCGATCATTGCGGCGCGATCATGTGTCGGCGGGGGGCGGTGTCGTCAAAGCCGAGCCAACGGGGTGCGTTACCCGCATGAGGTTGCGATTATGGGTTTCGCTCAAGAACAACATGCCGATCACCGCCGACGCCGTGGCAACGACGATGGGATACCAAAGGCCGGCGTAAATATCCCCCGTCTCCAACACCATGGCGAAGGCGATCACCGGCAGCATCCCCCCGAACCAGCCATTGCCCAGGTGATAGGGTAACGAGAGGGAGGTAAAGCGCACGCGCGTTGGAAAAAGCTCGACCAGAAAGGCGGCAATCGGTCCATAAACCATCGCAACGAAGATCATCAGCAGCGTCAGCAAGGCAATCGCGACGGGATGATTGATTTGCGCCGGGTCCGCCCGCTCGGGGTAGCCTGCGGCCCGCAAGGCTTCGGTTAGCCCCGTCAGCGTTTCATCGAGCGGCAGCGTCACGCTATTGATTTTTAGCGTCAGCGACTCGCCCGGCACAGCAGTCCAGCTATAGGGGATGCCGCCCTTGGCCAGTTGCGCGCGGGCAAGGTCGCACCGCGTCGTCTCCTTATGCCAAAGCAGACCGGAGCAGCCATCGCCGCTAATTTCAATCGGGGCCGTCTGCATTGCCCGCACGAGGGCCGGGTTGGTCGCCAGTGTCAGGCCCTTGAACACCGGAATGAAACTGAATGCCGCCAGCAGGCAGCCTGCAATCATAATCGGCTTCCGGCCAATAATATCAGAGAGATAACCGAACAGCACCACGAAGGGCGTGCCCAACAGCAGCCCCGCCGCCACCAGCATCGTCGCGGTATCGTGCGGCAGTTTTAGGGTGCTTTGCAGAAAGAACAACACGTAGAACTGCCCGGCGTACCAAATCACTGCCTGCCCCGCCGTCGCCCCAAACAAGGCCAGCAGCATCCAGCGCAGATTGCGCCAGCGTAAGAGCGCATCGCTAATCGGCTGCTTCGAGGTTTGGCCGCGTGCCTTAAGGTCCATAAACAAGGGTGATTCATGCAGGCGAACCCGAATATAGACCGACAGCGCCAGCAGCACGATGGAGGCAATAAACGGCAGCCGCCAACCCCACTCCAAAAACTCCTCAGGCGACAGCACAGTGCGGCAGAGCAGCACCACCAGCAACGATATGCAAAAACCCAAAGTCGCCGTTGTCTGAATCCAACTTGTGTGAAAGCCGCGCCGATTGGGCGGGGCGTGCTCGGCCACGAAAATAGCCGCGCCACCATACTCCCCGCCAAGCGCCAAGCCTTGAGCCAACCGCAGCAGGATCAGCAAAATCGGCGCGGCAATGCCGATCTGCTCATAGGTCGGCAGCAACCCCACCAGGGCTGTGGAGGTGCCCATCACGAGAATGGTTAGCAGAAACGCATATTTCCGCCCGATATAATCGCCAAGCCAGCCGAAGACCAGCGCGCCGAAGGGTCGCACGGCAAAGCCCGCGCCAAAGGCGGCAAGGCTGGCGAAAAAGGCGAAATTCTCGTCGATGGGCGGAAAAAATACGTGGCCGAGCACGGTTGCCAGCGCGCCATACACATAAAAATCATACCACTCGAACATTGCGCCCAACGACGCGCCACCGATAATGCGGAACGAGTTATAGCGGCTTTTGCCGGTCCCGCGCGGCGGCGGGGCTGCTATTTCTCCAGGTGTCAAACAGCCCCCCTGTCACCGCTCTTATGGCGATGTTACGCGGATTATCCACTCAGCCTATGTTAAAGGTTTTCGAGCCGCTGTAAATCATCCGTGCATCGGGGGAGGCTCACCAAACCGGATCGGACAGGCCCGCAAAGGCGTTTTTCAGCGAACTCGACCATTGCTGCCGAATAATGCTGAAATAAGGATCGGTCTCGTCGATGCTTCGGTGCATTTCAAGGCGCAGCGCATCGGTGCGGTACAGGACCAAATCCAGCGGTAGGCCAACCGAGAGATTGGAGCGCAGGGTTGAGTCCATCGAAATCAGCCCGAGCTTGATCGCTTGAGTCAGCGCCAGATCGTACATCAACGCCCGGTCCAGAATAGGCTTGCCGTATTTGGTTTCGCCAATCTGGAAATAGGGGGTTTCAGCCGTGGCTTCGATGAAGTTGCCTGCTGAATAGATGAGAAAGAGGCGCGGCGCCTCCCCCGCAATCTGCCCGCCGAGCAGGCAGGAAATACTAAAACCGGTGCCATCTTTGGCCTCCAGCCGCGCCCCATCAATGCGGTGAACCGTGCGGATCGCCGCGCCCACCAACTGCGCTGCCTCGAACAAATTACGGACGGTCTTCATCGTGCGCGGCTGGTCTTGCCCCGGCAGCACCAGACCATTGTTCACGTAATGCACCACCGATTGACTGATGGCGAGATTGCCGGAGGTCGCCATGAGGATCGTGCGATCCCCCGGCACGTCCCACACGCGCATTTTTCGGAAGGTGGAAATCTGATCAATCCCCGCGTTGGTGCGCGAGTCCGACAGCATCACTAGCCCCTCCCGCAGGAGCATTCCGAGACAATAGGTCATTGTTTTTTCTGAGTTTGTTACTGTTGCGTCGCAGTATAGGGATCATAGGGCCTGCGTTCCAGCGGAGAGACGGAAACATTCACCGCCAAGGTCTCGCCACCCCCGCCACCGCGCACGCCGCGCACAGGGCAGCCGTCGGTATAATCAATCCCCATTGCGACCCGCACGTAAGCGGCTGTGGGACAAATGCCGTTCGACGCATCGAACCCAACCCAACCCAAGTTAGGCACATAGGCTTCCGCCCAAGCGTGCCCCACGTCCTGCGGCCCGGAAATTGGCCCCGAGAGCAAATAGCCGCTCACATACCGCGCCGGAATGCCATTGGCGCGCGCCACCGTAATGAAGAGATGGGCGTGGTCCTGGCACACGCCCGCGCCTAGGGCCAGCGCCTCCGCCGCAGTGGTGCCCACTGCCGTTACACCCGTTTTATAGGGCAGCTTATCGACAATCACCCGCAGCAGTTCGTGCAGAAAATCCAGCCGCTGCGCCGGGCGGTGCCGGGTAACATCGCGAATGAACGCCCGCAACTGCTGGCCCTGAACCCCCGTGCCAAGGCCCGTCAGCGGCCCTTCCCGCAGCCAATAGTCCGGCGGTAAAGCCCCTGCCCCATCCTCGCCGATCACGCCGGATTGATCGACCGTTTCAACCCGCCCCCGTGCCACCAGTTCGATTTCGCTTAAGGGTTCGTGAATATAAAGGCTGTGAACGAGATTACGGTGCCCATCGCGCCAGGGAAAAAGATCGCCCGGCGCATCCACTGCCCAGGAATGCACCTTCTGGCCCCCGCTGTTCCCAGGAGATAGGCGCAAATACTGCACTGCCGTCGTCGGTCCATCAAACCGATAGCGGGTGCGGTGCGTAATATCCAGGATCAGACGGGAGGCCACAGGGCTGCTCCTTATTCCAGGCGGGGTTACGGGTTGATGAGATAGTTGCGCGTGATCTCCGCCCCCAAGGCATTGTTCTTATCTATAAATTCGACCAGGAACTCATGAAGCCCCCGCTCGAAAATGTCATCGACCTTGCCGTACCGCAGGCCCGACGCCAGCACCCCGCAGAGCCGATGGCATTCGTGCCGCGTTCCATAGACCACACCCAATCTATCAAGATTATCCATGATTTGGGTTAAGCAGAAATGTAAGGAACGCGGCAAATCGGACCGTAAAATCATCAATTCTGCCACGCGCCACGGCAACACCGCGCTGCTATAGACCCGGCGATACGTTCGCAGAGCATTGATGCAGTTGAGAATTTCCGTCCACTGGTAGTAATCGACGCCGCCGCCCACCTTCTCGCCCTGGGGCAAGAGGATGTGATATTTCGAATCGAGAATCCGGGCGGTATTGTCGGCGCGCTCGATGTACGTTCCGAGCGACAGGAAGTAATAGGCTTCGTCGCGCAGCAAGGTAGTTTCGCACGCGCCCGCGACCAGAATCATCTGGCGCTTGGTCCAGTCCAAAAAATCCTGAATAGCGCTGCCCGTCAGCGGCTTATCCAACTTCTCGCGCAACTGGATGGAGGCTTCGTTGAGATATTCCCACACCGAAACCGTCAGATTGTTCCGCTCCGACCGGGCGTTGTTGCGCGCCGCTTGAATGGACGCGGCGATGCTGGACGAATTGCCGCTATCCACCCCCATAAAGGTAACAAAATCCCCCACCGAGCGTTCGGGGTATTTCTGTTCGAACTTCTCATCCAGCCCGAAGGCCATGGCCAACGATTGCCATTCCCGGCTTCCGCCCGCCATGAGCCACATCCGGTTCGTGGCTTCCAACATGCGGGCAGAATTGGTGGCGCGCTCGATATGGCGCCCCATCCAGTACACATTTCCTGCGGTGCTACTCAGCATCCTACGCCCTTCCGATCAATGATCCGCGAGCACCCAAGTATCCTTGGTGCCGCCGCCTTGGCTTGAGTTCACCACGAGCGACCCTTTTTTGAGGGCCACACGGGTCAGCCCGCCAGGCATAATGGTGATCCGCTCCCCCGACAGCACGAAGGGGCGCAAATCCACATGGCGCGGCGCGATCCCTTCTTCCACAAAGGTGGGGCAGGTACTCAGCGACAAGGTGGGTTGCGCGATGAAGTTAGCCGGGTCGGCCAGCAGCCTTGCTTTGAAAGTTTCAATCTCGGCTTTCGTCGAGGTCGGGCCAACCAACATGCCCGCGCCGCCAGACCCGTGGACTTCCTTGACCACGAGTTCCTTCAGATTTTCCTTCACGTAGGTCAAATCCTGCGGCTCGGAACACCGATAGGTCGGCACATTCTGCAAAATCGGCTCTTCGCCTAGATAGAAACGGATCATATCGGGCACGTAACAATAAGTGGCCTTATCGTCGGCAATCCCCGTACCGCAGGCATTGGCGAGCGAGATGTTGCCTGCCCGGTACGCCCCAATGAGTCCCGGCACGCCCAACATCGAGTCGGCCCGGAAGGCCAACGGGTCCAAGAACACGTCATCGACACGGCGGTAAATCACGTCCACCTGCTTTGGGCCGCGCGGGGTTCGCATATAGACCTTATGGTCATCGACGAACAAATCGGTACCCTTCACCAATTCTACACCCATTTCATCGGCCAGAAAGGCGTGTTCGAAATAGGCACTATTGTAAGAACCGGGCGTGAGCAGCACGACGTTCGGATCGTTGCTGGCGGCGGGGAACGCGGTTGCTTTTAGCGTGTTCAACAGCTCTTCGGCATATTGTGCGACGGGCAAAATGCGTTGCTGCGTAAACAGCGACGGCACGAGGCGCATCATCACTTCGCGGTTTTCCAGCATGTAGGACACGCCAGACGGCACGCGGCAATTGTCTTCCAGAACGAAGAACTGGCCTTCGGAGACGCGAACCACATCTATCCCGCAGATATGGGCATAGATGCTGCCTGGCAGATCAAAATCCTGCATCACCGATAAAAACTGATCGTTCCGCACAATCTGCGCTTCCGGTATTTTTCCGGCGCGGCAAATATCACGCCGATGGTAGGCGTCGTGCATAAAAGCGTTCAGTGCCCGCACGCGCTGGCGCAAGCCCGCCTCCAGCGTATCCCACTCCGATTTTCCTAAAACACGCGGAATAAGATCGAAGGGAATCGAGCGTTCGTGCCCACCTGCGGCCCCATAAGAGCCGAAGGTGATGCCCATGCGTTCATATAATAGATCGGCCTGCAATTGCATTCGGCCATGTTCGCCCTCCGGCATAGTCGATAACCAGTGGTCGATGCCGGAAAAAGGCGGGCGGATAATTCCATCCAAACCCCGCATCTCGTCGAAGATGGGGTGGTGTGCTGCGGTGTCGGCCATGCGTCCCCCCTTTTGTTGTGAAGCTCCCGCAACAACGATGCGTTGAAGCGGCGAAACTCGCAAGAGGATGACGCAATTTTGGTGGATTTTATCTGAACATTGCTGGTTTTTTCCGCAAGCGCTGCCGAAATCCGCAGAGAGCGCCTAGGTTTCGGGCGATCACATATAGAGTTTTTCTGCCTCAAGGCCCTTGTAGAGATCCGCCACCCACGCGCCATAGCCGTTGAACAACCGAGTGGGAACGCGCTCGCCGGTCAAAGTGCGCTCGCTGGCTTGGCTCCAGCGCGGGTGCGGCACTTCGGGGTTCACATTCGCCCAGAACCCATACTCGCTGGCCTGCAACTGCTCCCAATAGCTCACCGGGCGCTTATCGGTGAAGGTTACTTTCACAATTGATTTGATCGACTTGAAGCCATATTTCCACGGCAGCACGAGCCGGATGGGCGCGCCCATCTGTTTGGGCAGCGGCTTGCCGTAAGCGCCGGTTGCGATAAAGGCGAGATCGTTGGTCGCCTCGGCAATCGTTACGCCTTCCACATAGGGCCAGGGTTGCCAGAATTGCCGCTGGCCGGGCGCCATGCTGGAATCAAGGAACGTCTCGAACCGCACATATTTCGCCGCCGCCGTCGGCTGAGCCAGTTTCACGAGGGCCGCGAGCGGGAAGCCGGTCCAAGGGATGACCGCCGACCAAGCTTCGACGCAGCGCAAACGGTACACGCGCTCTTCCAACGGCATCCGGGCAATAAGCTCTTCCGCATCGAACGTCAGCGGTTTTTCCACCATACCGTCGAACACCACTTTCCACGGGCTTGGTTTCAGCGCTTGCGCGGCGGCGGCGACTGATTTGGACGTGCCGAACTCGTAGAAATTATTATACGTCGTCGCCAGATTTTCCGGCGTTTCCGCTCGCTCTGGCGGATAGGCCGCGCTGCGCGGGTAAGGATATCCCGCCGCAAGAGCGTTGCCCGGTGCCAGTAGCCCTGCGCCCGCCGCTAAAAGCGGCATAGTGCCCCCCGCCGCCAGCAACGGCATAGTACCAATCGCCTGCAACAGGCTGCGCCGGTTCATAAACAGGCTTTCAGGGGTTACGGCAGAGGCGGGCAAAGCCCAAGGGCGGGAGCGATGAAGGGGCATACGCGTCTCTTCCGTAAAAAGGGCGTGTTGGCAGCGATAGTTTGCCGTGCCAATCATTACACTAAGATGGAGTTCGTTTCGGAACCCGGCAAGGTTACGCTTCGTTGAACGATACCCCCCGACGGATTTGGGGTGATCCGGCAGCCCGTCGCCGCCGAACAAAAGAACAGACAGTCGAAAGTTTGGATTATCCGTGACCGCCCCCCCGCCTCTTCTCGTTTGGTTTCGTCAGGATCTGCGGATCGGGGATAATCCCGCCCTGACGGCCGCCCTAACCCGCGCTAAAGCCGATAAACACCCGGTGATCGCGCTTTATTGCCTAGACGAAACAAAAACCAGCAGCCGTGCGTTCAGCGGTGCCGCCCGCTGGTGGTTGCACCATAGTCTCAGCCGACTTGCCGAGGCGCTGGCCCCTTACGCCATTCCCCTGATTTTGCGACGCGGGGCGGCAGAAACACTTCTCCCCGCGCTGATGGCCGAAACCGGGGCGCGGCACCTTTATTGGAACCGGCAATATGAAGCCGCTGCGATTGCGCGCGATACGGCTCTGAAATCCGCGCTGACGGCCCAGGGCGTTTCCGTTGAAAGCAGCAACGGCTTGTTGTTGGTAGAGCCTTGGGAAGTGAAAACCGGGCAAGGCAAACCGTTCCAGGTCTTCACCGCCTTTTGGCGTGTTGCCCGCCCGCTTGCAGCCGCCCGCCCGCCTTTACCAACCCCTGCGCCTCTTCGCCTGCCCGCGCCGCCTGCGGTTCATTCGGAAGCGTTGGAAGCGTGGGATTTGCTGCCGACCGCACCCGATTGGGCCGAGGGCTTGCGCGAAACCTGGACGCCCGGTTCTGCCGGGGCCTTCGGGCGGCTTGAGGGGTTTCTCGAGGCGCGCCTCAGCGCCTACGCCGAGGCGCGCGACCGCCCGGATACGCGCGGCACCAGCGCCCTCTCCCCCCACCTTCGTTTCGGTGAAATCAGCCCGCGCCAGATTTGGGCCGCGCTCGATCAGGCTTGCCACGGCCAAATGAGTGAGCGTGGCCCCGAAACTTTCGCGCGGGAGCTTGGTTGGCGGGAATTCAGCTATCATCTGCTGTTTCAATATCCCGAGATACCGCAACGCCCGTTACGATCTCAGTACGAAAATTTCCCTTGGCAACCCGACGCCGCAGCGCTGCACGCTTGGCAGCGCGGGCTAACCGGCTACCCGATCATCGACGCGGGGATGCGCCAACTTTGGCACACGGGCTGGATGCACAACCGTGTTCGGATGCTCGTCGGGTCGTTCTTAGTGAAGCATTTACTCCAGCCCTGGCAGGCCGGGGAGGCGTGGTTCTGGGATACGCTGGTGGATGCTGATCCCGCCAGCAATCCCGCTAGTTGGCAGTGGGTTGCCGGGTGCGGGGCCGATGCCGCGCCCTACTTCCGCATCTTCAACCCCGTGCTTCAGGGCGAAAAATTCGATCCCGACGGTGCCTATGTACGGCGCTGGGTACCCGAATTGCAGCATCTGCCGAACGCCTTCATTCATAAACCCTGGGACGCGCCGCCGCTGGTGCTCCGTAGCGCGCAGCTCTTGCTGGGGCAAACCTACCCCCGCCCGATCGTCGATTTGAGCTTTGGGCGCGACCGGGCGCTGGCAGCCCTAAAAAGCCTCGCGCACTCTAAACCGGAAAGCCTCTAGCATGTTGTTGACTGCCTCGCCCGCGCGCATCGCTATCATTGGCAGCGGAATTTCCGGTCTCGCGGCGGCATGGTCATTGCGGGATTGCAACGTCACTGTTTTTGAGAAAAAATCGCGCCTCGGCGGCCATTCTAATACAGTAGACATTCCTATTGATGGGCAGGTAATTCCGGTTGATACTGGATTTATCGTTTATAACGAGCGTAATTACCCAAATCTTACACAGTTCTTCAGACATTTAGGCGTTGTAACTGCCGACAGCGATATGAGTTTCTCAGTTTCGGTCGATGGTGGGCGGCTTGAATATTCCGGTAATTCCCTTGGCACTCTCTTCGCCCAGAAGCGCAATTTGGTGAGCTTACGGCACTGGCGGATGATTCGCGATATTCTGCGCTTCTTCCGCAATGCCTCGGCCCTGCTGGATGATCCTCAGGGCGACAGCTTAAGCCTGGAGGATTTTCTAGTGCGCGGCGGCTATGGCCAAGCCTTCATTCAAGATCATCTGTTGCCGATGGCCGCCGCCATTTGGTCGGCACCGATGAGCATTTTGCGCGCTTTCCCCGCCCGCAGTTTCGCGCAGTTTTTCGCCAATCATGGCCTCCTGAGCGTGAATGATCGGCCCCAGTGGCGCACGGTAGCGGGAGGCAGCCGGGCCTATGTGCAACGGGTGCGCGCCGATCTTCCCAACCTTCAGCTTAATTCCGGTATCGAAACAATCCGCCGCACCGAAACAGGCGTTGATGTTAGGCATCAGGGCGCGTGGCAGAGTTTTGATCGCGTAATCCTGGCCTGCCATGCCGATGAAGCCTTGCGCCTGCTGAGTGATGCCGATGGAACCGAATGGGGATTTTTGGAGGCGTTTCGCTTTCAGCCGAACGTCGCCTACCTTCACCGTGACGTGAGCCTAATGCCGCGCCGCCGCCGCGCTTGGGCAAGCTGGAACCACCTCTCGCGCACGGTCGCAAATGGCCGGGACGAGGACGCGGATGTGTCCGTCACCTATTGGATGAACCGGCTGCAACCGCTGGCGACAAAAACCGACGTGTTCGTTACCCTGAACCCGCTAACGGAACCCGATCCCGCCCTCACTCATGCCCGCATCGAGTACGATCACCCGATTTTCGATCAGGCTGCCGTCAGCGCACAAGCGCGCCTGAGCAGCGTTCAAGGACACCGAAATATCTTCTATGCGGGCGCGTGGACGGGGTATGGTTTCCACGAAGATGGATTGCGCTCCGGCCTGCAATCCGGCCTCGCCCTTGGCGGACGCATTCCGTGGACGCTGGCAGAGGCTGCAAAAACCAATGCCAAGCCCCTCCGGGACGTGGCGGAGTAGGGGCCGCGCGATGCTAGAAACCTGCTTTTATCGCGGAACGGTGGCGCATACACGGCTCCTGCCGTTTCGTCATCATTTCGCCTATCGGGTGTTCTCGGCCTTGATAGATCTCGATGCGTTATCGAATCAAAGCTGCAAAAACTGGCTATTTTCCTATAACCGTTGGAACATACTCTCCCTCTTCGACCGCGACTACGGCGCGCGCGACGGCACGGCCCCCCGCGCCTGGATTGATGGGCTATTGCAGCAGAACGGCTACGATTCGCAAGGATGGCGCGTTTGGTTGCACTGTTTTCCGCGTTTATTTGGTTACGTCTTCAACCCACTCTCAATTTATTTTTGTTGTGACGCTGCGGGCGTGTTGCGCGTTATTCTCTATGACGTGCGAAATACTTTTGGCGACAAGCACGGGTATTTGATTGCAGTTGAAACACCGGACGGGCCGATTCACCAAGCCTGCGCCAAAGGGTTTCACGTTTCGCCGTTTTTCCCGGTGGAAGGGGGGTATAGGTTCGATCTTATGCCGCCGGGCGCACGCTATTCCGCCCGGATTACGCTGGAAGTTGACGGAAAAGCCCAGTTCTTCGCTACGCAAACCGGCCAGCGCCGACCGTTTTCCGATAGGGAAATTCTGAAACTGGTGGTGGCGCACCCCCTGATGACCCTGAAGGTGATCGCGGCGATTCACTGGGAAGCCTTATGGATATGGCGCAAGGGCGCGCGCTTCTACGGGCGCCCAACCCCGCCTGAAACAGAGGTTACGGCTATTATTTCGGCTTCAAAACAAACACCGCAATCGCGGCCTTTAGCGGGATGAGGGCAGTATGAGTGATAGTCTATCCCACCACAGCCTGCTGCCAGAAACGCCGGGCCTGCACCTCAGCCCCCCCACGGCGCGGCTGCCGGCGCGGCTGAAACCGCTGATTCGCGCTCAGGATCGTTTCAAAACCGGGTGCCTGACGGTGGAGCTTCCCAAAGGTCTGCGCCTTACCTTGCGCGGCACCGATCCTGGACCGATGGCACAGCTTCACCTGCACAACCGCCGGTTCTTCCGCCGGGTGCTGATGGGCGGGCATCTGGCTTTCGCCGAATCCTACATTGATGGTGACTGGGATTCGCCCGATTTGGCCGCGCTGATTTCCTATTTCGCTCAAAATGAAGCCGCGCTGTCGATTGATGGTCACTGGTGGGCGCGGGCGCTGGGCCGAGTAGTCCACCGCTTTCGCCGCAACAGCAAGCGCGGCTCGCGGCGGAATATCGCGTTTCATTACGATCTCGGAAATAATTTTTACCGGGAATGGCTCGACCAAAGCATGACCTATTCGTCGGCGGTCTATGCGACCGGTGCCGAGACGCTGGAGCAAGCCCAGGCCGAAAAATACGCCCGCATGGCCGATAAAATCGCCCTTAAACCCGGCGACCGCGTGCTGGAAATCGGCTGCGGCTGGGGCGGCTTTGCCGAACTCGCGGCCCAGCGCGGCGCGTTCGTGACCGCACTCACGCTGTCTAAGGAGCAAAAAGCCTATGCCGAGGCGCGGCTTGCGGCGGCAGGTCTCGCAGATCGGGTCGAGGTGCGCTTGCAGGATTACCGGGACGTGACCGGCCAGTTCGATGGCATCGTGAGCATCGAGATGATCGAGGCCGTGGGGGAAGCTTATTGGCCCGCCTATTTCGATACGCTGCACCGCGTGCTGAAGCCCGGCGGGCGGGCCGCCCTTCAGGCGATTACGCTAGAGCCTGCGCGGTTTGAAGCGTATCGCCGCTCGCCGGATTTCATTCAGCGCTATATTTTTCCTGGCGGGATGCTGCCCACTATCGAGCGGCTTCAGCAAGAAAGCGCCCGCGCCGGGCTGGCCTGGGAAGGACTTGAAACCTATGGGCGGGATTACGCGCGTACTCTGAAATTGTGGGGCGAGAAATTCGACTCCGCGTGGGACCGTATTGCACCGTTAGGCTTCGATGAGCGTTTCCGCCGCACTTGGCGCTATTATCTGGCCTATTGCGAAGGTGGTTTCGATGCCGGATCAATTGATATGGTGCAAATCGGCCTACAGCGGGGTTAGCACGAGCGACGCCCCAAGGCTGGCCATGATGAGCGCAATAATCCCATCTAGCACGCGCCACGTGACGGGCCGGGCGAAGAGCGGGGCCAGCCAACGCGCGCCAAAGGCCAAGCCATGAAACCAGAGGAATGAGGCCAGCACCGCGCCGCCGATGAACCACCACCGCAGATCAATCGGATAGCGCCCAGCCAAGCTGCCGAGCAGCACCACCGTATCGAGATAGACGTGCGGGTTCATGAGACTAACCGCGAGCGTGGTGAGCAGCGCCGCCCCCAACGAGGGCACGGCGGGGGTTTCGGTCGTTAACGCCGAGGGGAATACCGCGCGCTTCAGTGCCAGCCCCGCATAGGCGAACAAAAACGCCGCCCCGGCCCATCGAACGAAAGCGAGCAGGCCCGCATTTTGTTGCACAAGCGTTCCAAGCCCTAGGCTTCCCGCTAAAATCAGCAGCGCATCAATCGCAAAACATAAGAACGCAATGGGCAGCGGATGATGGCGGCGCAAACCCTGGCGCAGCACGAAGGCATTCTGTGCGCCAATCGCTATAATCAAAGAGCCACCGAGGCCGAAGCCTGCCGCGAAAATATCCAGGGTCTGCATTGCTAAACTATCCTCAAACGCCAGTGTAACTTCGTTCGGCGCGCACGGGTGAGGTTCCTAATACCGAACCTTATCCTCTTTCCGCTCCCACTCGTCAAAAGCAGCTTTCGCGCGTGGGGCTTCGAGTTGAGCCGTCGGGATCGACCGGGCGTCGATAGGTTTTGGCAGTTCTTGGTACAGAAATTCGTCGTCAAACCCAATCGCCGCCGCGTCTTGCCGGGTATTGCCGTAATAGATTCGGTCAAGCCGCGCCCAATAGATAGCGGCGAGGCACATGGGGCAAGGCTCGCAACTGGTATAAATCTCGCAGCCTTTCAGATCGAAAGTACCAAGTTCCTGACACGCCCGGCGAATTGCGGTTACTTCGGCGTGGGCGGTGGGATCGTTGGTGGACGTTACCTGATTCCAGCCCTCGGCGATCACCGTGCCGTCTTTCACGATCACCGCCCCGAACGGCCCGCCCGCGCCTTCACGCATCCGGCGAACCGACAGATTGATAGCGTGGCCCATGAAGTCGGCGGGCGTCATGCGGTAACGCCAAGGCGAGCCGCCCGAACACCGGCGGCGAGTTCCTGCACCAGCGCCAAGGTTTGCGGTACGGTGTGCGGCGTGGCTTTGCCGTTCAACAGACTATCGGCTAAGGTTTGCACAATAGCGGAGCCGACGACGGTCGCATCTGCAACCCGTGCCACGGCTGCGGCGGCGGCGGGGGTGCGAATGCCAAAACCCACGGCAATCGGCAGGTCTGTGGCGGCGCGCAGGCGACCAACCGCGTCGGCAATCGCCTGATCGGTGGCGGAGGCCGCGCCAGTAATCCCGGCGATTGAGACGTAATAGACAAAGCCGCGCGTATGCCGCATCACGGTTTTTAGGCGGTAAGCGTCGGTTGTCGGCGTTACCAGCCGGATGAAATCCAGCCCCACACTTTGGGACGGCAGGCAGAGTTCGCCATCTTCTTCCGCCGGAAGATCGACAATAATCAACCCATCAACCCCGGCGGCTTTGGCGCGCTCCAAAAAGGCCGGCACGCCCATCGAATGAATGGGGTTGTAATAGCCCATCAGCACGATGGGGGTGGTCTGGTCGGTCTCGCGGAAGGCTTCCACCAGCGTCAAGGTTTTCGCCAAGGTCTGCCCGCCCGCGAGCGCGCGCAGATTGGCGGCTTGGATCACCGGGCCATCGGCCATCGGGTCGGTAAACGCCATGCCAAGCTCGATAATATCCGCGCCCGCCCCCGGCAGGCCGCGCAGCAGGGTAAGGCTTGTATTATAGTCGGGGTCGCCGGAGGTAACGAAAGTAACGAGCGCCGCGCGGTTTTCCGACTTCAAGCGGTGAAAGGTCGCATCCAGGCGGCTCATTACAGGCTCACTCCCAAAGCGCGGGCGACGGTGAAAATATCCTTATCGCCGCGACCGCAGAGGTTCATCACAATGATTTTATCACGCGCCATCGCCGGGGCTATTTTAACCACTTCGGCCAGCGCGTGCGCCGGCTCCAACGCCGGAATAATACCTTCGAGCTTCGAGAGCATCTGAAACGCATCCAGCGCTTCCGCATCCGTCACTGAATGATATTGCACGCGGCCAATATCGTGCAGGTAGGAATGTTCTGGCCCAATGCCGGGGTAATCGAGACCCGCCGAAATCGAGTGCGCGTCGATGATCTGCCCATCATCATCTTGCAACAGATAGGTGCGGTTACCGTGCAATACCCCTGGACGACCGCCCGTGAGCGACGCCGCATGACGGCCTGTATCGACCCCCTCGCCCGCCGCTTCCACGCCGATCATAGCAATCTCGGTATCATCCAAGAACGGATGGAACAGCCCCAGCGCGTTGGAGCCGCCGCCGATGGCCGCCACCAGCAGATCGGGCAAACGGCCTTCCTTCGCCATAATCTGTTCGCGGGTTTCAATGCCAATCACCGACTGGAAATCGCGCACCATCATCGGGTAGGGATGCGGGCCTGCCGCCGTGCCGATAACGTAGAAGGTATCCTCGACATTCGTCACCCAGTCGCGCAGGGCTTCGTTCATCGCGTCCTTCAAGGTGCGCGACCCCGATTGAACCGGCTTCACTTCCGCGCCCAGCAAGCGCATACGGAAAACATTCGGCTGCTGGCGCTCAATATCGACCGCGCCCATATAGACCGTGCAGGGCAGACCGAACAGCGCCGATACCGCCGCCGTCGCAACCCCATGCTGGCCCGCACCGGTCTCGGCAATAATGCGCGTGCGGCCCATGCGTTTCGCTAACAAGACTTGGCCGAGGCAGTTGTTGATTTTATGCGCGCCGGTATGGTTCAACTCGTCGCGCTTGAAGTAAACCTTGGCACCGCCGAGCTTTTCCGTCAGCCGTTCGGCAAGATAGAGCGGGCTGGGGCGGCCCACATAATCGGCCAGATAATAGTCCATCTGCCGCTTGAACTCGGGATCGGCCTTGGCAACGCCATAGGCTTTTTCAACGTCCAAGATCAGCGGCATCAGGGTTTCGGCCACATAACGCCCACCGAAAATGCCGAAATGGCCCTCGGCATCGGGTCCGGTACGGTAGGAATTGGGCAGCGGGCGCGTCATTAGGGCAAAAACTCCGGGTCACGAAAACAAGGGCAAACGATTACAACTCGATCTGCGTTCCGAGTTCAACCACGCGATTGGCGGGGATTTTGAAGAAGTCGGTGGCACTCACGGCATTCTTCGCCATGCTGATGAACAGCTTCTCCCGCCAGGGTGCCATACCGGGACGAATGGTGGAAATCAGCGTTTCGCGCGATAGGAAGAAGCTGGTGTCCATCATACTGATGGCAAGGCCAAGCTCCTTACAGCGCTGCAACTCTGCCGGAATATTGGGGTCTTGGGCGAACCCGTAACGCACTTGAATGCGGAAGAAGTTTTGGTCGAGCGGTTGCAGCACCAGCCGGTCGCGGTCGGACACATAGGGTACGTTCTCAGTGCTCACGGTCAGCAAAATCACTCGCTCGTGCAGCACTTTATTATGCTTCAGATTGTGCAGCAGCGCGTAAGGAACCTGCTGATTATTGGCCGTCATGAACACCGCCGTGCCCTGCACGCGCGTGGTTTTGCTGCTGGATTGGCGGGAGAAGAACGAGGCTAGGGGAATCGTGCCTTCCTGCAAGCGTTCGGCGACAATCTCGCGCCCGCGCTTCCAGGTCGCCATGAGCGCAAACAGCACTGCCCCCATAACCAGCGGGAACCAACCACCATCGACAATCTTGAGTAAATTCGCGCCGAGAAAGGCAAGATCGACAAATAAGAACGGCACAACCACCAACAGCGCCCAACTACGCGGCCACGCCCATTTATGCCGCACGATCACGTAAGACAGCATCGCCGTCATCACCATCGTTCCCGTCACCGCGATACCATAGGCCGCCGCGAGATTGGAGGAGGATTGGAACGAGACGACCAACCCGATAACGATAACGTACAACCCCCAGTTTACCTGGGGAATATAGATCTGCCCAATCGCCTGCTCGGAGGTGTGCTGCACGTCCATGCGCGGGGAATACCCAAGCTGCATAGCCTGCCGAGTGATCGAAAACGCGCCCGAGATAACGGCTTGGCTGGCGATAACCGACGCGCAGGTCGCCAGCAGCACCATCGGGTAGAGTGCCCAGGACGGGAAGGCGAGGTAGAACGGGTTTTCGAGCGCATCGGGATTATGCATCAACAGCGCGCCCTGGCCGAGATAGTTCAAGATCAGCGCGGGCATAACGAACCACACCCAGGCCGCCACAATTGGCTTGCGGCCAAAATGGCCCATATCGGCATAAAGCGCTTCCGCCCCCGTCAAGGCCAGCACCACCGCGCCAAGCGTAAAAAATCCGTAGAACTGATGCGTGATAAAGAACTTCACTGCGTAGGAGGGGCTGATCGCGAGCAGCACGCGCGGGTTATCAATAATCTGATAAATTCCGCACAGGGCCAGCGCCAAAAACCACAGCGCGACGATGGGGCCGAAATAGGCACCCACTTTTTCCGTTCCCCGGTCTTGGATCATGAACAGGCCGGTGAGCAAAATAAGCGTGAAAGGCACCACAAACGGCTCGAACAGCGGCGTTGCTATCTTCAGCCCTTCCATCGCCGATAATACCGAGATTGCGGGCGTAATAACACTGTCGCCATAAAACAGGGCCGCGCCGAACAACCCGAGCGCCACTAAGGTTCCGGTGCCATAACGCGCTTTCTTCACGTGCCGCAAAGCGAGCGCCAGCAAGGCCAACACCCCGCCTTCGCCCTCGTTATCAATGCGGGTGACGAACACTACATATTTAATCGTTACAACGAAAGTGATCGACCAAATAATCAGTGACAGAATTCCAAGGATATTTTCGTCGGTCAGCGCTAAAGCGTGATGGCCGCTAAAACATTCCCGCAGTGTGTACAGGGGGCTTGTGCCAATATCGCCAAAAACAACCCCAACGGCTGACAAGGCCAGTTTTAGGAGGGTTGCCTTATTCCCGTCTGCCGCGCCATGCGCCATGCTGGATTAGCCCCTTACCATCGCTTCGTCTTCGGACGCCATCGCCCGAGGGTGTCAAAGCTCGCGCGCACAGGCGTGGAGCGGCAGGCAATGTGCGCTTAGGCGCGACCGATTGCAAGAGCCAGAGAAAACCGTAAGCCGCCTCCGAGACTTACGTAGTTTTCTCCAGAGACTGAAGCCGCGCCTCGATTTTCAACGTCGAAAAATTGGAAAATGTGTCGGAAACCGCGTAGGGCAGAATGATGCGCTGCTTGTGGCGCATTGCGCCGCAGGTATAGACCACGTTCGGCACATACCCTGCCCGGCGAGGGTTAAAAAAAGCGAGAGCATTGTGCGTCATAGTTGATGCGCGATGCTCTCGGCCAAGAATGCCTCACCCCCGAAAATACCGAACTCATGCTGAAGCGAGACAAGATTAATGCACGCAGCATTGAGCCTATCCGCCACGTCCCGATAATCGCACAAGCAGGTTTCGCGAATCTGCATCGGTCATCGCCACAGCCATAATCTTCTCCAGATTCGCGCCGCGCTGGTGTCCGCGCCGCCTGTGACATCCCGTTATTGGGGCCGAAAGGGCAAATCGCCGGTAACATCGACATGGGCGACTGTGCTGGCTGGCGGTAAGGTTTTTTCGGAAAAGCGAATATCGAGTAAGCGACCATCGTCGGTGAGCAACTGGATATCTTTTCGGCCAAACACATCGCCGAGCGCACCTGCCGATAGGCGAATTTCCCCACTGCTGGTCACACCGTTAGGGGGCTGGAAAAAGCAATCGAAACTATACGCAGCGCGGCTCACGGGCTTGCCGTTACACTTAACCGTTCCGTTGCCGGAGAGCGCGCCCATATATTTCATCACCGCCCCCCATTTCCGATCTTTCACTTTTTCTTGCTAGGCGTTAACGGCTCCAAAGACCCTTTGCTCATGAAAGAGGCCGCCGGGGCTGCCGGTGCGGTTTTAACGGCTTTCGGCTTTTTAGCTTCGCGGCTATTCCGTTTTTGAGCTTTCGCCATAAGGGTCTCCAATCACATCAGATAAAGGGCAAAAAACGCGCCGAGGTTCAACGCGGGCGGCGCTTGGCACGGTAGGTTGCGGTCGCCCCCTTCGGCCAGAACGGCACGCCTGAATGACCACCGGATTGTACGGTTTCCGCGACGGGTAGCAGGCCCGTCCGATGCTCTAATCCTTCTGCCCGTTCAGGCTCGGGGTTGGCCTGTCCTTCGATGGCAGGATCTTGACGCGTGGGGCGAAACACATTCATGGGCTGAAAACTCCGTCTCATATCAGCTCCACGCCCCCTAAAGGAACGCGCTTAGAGCCAATGCAGAATGCTGATGCGACTCAGGCTAATCTCCCGTCACCGCAACCGACAGGCTCGGAAACTACTCACGCCGTGCCGGGCGATGGGCGAAAGATAATGTTTCTGCTGCAAACCTGATAATGTGGGGAACCCCTTGCCCTACCGGACGTTTCCCTCCTGGAAGTTCCTCACGCGGAGTTCAGCGTTTATGCTCTCGTATCATTCCATCGGTTATGCCGATCCCAAGGCCCGCATTGCAGATCTCGAAATTTTGCTGGTGCAAGTCACTGCCGACTTAAAGAGCGCACGCCTCTCCCTCTCTGCCGAGCTTGCGGCGGCGCGCACGGAAGAAGCAGCGCCCTCTGAGGAGGCCGAGGTGGAGATGCTCCCGCCCCTGCTGGTTAAAACTCTGGCGACGCGGCGAATTTCCCTGCTCACCTCCCGGCAGCGGCAAGTGATGGAGCTGGTCTTGGCAGGCCACCCTAGCAAAAATATCGCCGTCGATATCGGCATCAGTCAACGAACCGTCGAAAATCACCGCGCTGCGATTATGCGTAAAACCGGGGCAACCTCGCTGCCGGCTTTAGTGCGGCTCGCGCTTGTCGCACGTTGGGGCGAAACGGAAATGCAGTGATAGTCAATAAATATGTTGATTTTGCATTTCTGTCGATTAGCCGGTTCCTGAAGCTACGGAAAACGCTCTAATCCTCTGCCCCCGCACTTTTAGAGAATCACTCGCAACGGCGCTTTATGATATCTCGACGCGCAGCCGTTTGCCCAACGCTTGAGCTGCCGCTTCGATTTGGTCGAATTTCGAGGCGTGACGAAGGTCGAAAAGCCGATCGACTTGCGGCTTATGCCAACCTAACCGACGCGCCAGTTCAGCCTTCCTAACTCCCTGTTCGAGCATTGCTCTATATAAACCTAGCTTTGCACATTCGAGCGACGAAGGACGAACGGTCTTTTGCCCGGTCTTCAAGGAGCTAGGAATAGGTAGGGGCTTCCGGGCTTCGACGTAGAATGACAGCGCTGTTTCCAGCGCATCGACCGCCTGCTTTAGCGCTTCGGTTTCGTCCGCCCCAAAGGTGATCGCCTCCGGCACATCCTCAAACGTGACGAGGATGCTGCCGTCATCGGGCGTCAGGGTTACTGGATAATCAAACATTGTCACATCCTCACTTCAAACCGAGTTGGCGCTTAATTGCCGCTTCCAGTCCTTTGCCGAGTTCCTGGGCACCATGCATCGGCAGAACCGAAGATTTGCCCTTCAGGAACACCTTCAGATGCGAGCCTTTTCCCTCTTCGAAGGTCGCGCCTTGCTGTTCCAGCCATTTCTTCATCTGCTTCGAATTCACGATGAGAATAGCTTATCATAGATGGGATGTTTACCGCTAAAAAGAAACACATCTGTTTCCAAAAGAAGACGCGCGGCGCGGCTTTTCTGAAAAACCAAGGAGGGTATTTTGGTGGGGCATCACAATTCGATTCACGAATTCATGAAGAGTTTCAATACGATCTCCAATCGGGTTTTCCCGAAACCTCACCACGTTTCCCCCATTCACGGACCAGAGACGAAAACAGTCATCCTCATTCCCAGTTTTAACCGCCAGAGCCTCCACAGGAGGCTCTGGGACAGCCCGTTTTCTCTTTTCCAGCTTCAGGCAGAGAGGTCCGTCGATCCAAGGACACGGGTCCATTCGCTTTTACCGACCAGTAATCGCAAGTTTTTCGGCACGATTCGCCGGAAAACTAGGCGACCGTGAAATTCCCTCAGATGTGTGCCCCAACTCATGTCGAACCCCAATGTTGGAGTCAACCTCGGCTTTGATCTTGGAGTCGTCTGTAAAAACTGCCCGTCCCAGCGCCTAATTTCTCTGTGAAATCAGATGGTTAGGTTGGTTTTTGGCGTCCCCGGCGGGATTCGAACCCACGGCCTACAGCTTAGGAGGCTGCCGCTCTATCCTGCTGAGCTACGGAGACTACACATGAAGTTTATACGGGATGACGGTTCCCAGAGCAACGAGTCAGGAAAGCACGAGAGACGCTAGATCCAGCTTATAGCGTTCGGTGGCGCGGACTAAGGCGGCGCGAATACCGGGTTCCAGCGCGGCGTGACCGGCGTCGGGCACGATCACCAAGTCGGCTTCGGGCCACGCCTTCTTCAAGTCATAGGCTGACACAACGGGGCAGACGACATCGTAGCGCCCTTGCACAATCGTACACGGCAGGCGGCGGACGCGACCGATTTGGGCGAGCAACTGGCCTTCCCGCAAAAACACGTCATGCACAAAGTAATGGGCTTCCAGGCGGCTAATCGGAAGGAGCGCTACGCTCGGCTCTTGCGGAAGATCAGCCGTGGGCAGCAATGTGGAAATACGGGTCTCAAACTGGCTCCAGGCGTGAGCGGCGGGCAAATGAACCGCAGGGTTGGGGTCGGTCAGGCGGCGATAGTAGGCGGCTAATAAACCTTCGGGCGTGTGCGCGCCTTGCTCGGCTGCGGGCAGCGCCGCGATAAAATCCTCCCACACATCGGGAAAAATCTCGCGAACGCCGGTTAAAAACCACGCCACTTCCGATTTGCGCCCCAAAAAAATGCCGCGCAGCACGAAACCTAAGCAGTGATCCGGGTGCGCTTGCCCATAAGCCAGCGCCAGCGTCGATCCCCACGAACCGCCGAACACGAGCCAACGATCAACCCCCAGTTCAGCGCGCAAGGCTTCAATGTCGCCAATCAGATCTTGCGTGGAATTCTCGCGAATTTCCGCCAGGGGGCGGGATCGACCACAGCCGCGCTGATCGAACAGGATAATGCGATATGCGCCAGGATCGAAAAACCGCCGATGCGTTGGCGAGGCCCCGGCCCCCGGCCCGCCGTGCAAAAACAACGCGGGGATGCCGTTGGGGTTGCCGCATTCCTCCCAGTAGATCTTATGCAGGTTGCCGCGCGCTAACAGGCCGTGACGGCTAAGATCAATAGGGGGGAAGAGGTCGGAACGCATCTTGGGGTCTCCACGACGAAAGAGGGAAACACCTGCTCCCCTCTCCACAGAACAGGGTTCACTCATCGGGTTTCAAGCAAAAAACGCCCATTGCACGCAGCCATGCTATCCTTGCCGCACGATGAGGCTGGGGTAAGACATATGATTAGGCTGATGGCGCTTCTCGCGGTGTGCCTGCTGCTGCCGTTCGTTTCGGCGGTTGCGAGTTCGCAGACAGTCGCTAAACTCGACGGGCAAACGCTGGTTTTGGCCGATGGGCAACGCCTTTGGCTTTTGGGGGCCTGGGGGCCGCAGCCGGGGGCCAACCCAACCCAAGGCGAACCAGGGGCGACAGACGCCGAAAGCGCGCTGGCGGCGGATGCTGTGGGGCGGCGTGCCGCGTCGGCTACGCTGCTCGGGCCGGATCGCAGCGGGCGCTTTGGGGCGATTGTTACTCTTGAGGGCGATAGCGCGTCCTTGAACGAACGGCTGGTGCGCGGTGGTTGGGCGCGCGCCTATCTGCTGCCGGGGTTGCCGAAAACCGACGATCCGGGGCCAACCTTGTTGCCGCTGCTGTTGAGGGCAGAAGCCGCTGCGCGCGCTGACGGGCGCGGCCTGTGGCAGTTCCCCGCCTACCGGGTTCGCCAAGCGGGGGCGGAGGATTTATGGTCGCTGCGCGATCAGTTTCACATCGTTGAAGGCCGCGTGCAACGGCTGACGAAGCGGGCCGGATCAGGTGCAGATCTAACTTTGGGCGACGGGCGTTCGGCCCTAAAACTCGTCGTCTCCAGCGCGGTAGGGCGCGTTCTGAAGGCGCGTGGTCTCGATCCCCATGGTCTTATGGATGCGAAGCTGCGCGTGCGCGGCTGGGTTGGCGTAGGGGGCGGCTTGGCGATCACGTTGGAGCGCCCTGAGTATTTAGAAAAACTGCCTTAGAGCCGCGTGCCTTAACTCTGGCGCGGCTCTAAACGCCCCCTTTCAGCCAATGGGAGAAGTACTGTTTGAGCTTCTTCACCTTCGGGGCCGACACGCCTGCGATATAGGGATTGCTAGGGTTGCGCGCGGCATAGCCGTGATGCTCAGGTTCGGCCACATAGAAGGCGGTCAGCGGCTCCAGTGTGGTCATGATCGGGCCGGAATAGAGTTTCGCCTCGTCTAACTGCCGGATGTACGCGCGCGCCACCGCCTGCTCTTCCGGGCGAGTGTGGAAGATAACGGAGCGATATTGCCGCCCCACATCGGCCCCTTGCCGATCTTTTTGTGTGGGATCGTGGGCGACGCCGAAAAACAATTTCAGCAACTGCCCATACGTCACCTGCGCCGGATCATAGGTAATCTCGATCACTTCGGCGTGATTAGTCCGGCCCGTGCAGACCGTGCGATAATCTGCCGTGCTCGCACTATCTCCGGCATAACCCGGACGAATTTCGAGAACGCCCGCGACGGCAGCATAAACCGCCTCGGTACACCAAAAACAACCGCCGCCGAAAATGGCCGTGCGCGCGGCACCGGCCTCGGCAGGCAAATCTTGCGCGGGGTCCGGCAAGGACCAGGGATCAATCATGAGGGGCATTGGACGCTCCGGCAGAACTGGGATCAGTTTGATATGGGGTCGAAGCCCTCGCGGGTAAAGGCGGGGTTAGCTTGGCGGAAACGACGCAGGTGAATTTCTCTGCCCTGTTTCCGGGCGATTTAGTGTAGGCTCTAATCCTTATTTCGCTGGTTCGAGACGCCATGTCCGCTGTTTTTTCGCCCCCGCCTAGCCTGTTCATCGCGCAGGAAGACAGCGATATTCCCTTCGTTGGGGCACTGCTGGATTCAATGGACACTGCCGCCTGCCTGATTGATGCTGGGGAGCATATTATCGGCTGGAACCGTTGCTATGAGGCTTTTTTTCCTGAGCATGAAGGGCTGTTGCGCCGGGGCTGGTCTTATATCGAAAACCAGCGGAATTATTTTCGGAATAATACCGAGATTACCGACCCCAAACTGTTTGAAGAAACCGTTGCCGCCGGGATAGAGCGACATCGGAGTATGCGGGACTCATCGCTCTTCCAAAAGCGCAATGGCCGATGGTTGAATAGCCGTATCTATTGGTTCGCCGATGGCTCTTGCCTTAAAACTTGGCAGGATGTAACGCGCCAGCACAGTAAATCGAATACCGATCTTTTCATGGAAGGCACCGACAGAGGGGTTGTGCTGTTCGGCACCGATGGGAACTTCGAGAAGGCCAATCGCGTGATGGGCGATATTTTCCCGCGCGCGGTCGATTTATTTCATCCTGGCACGACCTATTTCGATCATCTGCGGGCTTATGCGGAAACCACGCTGGCCACTCACGAGGCCGAAGCTATTGCCCGGCTCCTCAATCGCCCCTTTCCCATTCGCACGCCGCTGGCCCGCCCGCTGCACTTGCGAAAAGCCGACGGCGGCTGGGTGGAGTTGCGCGAACGAGTGCTGTTCGATGGATCGCTGCAAACCCTGTGGCTCGATATTAGCACGGCCAAAGCTCTTGAAAAAAGCAATGCCGACCTGGACCGGTTGGTTCACGAACTGGGCTTAGCCCGGCAGACCGCCGAGGCCGCGAGCGCCGCCAAATCGGCGTTTCTTGCCACCATGAGCCACGAAATCCGCACGCCGATGAACGGGGTGTTGGGAATGCTCGACCTGCTTCGCACAGTGGCCCTGCCCCCCGAAGCGCTGGATTACGCCGAAACCGCCCATCAATCGGCCATCGCGCTGTTGGGGATTATTGATGACGTGCTCGATATTACCAAGCTCGAAGCCGGGCGGGTAACGCTGGAAGCGGTAGCGTTCCGGCCCAGCGAACTCTTGCGCTCCATCGTCGCCCTTTTCGCGCCTCGCGTCGCCGAACGCGGCGTTGCCTTGCGACTGCAAACCGATGCGTCGTTGGAGGCTTTCTATCAAGGCGACCCCACACGGTTGCGCCAGATTCTCACCAACCTCGTCGGCAATGCGGTGAAATTCACCCCGGCGGGGGCAATCACGCTCTGCGGCTATACCGAGGCGCTGACCGAGGCCGACAGCCCGCCGGATACCATCAGGCTCGTGCTGGAAGTGCGCGATACCGGCATCGGCATTCCCTTGGAACAACAGGCGCTGATTTTCGATCGTTTCACGCAGTCCGACCAATCAATTACGCGGCGTTTTGGCGGCACGGGCCTCGGCCTTGCGATCACGCGCGAGTTGGCGCAACTGATGGGCGGCTACGTGAGCCTTGCGAGCGCCCCCGGCGAGGGCAGCGTTTTCACTGTCGCCCTACCGCTACCGCGCTTGACCGAGGCGGCGCTGGCGAGCCTTGCAGAACGCGCCGCACAACCCCCGGCACGCTACGACCTTAACCGCCCGCTCACGATTTTGCTGGCGGAAGATAATGAGATCAATCAGCGCGTCGTGATCGCCCTACTGCGGAAAGCCGGGCACGCGGTGTTCTGCGTTGCCTCGGGCCGGGAGGCGGTAGAAGCGCTGGCCGAGCATAAGTTCGATCTGGTGTTGATGGATATTCACATGCCGGAGATGGATGGGTTGCAAGCCACGCGGATTATCCGCGCAAGCCAACAGCCGTGGGCGCGCATCCCCATTATCGCGCTGACCGCCGACGCGCTTGACGAGTCGCGCCGCACCCATCTTGCGGCGGGCATGAACGATACGCTGGCCAAACCCATCGACCGCGACAAGCTGCTGAAAACGCTGCAACGCTGGGCCGATGCGCCGAATAAAGCCGCCAGCGCAACCCCGGAAGCGGTGACGGAACCCGAACGGGAACGCTTCGATCAAACCCGCTTCAATGAATTGGCCGATACCATTGGCTGCGATGGGCTGACCGATTTGATCGAGAGCGTCATCGTCGCCGTGACCGACAGGCTGGCCGATTTGGAGCGCTTGAAGGACGGGCCGGATGCGACGGAAATTCATGCCCCCGCCCACCAGCTTATCTCCCTCTTTGGTAATTTCGCCCTGACCCGGCTGCACGATTCGTCGCGCCGCCTTGCCAGCGCCGCCCTTGCGGGTAATAGGGCAGACGCGCTTCAGCACATCACGCGCCTCGCGCAAGAGGCCGAGGAAGATTTGCCCCTGTTGCTCGCTGCCGCGAGCGCGGCACTATCGGGTTAGTTCTGAAGCGGGACGACCGAGACAGCGTTATAGGACGAGCCGTCGATCAGCTTGGTGGACCAAACCAGATAGACCAGCACTTGCTTTTGCGTATCGAAAAACCGGGAGACGCGCATTGATTTGAAGATGAAGGACGTGCGCTCGCTGAACACTTCCTCGCCCTTCTTGCCCTTATCAATCTCGCCGCGAATTTTCACAGGGCCAACCGCGCGGCAGGCGATGGAAAAACGGCTGGGGTCTTCCGCCAACCCAACCGCGCCCGACAGACCGCCCGTATCGGCGCGCGATACGTAACAGGCAACGCCGTCCACCTTGGGATCGTCGTACCGTTCGATCAACACTTTGTCGTTCGGGCCGACGAGGCGGAAGGTGGTCGAAACTTCCCCGATGCGGGTTTGGGCAAAGGCCAAGCCGGGGAGCAGCAGGGCGAGCGTAAGGGCGGCGAGCTTGACCATAACGGGGGGACTCCATAGTTTGAACTTCAACGACCATCGCTCTCGCTGCACAAGATGGCAAAGATGCCGCTCTTCGTAACAGATCCCGAAGTCGAACAGTTGACGGAACAGTTGGCGCGCCGCCACGGCATTAGCAAGACCGAGTGACTCCGTGAATAATCTTGACTCCGACGGCTCAGGATCATATTGTGATCCTATCGACTTCTGCATGAACGGGAAAAATAACATGATCGGACAACTAGCGTCGTGGGGGGGCAGCATCGCGCTGCGGATTCCTGCGGCCTACGCATCTGAACTAGGGGCGCGCGCGGGTCAGTCGGTTAATTTGACCGTTGACAGTGGAGCACTCATAGTTCGGATTCTGCTCGAACAGAAAAAATACCGACTTGAAGATTTACTCGCTGGTATTACCGACGATAATAAACACGCAGAAGTCGACCTTGGTCCACTCTATGGTAAGGAATTAATTAGCGATGAATACTCAGAGCACACATCCCAAAGCGGGGGATGTTATTAAAATTAATTTTAGCCCTCAACACGGACATGAGCAAGCTGGCTTTCGGCCCGCGTTGGTCGTTTCAGTGGATGCGTATAACACAAAAGCGGGGCTGGCGGTCGTTTGCCCCATCACGCGGAGTCGGAAGGGTTATCCGTTCGAGGTTGAACTGCCGCCCGGCTTACTAGTCATGGGCGTTATCCTCGCCGACCAGGTTCGGAGTATCGATTACGCCGCGCGTGATTTTCAACTTCTTTGCTCGGTTCCTGAGGAGGTGCTGGACGAAGTTCGAGCCAAAATAGCCGCTCTCCTGGCTCTTTAGGTGGTTAATTAGTTTTCAAAATAAAAGCGGCCCGCTCTTCCAAGCGGGCCGCAGTTTTTTTACGCTAAAACGCTTTCCTTACGACGCCAAACTCCGCAGCACATACGGCAGAATCCCGCCGTGGCGGTAGTATTCGACCTCATCGAGCGTATCAATACGGCTCAGAACCTGGATCACTTCCACCGTGCCATTGGCGCGGGTGAGGGTGAGGGTTAGGTCTTGGCGCGGCTTTAGGCCGGCTTCGACGCCGGTGATGTCGAAGGTTTCGGTGCCATCGAGGCCCAGGGTTTGCCGGGTCATGCCGTCCTTAAACTGAAGCGGCAGAATGCCCATGCCAACCAGGTTAGAGCGGTGAATACGCTCGAAGCTCTCGGCGATAACGGCTTTCACGCCCAACAACAGCGTGCCCTTCGCCGCCCAGTCGCGGCTGGACCCCGTGCCATATTCCTTACCCGCAACGATTACCAGCGGCGTGCCTTCGGCCTTATACTTCTGCGCCGCATCGTAGATGAACATGGCCTCGCCCGTCGGCTGGAAAACGGTTACGCCGCCGCTGGTGCCGGGGGCCATTTCGTTCTTCAGGCGGATATTGGCAAACGTGCCGCGCATCATGATTTCGTGATTGCCCCGGCGCGCGCCGTAGCTGTTGAAATCGAGCGGGCGAACTTGATGCTCCAGCAGATACGCGCCGCCAGGGCTGTCTTGCTTAATCGAGCCTGCCGGGGAGATATGATCGGTCGTGATCGAATCGCCCAACAGTGCCAGCGGACGCGCCTTATGAATGTCCGAAACCGCGCTAGGCTCCTTGGCCATACCAACGAAATAGGGCGGGTTCTGCACATAAGTGCTGCCGTTGTCCCACACATAGGTTTCGCCCGTGGTGGTCTCGATCGCACGCCACTCGTCCGGCCCGTGGAAGACGTTGCCGTAGCGGGCTTTGAACATGTCCGAGGTTAGGCTGGCCTCAAGCGCCGTTTGAATTTCGGCATTCGACGGCCAAATATCCTTGAGATACACAGGCTTGCCATCTTTGCCCGTGCCAAGCGAATCGGTTGCCACGTTCAGCGTCATCGTGCCCGCCAAGGCATAGGCGACAACCAGCGGCGGCGAGGCGAGGTAGTTGGCCTTTACGTGCGGGCTGATGCGGCCTTCAAAGTTGCGGTTACCCGACAGCACAGCGGCAACGGTAAGATCGCCTTTTTCCACCGCTGCCGCAATCGGATCGGCCAGCGGGCCGGAATTACCAATACAGGTGGTGCAGCCATAACCAACCAGATTGAAGCCGAGCTGATCGAGATACGGTGTTAGCCCGGCTTTATTGAGATAGTCGGTCACGACTTGGGAGCCGGGGGCGAGGGAGGATTTCACCCAAGGTTTACGCTCCAGCCCCAGTTCAATCGCCTTCTTCGCCAGCAAGCCTGCCGCAATCATCACGCTTGGGTTGGACGTATTGGTGCAAGAGGTAATGGCGGTAATCACCACATCACCATCGGTGAGGTCGTAGTTGGCGCCTTCCACCGCCACTTTGCGCGGCGCGGGAACGCCCGCATCGGCAAGGGTCTTGCTGAAGCTCACGTCCGCATCGCTCAACATTACCCGGTCTTGCGGGCGCTTCGGGCCAGCCATCGAGGGCAGCACGGCGGCCAGATCAAGCTCCAGCGTGTTGGTGAACACCGGGTCCGGCGTGCTGGCATCGCGCCACAGCCCTTGCGCCTTGGCATAGGCTTCCACCAGCTTCACGCGGGCAGGGTCGCGGCCCGTGAAGCTGAGGTAGCGAATGGTTTCGGCATCAATGGGAAAGAAGCCGCAGGTGGCCCCATATTCCGGGGCCATATTCGCAATCGTGGCACGATCGGCCAGCGACAGAGTATCGAGGCCCGATCCGTAGAATTCCACGAATTTGCCGACCACGCCGAGCTTGCGGAGCATCTGCGTCACGGTCAGCACCAAATCGGTCGCGGTTGCGCCTTCGGGCAGTTTGCCGATGAGTTTGAAGCCAACGACATCGGGCACCAGCATCGACACCGGTTGGCCCAGCATCGCCGCTTCCGCTTCGATCCCGCCGACGCCCCAGCCGAGCACGGCCAAGCCGTTGACCATCGTCGTGTGCGAATCGGTGCCGACACAGGTGTCTGGGTAGGCGACGGTTTTGCCGTCTTCGGTATTCGTCCAGACCACTTGCGCGAGATACTCGACGTTCACCTGATGGCAAATGCCGGTGCCGGGCGGCACAACGCGGAAGTTGTTGAAGGCCGATTGGCCCCAGCGCAGAAACGCATAGCGTTCGTGATTGCGCTCGAACTCCAGCTTCACGTTATCGTCGAACGATTGCGCGGTGCCAAAATGATCGACCATAACCGAGTGATCAATCACCAGATCGACCGGGGAGAGCGGGTTGATCTTTTGCGGATCGCCGCCGAGGGCCACCATCGCATCGCGCATCGCGGCCAGATCGACCACGGCAGGCACGCCGGTAAAATCCTGCATCAGCACGCGGGCCGGGCGGTAGGCGATTTCCTTTTCCTCGCCGGACGGCTGCCAATCGGCCAGCGACTTTACGTCGGCAACCGAAACCGTGCGCTCGTCTTGATAGCGCAGCAGGTTTTCCAGCAGCACTTTCAGCGACATCGGCAAGCGCGTCACCTGAGTGTGCCCGGCTTCTACCAGGGCGGCGAGGCTGAAATAATCATAAGAAACGCCGTCCACGGTAAGCGTGCGACGGGTTTTGAGCGTGTCGATTCCGACGGTCACGGGATTTCTCCGTATTAGTTGCGGGGGTTCAGATGAACCCAACCCTTCCGAAGCGCGAGTGTACGCCGGATTGATGACAGAACAAGACGGAAGAACTGAGGAAGATCCCTAGTTTTTCTTATGAAACCGCTGACCGCGCCACGCCAGTGCAGCCGCACCACTCGCGAGCATCAACAATCCCGCACCCAGGGCAAAAATCAGATCATAGGTCTGGGTTGCCGCGAATAAAAACGCGAACCCTTGGCCGGCAAGCGCTTGGAAGGCCGAAAAAATCAAGGTGAGCTTCCGCCATGCCGCTCGATGCGCCTCTACCCCCACCAATTCTAGGGCAACGCCGGAGGTGAGCATGGCGGCACCAGGGGTTGCAGCCCCAACGATGAGGCTGGACATCACGAGCGCAGGGATCGAAGACGAGAACAGCGGCAGCGCCACCGCCAGGGCTTTGGCCAGCAGCATCAGCGTTAAGGCCGCCCCGAAGCCAATCTTATCAGCCAAACGCCCGAGCAGTAGCACGCCCAAAGCCGCGCCAACGCCGAACATCACCCAAAAATACCCACCGACTGAAACGCCATGCCCTAGGCCGCGCGCGATATAATCGACCCAAAAGACCGTGTGGGGAATAAAGCCCATCGCGTCCCCAGCGTAGGCTGCCGCAAGGCCGATCAACGGCAGTGTCCAGCGCGGCCCCGGCCCGCTTGGGGGCGCTACCCCCTCTGGCGTCTTCGGCCAACCGTGCCATGCCGGAATCCACAGCAGCAGCGCCAGAACCGATAGGCCCAACCACGCCGCGACCATATCTATCCGCGCCAACCACGGCACTAAGGTTCCGGCACAGATAATCCCAACCCCGATGCCGCAGAACACCAGCCCGCCAATCGTACCGCGCCGAGGGATCGGCACCTGACTGAGCAAGGCGGGCGGCGCGAGAATAAGAATCAGCGCCCCGGAAATTCCGGTCAGCAACCGCCACGGCGCGAGCCAGATGAGTCCCCAGTTTGGCCCCCCGTTTGCCCCCAAGTCGGGAATGCCCGCCAGCGTCGCCAGCACCACCGCGCCGACCGAGGCGCGCAACACGAAACCAACGCCGAAACGATCCGCCAGCCGCAGCGCCATCAACGCGCCAATGAAATAGCCGATAAGGTTCGCCGCGCTCAACCAAACAGCCTGCGGGCCGGTGAACAGACCGGCGGCAACCAAGGCGGGAATGAGCGGCGCAAACGCAAACCGCCCAATGCCGTGGCCGACGATCAACGCCGCCATGCCGGGCAGAGCTTGCCGAAAAGCGGAGGGGGAGGGGACGGAAGCCGTCATACCAGCTTGGAGGCGCGCGGGCGGGCGCGACGCTTAGCCTAAAACTGCTGGTTACGCATCGTCCCGTTCGATTTTTTCCAGAAACCGCGCGGCGCGCGTGAGCGCTTCTTGAAAATGCACCGTGCGAACCGGGGCCGCAACAGTGGAGCGCGCGTGCATCAGCAAATAACCCAGTTGATGCTTCATCATATCGGCATTTTCCAAATGACGCGCTAAGGTCATCATGTAATCATAGAGTTCCTGGTCCTGATGCTTCTCATATACCGCCGACGCCTTGGTATAGAGTTCTTCGAGCGCCTTGTTCATTTTTGTTACCCTCCCGCGTGTACCGGCTCACGATCTTGGCATATATCGTCCGGCTTAAATTCGTGCCCGCTTGTGCGGCGCAACACAAAAACCCTGCCGCAATCCCACCCCCCTGGCAAGGGGGTTTGGCGCGCACGGGGGCCTTTCCGCATAGCGACCTTCTTACTCCGTATGACGCGAATAATACCGGGCGGTGGGATAGAAAAACGCCGCAACCCTTGCTAGGGTTCATTCTATGAGCGGAGGATTAAGTCTGATCGTTGGGGGATTGTGGGCGCTGGCCATAACGGTAGGCGCGACCAGCCTTGGCCTTATTATTGCCGACCGCGAAGGCTTGCTTGGCGCAACCCCGCCGCTCTCGGTTTCAGCTCTTCCCGACTTGGTCCTGCCCGACTTTACGATCCCGGCGCTACCGCTGCCGGAGGGCGAACCGCTGTTTCCACTGGCTTTAGCAGCCTTGCCGCCCGTCGTGATTCCCCTGGAGTTTGGCCCCTCCCCGAGCCGGGTTCTGCCAACCCCCATACCCGTGCCGGAACCACTCCAGCCGCGCGCCGCTGCCCCAAACCCAAACCCGAACCCGAACCCTAAACCCGCCCCGCCGAAACCCGAAAAGCCGAACGCCCCGCAGCCGAAGTCGGAACCCGCCGCCGTCCTTATCCCCAAAGCTCTGCCCGAGCCGAGCGCGCTGGGGGAGGCTATTCTGATTTCGGTGGCAGATCGCAAACTGCGCGTTTTGCTCGCCGATGGCAGCAGCCGCAGTTTTCCCATCGCCGTGGGCCGGTCGCGCGATCTCATTCCCATCGGCACGACGGAAGTGCTGCGAAAACGCCGCAATCCCACGTGGGTGCCGACGCCGGAAATGCGCCGACGCGACCCGAAACTGCCCGTCTCCGTCCCCCCCGGCCCGCGCAATCCGATGGGGCTATATGCACTCGATTTAGGCTGGACCTATTACCGTATCCACGGCACCAACGAGCCGCAGTCGATTGGCCGCGCCGCGTCCTCCGGCTGTTTTCGCATGTTGCCGAAGGACATTGAAGCCGTGTTCAAGCTGATTGATGTCGGCACGAAAGTAACCGTGATCGAGGGCCGCTTGCCGAAACTGCCCGATCTCGTGCTCCCGTCCGAAACCAAGGCGCTTTAAGCCGAGGTCAGGAGCAGACTCGTTTCGCTGTTCAACACCCCGTCGATCTCGCGCACCTGTCGCAGTACCCGGTCGAAATCGGCCAGCGATTGAGCGCGGAGATCTGCCACCAGATCCCAGTGGCCGTTGGTTGTGTGCAGGGCGTAGAGTTCGGGCAGGCCGCGCAGGTTTTTGATAACGGCGCTGGTCGATTTGCCCGCGACTTCAATCATCATTACCGCATGAATGACATTGCTGGCGTGCTCCGCCCGGACACGGACGGTAAAACCCAAAATCGTACCGCTTTCCACCAACCGGTCCAGGCGCTTTTGCACTGTGTTGCGCGACAGGCCCAGCATCGCCGCGAGTTTCGCCACAGGCGCACGGGCATCGGCCTGAAGGGCGGCAATCAGGCGGCGGTCGAGATCGTCGAAGAGCGGCATATGTTATTTGTCGCGTGCATTTTGCTGAAGAACAAGAGGCATAATGCGTCATTCTTCCAATCATCATCATCAACTTGCACATTGTGCGCGAGCGGCCAGAGTCCTTAGCCTAAAGCTCTCTTCCTCAGCCCCGGACGCGCCACCATGCTTAGCCCCCAATCGCCCCAAGCCGTCGTGATGATTCGCCCGCATCACTTTACCCCGAACCCAGAGACGGCGGCAGATAACGCCTTTCAGGCCAGCCACGGTTTCGGCCTGGCGGCAGCGGTGGCCGCCGCCGCCTACCGCGAGGTTTCGGCGGTAGCCGAAACCCTCTCCCGCGCCGGAATAACGGTGCATCTGTTTGAAGATACCGGCACGCAAACACCCGATTCAGTGTTTCCGAACAACTGGTTTTCCACGCACGCCGGGGGGCATGTGGCGGTTTATCCAATGTTCGCCGCCAACCGCCGGGCCGAGCGCCGCTGGGATATTCTTGAGATGCTGAAGCGCGAATACCGGGTTCAGGACGTGATAGATTATTCGGGGCTGGAGGCCGATAGCGTGTTCTTGGAAGGCACTGGCGCAATGGTGCTCGACCATATCGACCACGTCGCCTATGCCGTTCGCTCGCACCGGATGACGCCGGTCATGCTGGAGCGTTTCTGCACTCATTTCCGCTACGAGCCGATTTCCTTCGAGGCGGTGGACCCGAACGGCACGCCGATTTATCACACCAATGTGCTCATGAGCATTGGTACTGATTTGGCCTTGGTCGGGCTGGAGATGATCCCCGATGCGACCCGGCGGGATGAAATCGCGACGCGGCTAACGGCAGGTGGGCGCACGCTGGTAGCGCTGAGTGCGGCGCAGATCAGCGATTTCGCCGGTAATGCGTTGGAGCTTCAAACCCCGGACGGCTTGGTTCTCGCCCTCTCCGCCCGCGCCCTCGGCAGTCTCAGCGCCAGCCAGAAGCAACAGATCGAAACGAGAGCTAGGCTGCTGCCGCTGACGATCCCGACCATCGAGCAGGCGGGCGGATCGGTGCGCTGCATGTTGGCGGGCATTCACCTGGCCAAACGCCCGGCCCTGCCCCCGGTTAGTTAGGCGATCCGTGCGGGCTATGCCTTGATGCTGATGGATGCAGTGGCGGCATCGGGCAGTTCATGCCGTCCAGTATGATTGTTCGGAGAATAGAATCGCAGCCCATATCAACGCTATTCCCCCCAGATTGCCCAACCTTTATGCTTATTTTAGAAAATCGGGCGTAGGGTGATTGGGTTATGGCAAGTTTCTGGCACCGATTGGTGAGTTTTTTCATGATTGAGGAACGGGTCGCCGTTGCGAAGCCCCGTGCCGTCAATAACTGCGCTGCGTGCCGCTTTTGGGTTTCGCCCGACAAAATCACGAGCCGTGAAGTGCCCTCAACCCGCGCGATTCAATGGGCGAAGGACAATGGCTATGGTCGCTGCACAGTGAAAGCTAGCTCGGATCAAGACCGCAAACGCGGCGAAACCAAGCGCTTTACGATATCGACCGATGGCTGCGGCCAATATGCCAAGCGTCCAGAAACCGCCCTACCCTCCCGTTAAGAGTCTGAGTTTGAATAACTGTTGCCGTATCACAACAGCCGAAATTCAGCCATGATCGAGCGTAATAGTTCCCACGGTAGCGCGCGCGGGCTTTATCTAGGGCACTCGCCGCCCCATCTCCCTGTCAACGCGCCTTTTCGATGCAACGACAAACAACGGTTCCGAGCCATGACAGCACCCATCTTCTCCGTGTCCCGCTCCTTCCCTTCGCCGTTGCGGCGCGCGGTTGCCGTTGCGGGGTTAGCCCTTGCCGTCACCGGTGCGCCCCTGCTGGTGCCAAGCCTTAGCCCGCCCGCCTATGCGCGCAGCGCGCCGGAAAGCTTCGCCGATATGGCGGAAAAGCTGCTGCCCTCGGTGGTGAACGTCTATTCAACCCAAATCAGCAAACCCGCCCGCGCCCCAGGTAACGGCGGGGGCAACGGGGGCGGTAATGGGGGCGGGGGCGGTGGGGCAGAACCCGACTTTCAACTGCCGCCCGGTTCCCCGTTCGAGCAGTTTTTTCGTGAGTTCATGAACCGCCAGCGCGGCGGCACGCCCCAAGCCCCGCGCCGCCAAACCTCGCTCGGTTCGGGCTTCATCATCGATAGCGCCGGCTTTATCGTGACGAATAACCATGTGATCGACGGGGCCGATGAAATCAGCGTGAAGCTGCACGATAATACCGAGCTTTCCGCCAAACTGATTGGCCGCGACCCGAAAACCGATCTGGCTTTGCTGAAGGTCGAAACCACAAAGCCGCTGCCCGCCGTTCAGTTCGGCGATAGCGATAAAGCACGCATTGGCGATTGGGTGATGGCGATTGGCAACCCGTTCGGCCTCGGCGGTACCGTAACGGCGGGGATTCTGTCGGCCCGTAACCGCTCCACGGGCGGCGCCTATGATGATTTCTTGCAAACCGATGCCTCGATCAATCGGGGCAACTCCGGTGGCCCGATGTTCGATATGGACGGCAAGGTTATCGGCGTGAACTCGGCCATTCTCTCGCCCAACGGCGGCAGCGTCGGTATCGGCTTTGCCATTTCCTCCAATCTCGCCCGCCCGGTGATCGAGCAAATCAAAAACGGCGGCGCGGTGAAGCGCGGTTGGCTGGGAGTAAAAATTCAACGCTTGGATGAAGAGGTTGCCACGGGCTTCGGCCTCGATAAAGCGCGCGGCGCGCTGGTGAGTGCCGTGACAGACGGCAGCCCGGCGGCGAAAGCCCTGGTGAAGCAGGGCGACGTAATCTTGAAGTTCGACGGGCGCGACGTGCCAGAATCGGATCGTCTGCCGCGCATCGTTGCCGATACCCCCATCGGGAAGCCCGTGGATATGATCGTGTGGCGCAATAAGAAGGAAGTGTCGCTCAAGGTAACAGTTGGTGAGTTGAAGGAGGAGGATGTCGCGACTGCCCCCGACTCTAAAGAGCCTTCGGCTGCCGAACCCGCCGTTTCCGTGCGCGGCCTGGGGTTGAAGGTACAGGGCATCGACGCCGCTACCCGCGAAAAATTCGGCCTACCCGAAAACCAAACGGGCATCGTGATCACCGATGTTACCAACGACAGCAATGCGTTTGAAAAGGGCCTGCGCCCCGGTGATATTATCACCGAAATCAATCAGGAAGAGGTGAAGTCGGCCAGCGATCTTGCCGCCAAAATCACCACAGCCCGCGACGCCAAAAAGAAGACCGTGCTGCTCACGCTGCTCAGCAAGGGCGACACGCGCTTCGTGGCCGTGCGGCTGGACTAGAGCATCGTGCGTCAACCATGACGCACGATGCTCTCGCTTTATTTTAGCCCTCGCCGTCCGGTGCGTTTGACGCGCCTAGGGCGGCTTTTAGAGCTGCGTCCGATTTAACGCACGCAGCTCTAACCCATAAGAAGGGCGCTGCGGTTTCCCACAGCGCCCTTTGTTACACACCAACGGCGCGCCTTAAACAGCGCGCCGTTTCTTCTTATTTGCCGCGATATTTATCGTGGCACGCCCCGCAGGTTCGCCCAACGCCATCGAACGCCGACTTGATACCATCAAGATTTTTGGCGTTGGAGGCCACCAGTAGCACGCCCGCTGCCGTATTGAAGTTGGCGACCGCCGCTTCAAAGCCCGCTTGGTCCGACCAAATTAGCGCAGCGGCCTTGGTCTCGCCCTGGTCGCTACCGAGCGGAAAACTGGCCAGCAAGCGCTTGCCGACATCCGCCACCGCTTGTGCCGGGGCTGCCGCAACTTCGGGGCCGTCTTTTCCATCAACAACGGCTTTTATCGCCCCAACACTCTTTCGCAACACCTGCATATCGTCTTTGCGGGCCTTAAGAGCGTCCTGTGCAAAAACCGCGACCGGCGCGACCAGTGCGAAGGCGATGACTGCCGCAGTAACCCGACCAAATGCCTTACCCATCGTTTTTTCTCCCAGAGGACTGGCCCGAACCCATTCGGGGTACTTGTTCTGTCAGCCGAAAGGCCGATTCAACGTACACCCAATTAACAGTGTACCAGAAAATATCGCACACGTGAGCCACGCCAAAAAAGTATCAGATATCATCCTATAATGACATTTATTTTTTGTTGTTTGTGAAATAATATTGACTCTTTCTTCAAGTATCTCTACCTGTGGAATTGTAAATTTTCAATTCCGTGATGGGATTGTAAAAAAGGAAAGAGTCGATGCACAGCCTGCCGATTTTTTTGTCGCTGAACCAGCGGGAAGCCCTGATTGTTGGTGGCGGTGAGGCGGCAACGCAAAAGCTGCGCCTGCTAAAACGCACGGGCGCGCGCATTACGGTTATTGCGAAAGACCCTTCGGCAGAAATCGAAGCCGCTGCTGTAACCGATGAGATTATTCTGCTGCGTCGGCACTTTCGGCTTGATGATATCCGTAATCAGGCTGTGATTTTTGCCGCCACCGGCGATGACGCGCGAGACGCTGAAATCTCCCGCCGGGCGCAAGATGTGGGCGTGCCGGTGAATATCGTCGATGGGCCGGAACTCTCCAGCTTCCTGATGCCCGCGATTGTGGACCGCGACCCGGTGCTGGTTGCCATCGGCACGGGTGGCAGTGCCCCCATTCTCGCCCGCCGCGTCCGCGAGCGCCTGGAACGGCTGCTGCCCGCGCGCCTTGGCGGTCTCGCCCGCTTCATCGAACGGTGGAAAGACCCCGTTCGGGGGCGCGTGAGCGACCCTGCGGCCCGGCGTCGGGTCTTAGAACAATTCTCCGATGGCCCGATTGCCGATCTGGTGCTGAACGGCCAAGACCGCGCCGCCGACGAAGCCGCCGCCCAACTGCTCGAAACCGGCACGGTGGAAGGCGGTTCGGTCGCGCTCGTCGGTGCGGGACCAGGCGACCCCGAACTCCTCACCCTGAAAGCCCTGCGCGCCCTGTCGGACGCCGACATCGTTTTCTACGATGAGTTAGTGGCAGAACCAATCCTCGACCGGATCCGCCGCGATGCGGAGCGCGTGCCGGTGGGCAAACGTAAAGCTAATCACTCGGTGCCCCAGGAGGGCATTGGTCGCCTACTGGTCGAAGCCGCGCACGCGGGTAAGCGCGTTGTGCGGCTGAAGGGCGGTGATCCCTTCATCTTCGGGCGCGGCGGGGAAGAGGTGGCGGCGGTGCGCGCCGCAGGGCTGCCGATCACGATTATTCCCGGCATTTCCGCTGCCTTGGGGTGCGCCGCCAGCACAGAAATTCCGTTAACGCACCGCGATCACGCCTCCGCCCTTGTGCTCGCCACGGGGCATGGCCGCGACGGGGTGCCGTTTTCCAGTGCCGGTGTGCCGCACGCGGGCGGCAAGACCGTGGCGATCTACATGGGCCTCGCCCAAGCGCCGCGCATCACGCAAGAGTTGATCGAGGCGGGTCACGCGACCGACACGCCTGTCGCCTTAATCGAAAACGGCACGCGGCCCGATCAGAAGGTTTCGACCGGGCTTCTGGCCGATCTGCCGCGCCTAGCGCTCCAGCACGGCAGCGGCCCGACGCTGTTGATTATCGGCTCGGTCGTGCGCCTGTCGCGCTACTGGGGCGACACTGCCGAAGCCGCGTCTCTTTCCGCTCTTGCTGCCGAATAAGGGTTCAGCCTATGTCTGCCACACCCCGTAAACTAACATCCGACGCACCGCGTTTGCTGACGGCCAACCGCCTGCGCGACGGCGCGGTGATTTTCTTCACCGGGCAAGACCTTGCCAGCCAGTCGCAGGACGGGTTCGGCCCGGCGTGGTCGCGCGCGATAGCCGATGCGCCGCTGTATAGCCTTGCCGAGGCCGAAGCCCTCCAAGCCGTTGCCGCGCAAAACCCGCAGATCGTCGCGCCCTATCTGGTCGAAGCGGACGCCACGGCCACCGGCCCGCGCCCGCTGAAAATGCGCGAGCGGATTCGCGGCGAAGGGCCAACCGTTGGGCTTCCCGTCAATCCCGCTAGCCTCACTCGGGCGAAGGCGGCGTAATATGGGCCAGCTTTACCGCTACGATACCCACGATAAAGCCTTTCTGGCCGAACGGATTGCTCAGTTCCGCGATCAAGTAGTGCGGCGTTTATCGGGGGATTTGACCGAGGAGCAGTTTCGGCCCCTGCGCCTGCAAAACGGTCTCTATCTGCAACTTCACGCTTATATGCTGCGCGTCGCCATTCCCTATGGCACGCTCGACGGGCGGCAGATGCGGGTTTTGGCCGAGGTGGCGCGGCGGTTCGATAGGGGCTATGGCCATTTCACCACGCGCCAGAACATTCAGTATAACTGGGTCAAGCTGGAAGAGGTGGGCGACGCGCTGGCCCTCTTGGCCGAAGCCGATTTGCACGCTATCCAAACCAGCGGCAACTGCATTCGCAACGTCACCGCCGATCAGTTCGCGGGCGTTGCCTTGGACGAAATCGAAGACCCGCGCCCGTGGGGCGAAATTATCCGGCAGTGGTCCACCTTGCACCCGGAGTTCGGCTTTCTGCCGCGTAAGTTCAAAATCGCCGTGACCGGGGCCGAAAGCGACCGGGCGGCGGTGAAGATTCACGACATCGGCATCCGACTGGTGAAGAACGATACGGGGGAAATTGGCTTCGAGATTATCGTGGGCGGCGGGCTTGGGCGCACGCCGATCATCGGCAAAGTCATTCGTGATTTTCTGCCGAAGCCTGATTTGCTCGCGTATCTCGAATCGATTTTGCGTGTCTATAACCGCTACGGGCGGCGCGATAATATCTACAAAGCCCGCATTAAAATTCTGGTGCAGGAAATCGGCATCGAGGCAATGCGCGCAGAAGTGGAGGCGGAGTTTGCGGCCCTCGGCCACAGTGCGCTAACGCTGCCGCAAGCCTTGATCGACAGCATCAAAGCCCATTTCGCCCCGGTCGCCTATACGCCGCAATCAGCCGAACCGCCAGCGTATCGTGCAGCCCTCGTTACCGATAAGGGATTTGCCGCCTGGGTCGCCACCAACATCGCCGAGCACCGCGAACCCGGCTATGCCATCGTGACCGTAACGCTGAAACCAGCGGGCGGGATTCCGGGCGATGCCACCGCCGAGCAGATGGACGCACTGGCGGACCTCGCCGAGCGCTATAGCGATGATGAAATCCGCGTGACCCATGTGCAGAACCTGGTTCTGCCGCACGTTCGCAAGGCCGATCTTATGGCGGTTTATGCGGAGTTGCAGCGCATCGGCTTTGCCGAAGCCCATTTGAACACCGCCGCCGATATTATCGCCTGCCCAGGGTTGGATTATTGCGCGCTCGCCAATGCCCGCGCCATTCCAATCGCGCAGGAAATCTCTGCCCGCGTGGCCCAGCCGGGGCGCTTGGAAGCAATCGGCCCGGTGCAGATCAAGATTTCCGGCTGCATCAACGCCTGCGGTCATCACCACGTCGGCCACATCGGCCTACTGGGGGTCGATAAGAACGGCGAGGAATTCTATCAGATCACCTTGGGCGGCCATGCGGGGGATGATCCGGCGCGCAGTGCGGCCATCGGCACGATCCTCGGCCCGGCTTTATCGAAGGACGCGGTGGTGGATGGTATTGATAAGGTTTTCGATGCCTATCTCGCGCTCCGTACCGCGCCTGCGGAAACTTTTGTCGAAACCGTGCGCCGCCTCGGCACGGCCCCGTTTAAGGAGCGCGTTTATGCCGCTGGTTGATGCCGCTGGCCTGCGGGCCGACCCGTATCAGAGCCTGGAACACGGAGTTTCGACCGCGCCAACCGCAGCCCTGCTGGTCAACCTCGATCAGTGGGCGCAGGTCGCCGATCACACCGGGCCGCTCGGCCTGCGTTTGCCCAACACGCTCGATCCGGCTGACACCGCCGATAAACTGCCGCGCCTGTCGCTGATTGTGCTGGAGTTCCCCAAATTCACCGATGGCCGGGCCTATAGCCAAGCCCGCCTGCTGCGCGAACGCTATGGCTTTAGCGGGGAGATTCGCGCGACGGGGGCGGTGTTGCGCGATCAACTGCTGTATATGGCCCGCTGCGGCATCACCAGCTTCGAGATCGACCGCGCCGACGCTGCCGAACGCCTAGCTGCTGCGCTGAAAGACTATAGCATCGTCTATCAACCGGCAGCAGACCAACCCGCGCTCTCCCCGCTGTTGGGGCAGAAATGGCGACGGGCGGGATGAGCGTATCCGTCGTTGACGGACACCAGTCTATACCATACGATTAATTATGATTTTTGAGTGGGACGACGGCAAGAATCTTCGCAATGTGCAGGAGCGTCGTTTGCCTTTCGACGTAGCCGTTCTTCTTTTCGACGGGCCGACCCTGGAAACCGAAGATTGTCGGCGTGATTATGGGGAAGTGCGGATCAAAGCGATTGGGGCCGTGCGCGAGATGGTGTTCGCGTGCATTTACACGGATCGTGAGACCAGCACTGGCCTGGTCCGCAGAATAATCAGTCTGCGCTTGGCCCAGAGAAAGGAACGAGATGGCTATCGTGCAGCGCACCAGGGCTGACGTTGATGTCAGCAAAATTGATTGGGCAGGTCTTACCCAGGTGAGCGATGAGACTATCCTGGCCCAAATTGGTGCCGATGCGGATACAGCTCCCGTCTTCACCGAAAGCGAGTTGGCGCAAGCCCGCCGGGTCTTGCCCGCGCCGCTGCCCGAAGACGTTCGCGGTATCCGTCAGCGGTTGGGCCTCACGCAAGAGCAGTTTGCCAACCGCTATGGTTTTTCAGTGGAAACTATCCGCAACTATGAGCAAGGCCACCGCCGCCCAACCGGGCCTGCCCGCGTTCTGCTGCGGGTTATTGCAGGTGAGCCGGATGCCGTGACGCGCGCCTTGAGCCGTTAATAGGTTAACGGCCCTCTTCTGCTGTCTCTTGAACGCCCGCGTTCTCCAGCCGGATCGGGGCGAGCCGATAGCCCAAGGCCCGCAGCACGCGCAATACGGTGGCAATATTGGGCTTGCGGCCCCGCGCCAGCATTGCCTGAAGCCCTGCGGGGTTAAGCCCAGCGGCGGCAGCCACCTCTGCCAGACCGCGCCTGCGGACGATGGCACTCAGGGCCGTCACCACAAGATACCCGTCGGTTTCCGCGTCTTCTTCTTCAAACGAGACTTCTAGGAGAGCGTGGATACGTCCAGGCGTGGTTAAATAATCTGCGGGATCGTAAGGCGCAATAATAACGGTTTTGGGCGCGCGCTTGCGGCGCGGTTTTGGGGCCAGAACTGTTTCGACGCCTTGGAGTGCTGTCGTCATAGGTTATTTTCCTCTTGCCACTCGATCCAAAGGCGTTTTGCCCACGCGATGTCACGGTTTTGAGTGCGCTTATCGCCCCCAATCAACAGAATGATCACCTGCTTGCCCCGCTGCGTGAAATACACGCGATAACCAGGGCCATAGGCAATACGCAGTTCCGACAAGCCACTCCCAATCGGCTCAACGTCGCCCGGATTGCCCTGCGACAGCCGGGCCAATCGGGTTTCAATACGAGCAAGGACGCGATCATCGTTGAGGCCGATCATCCAGCGGTCAAATTCAACAGTGCGCTGGATCGTGATCACCATGACGCTATTTTTACTTTTTGCCGAAAAATATTCAAATCACTTTTCGGTAAAAAATGAAAAATGTGGATAGCTGCATCCGAGACCAGACGCGGCCCTAAGCCGTTTTTGTCGTCTTGTGGGCGTTACGCCCCCTGATTATAGTAGGTATTATCACTACTAAAAAGGTGCCTTCATGGAAGAGGCCGTTTCGGCAGCGGAGGCTAACCGCAAGTTCTCCCTTATCCTACGCGGCGTGCGCGCAGGAAACAGCTATGTTGTTACCAGCCACGGGCGACCTGTGGCGCGGATTGTCCCCGCTGGGGAGCATCTGGCCACGGCAGCGGGCGGGCGGGCGGCGTTGCTGGCACGCCTCGACCATCAGCCTGTTGTCGATGCCGGGCGCTGGACGCGCGATGCGCTGTATGAGGACGGCCCTTATAAGGAAACTCCGTGAAAGTCGCGCTCGACACCAATGTTCTCGTTTATGCGGAGGGGATCAACGACGGGGTTAAGCGCGATATCGCCCTTAACCTTGTGCGGAAATTACCGCGCGACACCGTGATCCTTCCCGCTCAGGTTTTGGGCGAATTGTTTAATGTTCTGGTGCGGAAGGCCGGAAAGTCCCGCGCGGATGCGCGCGACGCTATCTTAAGTTGGCAGGATAGCTTCCCCGTCGTCGCGACCACGCCTGAAGCGATGATAACGGCGACCGATCTTGCCACCGACCATTCTTTCAGCATCTGGGATGCAGTGATCTTCTCCGTCGCGGTGCAGGCGGAGTGCAGGTTGCTGCTGTCCGAAGACCTTCAGGACGGTTTTACCTGGGGTGGGGTTACGGTAGTTAATCCTTTTGCCCCGTCGCGCCCCGCGCTTTTGTCCGCCTTGCTGGACGGTTAAGCGGGGCCAACTCCTGAAAAGCAACAAACCCCGCCGAAGCGGGGCCATACTCCCCAAAAACAACAAACCCCGCCGAAGCGGGGTTTGTCTCTGGTCGGGGAAGAGCGAACCCTTCCCCAATCTGAATTTCGGTGAACCGAAATTAGAAGTCCAGACGCGTACGGAACGTGAAGAGCGTACCGTCGTTCTTCGTTTGACCGGACTTCAGACCAGTGATCTGCGATTCGGCTTCGAACTTCACGATGTCAGCTTGCAGCGACAGGCCGGGGGCGAGCTGGTAAGCACCACCAAGACCGATTGCATAATCGGTCGTGTTCTTGGCACCGCGAGCTGCCGGATCGGTTTCGGTGCGAGCGTAGTTTACGCCAACGCCCCACGGACCAACCACGTAGGTCAGACCGAGCTGCCAACCGAACTGATCATCACCCTTCAACAAGCCGCTTTCGCCGTTGTTGTAGTAGTGACCGCCAACGGTGAAGCCCTGGTACGAAACCTGAGCACCGAGGTTCCATACAGTGTAATCGCCCTGGGTTGCCTTAACGGTTGCCGAAGTATCCTTGGCATTACCGAGATCAAGACCAGCGCCGACCTTCAAGCCAACATCACCGAACTTACCGGTGTAGGCTGCGCCGAGGCCGATGATGTCGTTGTAGTTGTTACCGCCAGAGGCGAACTCTGAACGGGTGCTGCTGCGACCAGAAGAACCTTTTTCCGGGGTGTAGCTTACGCCAGCTTGGAAGCCCGAGAACACCGGCGTGTAGTACACGACCTTGGTGTCAAAAGTGCCTTCATTGTAGTGATAATAGCTATAGCTACCTGTGGATACACCCCAAGCATAATCTGCTTGACCGATACCAACGGCAGGAGCTTGAACTTCAAAGTTGCTCGCCGGCGTTACCGTGTCACCGAACTGGACTTGGCCCCAGGAGCCGCCCATGTAGATGAACTTGCGGTCAGCGCCGACAACATCTTGGCCAACCGAATTTTGGTTGTTACGCAGGCGCGCATCAAAACCATAGGTCAGGCCGTTTTCGGCCTTTGCTTCGGCCTTCAGGTGCAGACGATAATCAATACGAGCTTCACGCGAAGCTGCGCTGGCTGCATCATCATTCACGAGAATGAAGTCCGAACGAACCGAGCCGCCGAGCGTAACGGTGAAGGGAGCCTTCGTGGTGACTTGTTGTGCCGAAGCGACGCCAGCCAGAAGAACGAGAGCAGACGTGCCCAGAAGAATCTTTTTCATTGTCAATACCCCTTGGTGGTACTTAACCCAAAACAAACCCTTCCGGGGGACCACAAAATGACCCACCCCGCTCGGGACAGGCACATAAAACCCCATTGCCCCACACTGTAGCAAGCCTGCTGTGCAGGAATGATGCGGCTTTTCACGCTCCTGTGACGAAGATGCAACAGTTTGGTCGATAGGGGATTTTGCAGCAGATACACAGGCTTAGAGAGCGTTCTTGGGGTAATAGCTTGATTCCTAACCCATTTCACCCGGCTAAAATTGCCGAGAGGGCTTACGAGTTCGGCCCGATCTATCATCATATTGGGCAAAAAAGCAGCGACGGAAAGGGGCCGATACCGAACACGCTTTACAAATAGAGGCCCAAAAGCAAACCGCGCCCCAAATTGGAGCGCGGCATTTTCAGCACTATAGAGAGAAAGCGTTTGGGCGGTGTTACGCGCGCCAGAACGGCTTGCTGACTTCGGTGAGGACATCGCCCCGGCTGAGGCCAATATCATCAAGGGCGCGCTGGTCGAGCGAGGCCAACTCGCGGCGTTCCTGCCAGCGCGTGTACCAGGCGTTCAGCGTGTCCATCGTAGACCCCGAACGGGCGGGGGTCGCAAAACCAGTGTTGAGGGTCGAGATGCGAGCCATGATGTAGCTCCTTTCAAGGAGGGGGGTGTTGGGGAATTCGTTGAAACCAAACTACATCCGCCTCGGCTTATTGTGCAGCGCAATAAAACCGCGCCAGCTTTGCGCGGGTCGCATGGAATAGCAGCCCCCACCAGACTGCATAGTGACAAATCAATGCCTTATTCGGCGTTGCTCATGCCTTATCGACAGAGTGCGCGCAAGATTCAGGCTTGAAATACAGACCGCGCGACAGAAAAGTGCGCGCATGTGCAAAAACCCTGTCAACCCCCCGCCCGGTGGCGGTTAGACAGGCTCTCGCAATCGTTAACCTGAAATAAGCTAACAAAGCGTGCTGCGTATGAATCTTCTATGAACGGTGGGGCAAGGGGGAAGCAGTTTTGCGGGATTATTTTAGTGAAGCCTCCCCGTCCAACCTGCCGTGCAGTCCGTTTGCTGGGCGTTAGACCTCCCCTGTTAGAAGGTTTTGCCGAGCTAACCGCCCCTTGCCCACCCCTTACTCATACTGTGAACGCAGATATAACGGCGAACATGATTAGAGAAACTGCAATATCTATGCCAGCGAGGAAACGGCGCAAAACCGCCCTCTTCCCCAACGTGAAGCCGTGTGCAGCGCACAATTTTACAGCACTCTGCGTGGAAAAGAGGCGCAACCGCGCATCCCCCCTACGCACGGCTGGTTTGCAGCGGCGGCGGGCCTAGGGTGCGGGCGAGCGCTTGCCAAGCCGCGCCTATCCCCGCAGGCTGAAGTTTACGTTAAGGTTACTTTTTGCAAAGCGATCCCCAATGCCTCTTTCTCCCGCCACCGCACGCACGCCCTTTCACACCCGCAGCATCACGCTGAACGGCTATCACCGTGCGGATGGGCTGTGGGATATCGAAGCCCATCTGGTCGATACCAAAGCCTATGCCTTCGATAATGCGTGGCGGGGCCGCGTCGCGCCGGGGGTTCCGGTACACGAGATGAGCCTACGCCTAACTGTGGACGATCGTTTTACGGTGGTGGCCGTGGAAGCGGTTACGGACCATTCACCCTTCGAGATGTGCCCGGCGATTGTGGGCAACTTTCAGCGCATCATCGGCCTGAGCATCGGCCCCGGCTGGACGAGAGCGGTGAAAGAGCGCGTGGGCGGCACGCACGGCTGCACGCATCTGGTCGAGTTGCTGGGGCCGCTCGCCACGGTCGCCTTTCAAACCATCGCGCCCGGCAAGGAACGGCTGAGAGCACTGAAACGCGGCGACGACGGCGGCATAATCGAGCCGACAGATCAAGACGCCGCCCCCTCCCTCCAACCCGGCTACGGCCCCCGCCGCCCGCCAATCCTCGATACCTGCCACGCGCTTGCGTCTGATAGCCCCGTCGTGGCGGAGCATTACCCGGCATTTTATACGGGGGGTGCTCAGAGTGTAGCGGGGGATTAGAGCTTTTCCCGAGCAGGCGGAGGCATCCGTTTTGGGGTCGGCACGGCCAAGAGGGTTGGCAGATCGGGAAAGGTCAGGTGCGTTTCGTCAACCACCTCACCTGCTTCGGCGCGATGCCACGCGGCGATAAAGCGCGCGCCCATGCCTTCGATTGATCCGATTGAAACACTCATTGCTCTGGTATCGCTCATCTTTCCCCTCGCTGCGGCGTAATAGCGACAATCAAAGAGTAGAGCTTTTCAGAGGGCCACCTAAAGCCCCTTCTGGCCCATTTCCAGGAATTTCTCGCGGCGTTGCTGCTTGAGCGCGGCACCCTCCAGCAACAGCAGCGCGCGAAGTTGGTCTTCGATCAGCGTGCCAACATCGGCGATAATGCTGCCGGGGTCGCGGTGGGCGCCGCCCAAGGGTTCCGGCACAATCGCATCAATCACGCCGAGTTTTTCCAGGTCTTGCGCGGTAATCCGCAGGGCTTCCGCCGCGTCTTGGGCATTGTCGGAGGAGCGCCAGAGGATCGAGGCGCAGCCTTCCGGGCTGATGACCGAGTAAACCGAATGCTCCAGCATGTTCACACGGTTGCCCGTGGCAATGGCAATTGCCCCGCCGGAGCCGCCTTCGCCGATGATCGTGCTAACAATGGGCACGGGCGCGTTAAGGCAGGCATCAATTGCGCGGGCAATGGCTTCCGCTTGGCCGCGCGCTTCGGCTTCGATACCGGGATAGGCCCCTGCCGTATCTATTAAGGTAATGACCGGAAGGTTAAAGCGCCCGGCAAGCTCCAGCAGGCGCACGGCCTTACGGTAGCCTTCGGGCTTGGGCATTCCAAAATTATGTTTAATGCGCGTGGCCATATCATGACCTTTTTCCTGCGCGATCACCACGCAGCTTTGCCCGCGAAACCGGCCTAGCCCGCCGATAATGGCAGCATCTTCACCGAACGACCTATCCCCCGCCAGCGGCGTGAAATCGTCGATCAAGGCCGCGATATAATCGGCCCCGTGCGGACGCTGCGGGTGGCGGGCGACCTGCACCTTTTGCCAGGCCGTGAGCTTGGCGAAGGTTTGGCGCAAGAGCTTATTAACCTTGCCTTCCAGACGCGCCACCTCTTCGGCGATATTCACCGTATCGTCGGACGCTAGGTGCCGTAGTTCTTCGATCTTGGCTTCAAGATCGGCAATTGGCTTCTCGAAGTCGAGAAAAGTCCGCATTGACGGGGATTCTCCGGGTCTATCAGGCTGGCGGACCCTGCCTGCGTTCGCCCCGCTTGTCAATCTCGGCGGCTTGTGCGGTTAGATTCCAGCCTTTGAACGTCTCAATTAAGAATTGATTGCATTCGCAAGTGAGCGGCGCTAGGGTTTCCCCATCAATCCCAAGGGGTATTTGCCATGTCCAACCTTGCCGCCGCGCCCAGCGCCTTAGGCCAGCCCGCCGCCCGCGCCGTGCCGAATGATTTACCGATTCTGAGCAGCCGCGATTTGTTCGCAACGCACCGCGAAGTCCTCATTCAGCACGGCACCGACCACTACCGCCTGCGCTTAACCTCGACGAATAAGCTCATTTTAACGAAATAGCGCCCCGCCTACCCCCACCCCTGCCAGCCGCTTCGCCAGCACCCGTCTCTTTCTTTCGTGTTGGTGAGTTGCGATGATTTTCCTCCAGTGCTCGCGCGTGCGGGTTCTTCTCGTTTCGGTGGCGTTGCTGCCTACTATAACCCTGGCGCAAACGCCGCCTCCGGTAACGAAGCTCGACGCGCTGTCGGTGACAGGCACGCGCACGGAAAAACCCATCGGCGAGGAAACCGGCACGGTCACGGTCATTCCCGAACAAGATTTACGCCGCCGGGGCGTCCATCGCCCGCAAGAGGCTGTGCGGTACGAGCCGGGGGTTGCGGTGGGCAATCAGCCAACGCGCGCCGGCCAGGGCAATTACACGATTCGCGGCATTGGCGGCAACCGCGTGCGGGTACAGGTCGATGGCGTAAAAATCCCAGATTACCCGGCCTCCAACCCCGCCTATACGCGCGATACGGTGGAGTTCGACAGCCTAAAGCGCCTTGAAATCTTGCGCGGCCCCGGCTCGGCCCTCTATGGGTCCGATGCGCTTGGCGGCGTGGTGGCCTATGTTACGAAAGACCCTGAAGATTATCTGAACGAGGTGGGCCGCGATTGGTACATCGGCGGGCGCGGCTCTTACGATAGTTCCGACAAGAGCTTCGGGAAGGCCGCCACTGCCGCAGGCCGCGTTGGGCCGCTCGAAGGGCTGCTGAACTACACCCGCCGCGATGGTAGCGAGGTGACGAACAAGGGCGCGCTGAAAGCCAATCCGCAAGATTACACCAGCGACAATCTGTTGGGTAAACTCAGCGTTGGCGAAAAAAGCAACCGCCTGCGCCTGACGGGGGAATACCTCAAGCGGGAAACCGAGACGAGTATTCTCACCGACCGCAGCGCCTCGGTGCTGAACTCGCAAGGGCGCGATACCACGCAGCGCTTTCGCGTTAGCCTCGATCATCGCTATGCGCGGCCCCTCAGCTTCATTGATCAGCTCGACACAAAACTGTTCTACACCCGCACCAGCCGGGGAGAAGTAACGGAACAGCAGCGCCTCACGTCTGGGTCGCGCCGCGATCGCTACAGCGATCTCGATTTTCAGCAGGGTATTTTCGGCGGCGAGGTGCAGGCGAAGTCCTCGGCGTCCTGGTTCGGGCTGAACCACGCCTTCACCTATGGCCTGTCGCTGGATCAAACCAAAACCGAACGCCCGCGTAACCGCTACGAGCGCACGCTGGCGACCGGAGCCATCACGCAGAGCTTCTCCGGCGGGCCAGGGGTTCCGCCCGAACGCTTCCCGAATAAGACCTTCCCCGATACCAAAACCCTGCAAGCCGGGGCCTATGTGCAGGATGAAATCAAAACCGGTGCGTGGACGTTGCTGCCCGCGCTGCGCTTCGATTACTACAGCCTGAAACCCTCGCCCGATCAGGCGTTCGCCAATACCAACTACCGTAATTTCGAGATTCGAGAGTTCTCGGACACCGCCGTCTCGCCAAAATTCGGCGCGACCTATAAAATAGATGAGCGGTTTTCGGTGTTCGGCCAATACGCCCACGGCTTCCGCGCCCCGCCCTATGATGATGCCAATATCGGCTTCACCAACGGGCCGTCGCGCTATGAGATCCTTCCCAATGGCAACCTGAAGCCCGAAAAAAGCGACGGCGTGGAAGCGGGCCTGCGCGGCAAATTCCGCGATGGCAGCAGCTTTGCCACGTCGGGCTTCTACAACGCCTACAGCGACTTCATCGAAAGCACCCTGCTGGGCGTTACCCGCGACGGTATTAGCCAGTATCAATCCCGCAATGTCTCGAAAGCGACCATCTGGGGGCTGGAAGCACGCGGCGACTATCGCTTTCTGCCGGACTGGGGCCTGCACGGTAGCCTTGCCTACGCGCACGGCACCAACGACGACACCCATCAGCCGCTCGATAATATCGCCCCGTTCACAGTGCGCGCGGGCCTGACCTACGATCACCCGACGCAAAACTGGGGCGCGAGCCTAATGGCCAGCCACTACGCTCAGAAGGACCGCGTGAGCAACCCCAGCTTCTACAAAGTCCCCTCGGCCACGCTTCTGGACGTGTCGGGCTATTGGGATATTACCGAGCAGGTTGGTCTAACCGCTGGTGTGTATAATCTCTTCGATAAGAAATATTATAACGCCCTCGACGTATCGGGCTTCCAAGCCAACCGCGCGGACCTGGAACGCTACACGCAGCCGGGCCGGACTTTCCTGGTTGGCCTGTCGGCGCGCTGGTAACGCGGATGTACGGGGTGCGGGCACAACAAGCGTTGGAGCCAAAAGCGGGCGGGGCTTTTTTGGCCTCCCTGCTGGTGCATGGCGTAGTGATCGCGGGCATTGCCAGCATCCCGGCCTTGCGCCCTAGCCCGCCCCGGTCTGACTTTATCCCAATGATGCTCATGATTCTGCCCACGCCGGACGTTGTGCCGCTTGAGCACCGTGAGCTTGGCCCCGAACTTGGCCCCGAGCTTGGCCCCGAGCTTGGCCCCGAACCCGCGCCCCAAACTATCGCGGCATCGGCTCCTGTCGTAATTCCTGAGCCTGTCATCGTGCCGCCCCCGCCTGTTGAAACCCTGCCTGCTGAAACCCCTTCTGTCGCAATCCCGGCCCCTCGTCCCGGCACGCCACACGGTATGGCCACCCCGCCCCTTGCCCCGCTCGTCCCGCCGAAACCAAGCGTTGTTGCGGAAAAGCCTGCGCCGCGCAAACCCGCGCCGAAAGCTGTGGTTCCCGCCACCGTCGCGTCGCTAGCCCCTGTTGCAGAACCTTCGGCAAGCCGCGTGAACAACCTGTCTGACGCCCCAACCCCCGTACCCGCAGCCCCCGCCGCGCCAGTGGTTACAGCCCTGCCTGTGATAACAGAGGCGCAGTATCGCGAGCGCGTTGCCCCCGTCTTTCCCCCGCGCGCCGCCGCGCTCGATCAACAAGGCGAAGCTGTCGTGCGGGTGCGCGTTGGCCCTGATGGAGAGCAAGAGGAAGTTTTGCTGTGGCGCAGTTCTGGGTTCGCGTTGCTTGACCGCGCGGCGCTCACCGCCGTCCGCCGCTCCCGCTTCGAGCCTTTCCGCCACAATGGCACCGCGCTAGCGGCCTGGGTGGAAGTGCCTGTCCGTTTCACCTTGAATTGATCGTTAACCTTGAGGAACTCCGCGATGACCGTCCTTCACGCTCCCGCCGCTAGCCTAACCGCCCGCCCGCTTGGAGGCGAAACCCTGGCGGTCCGCCATGCCGCGCTTCTAGCAACCGAACCGGGCCTGCGCCGTCGCAGTGCCGCCGACCGTCTCGGCGTGTCGGAACTGGAACTGCTGCTCGCGGGCGGCGATGGGGCCGTTACCACCCGCCTGCGCCCAGACTTCAAAGAGATATTAGCGCGCATCCCTAACCTCGGCCCGGTAATGGCGTTAACGCGCAACGAGAGCATCGTTCATGAGAAAACCGGCCCCTATAACCCTCCTTCCTTCGACGGCATGGTCGGTCTGGTCTTGGGTGAAGAGATTGATCTGCGGATTTTTCTCTGGTCATGGGCACACGCCGTGGCCGTAACGGAGAGCAGCCCGCGCGGTGATCGCACCAGTCTGCATTTCTTCGATAAAGCGGGCGGCGCGCTGCATAAGATTTATCTGGTCGAGGGCAGCGACAGGGCCGCGTTCGAGGCGCTGGTAACGGCTTTCGCCGACGCTGATTCTATGCCGCTCGCTCTGGAAGCCTTGGCCCCGGCCAAAGCACCGCTACCCGATACCGCAATCAATCAGGTAGCTTTCCGGGCAGGCTGGGACGGGTTGCAAGATACTCACGAGTTCCACGGTTTGCTCATGCGCCACACGCTTGCCCGCCAGCAAGCCTTGCGCCTTGCGGGGGTAGATCGGGCGCGGCCCGTCGCTCCGCAGGCGCTAAAAAGCGTGCTGGAAGCGGCAGCGGCGGCGGCAACGCCGATCATGGTGTTCGTCGGCAATCCGGGGATCATTCAGATTCACACGGGTCCGGTTGAGAAACTGATGGCGACTGGCCCCTGGTTCAATGTGCTCGATTCTGGCTTCAATCTGCATATTCTGGAGCCGACGATCACTCACGCCTGGGTCGTCTATAAGCCCACGGCTGATGGGGTCGTAACCTCGCTTGAACTCTTCGATACTTCGGAAACCCTGGTCGCCTCGCTGTTCGGTAAGCGCAAGCCCGGTCAGGCGGAAGACCCGGCTTGGCGCGCCCTTATTGCCGCGCTGCCAACCTTGGGCGCACAATGACGCGCGCGCCGCTCTTCCTGCTGGCCGCGCTGGTCGCCCTTCCGGCAGTCGCGGTGGAACCCCGGATCGTGTCGGCGGGGGGCACGGCCACGGAAATCATCTATGCCTTGGGGGCACAGGCGGGGCTGGTTGGCGTGGATACCACCAGCCTCTACCCGGCTTCTGCCCAGGGCTTAACCAGCATCGGCTATGTCCGCAATCTTTCAGCGGAAGGGGTCGTATCGCTCAATCCAACACTGGTGATCGCTGCCGCCGAAGCCGGGCCACCGCCGATTTTGGCCCAGATCAAAGCCGCCGGAATCCCCGTGCTGGCCCTCGCCGATGGCTATACGGAAAGCGCCGTGCTCACCCGCATCGCGCAGATTGGTGCGGCTCTTGGAAAAAACCCCGAAGCCGCCACCCTGCAAGACAGCGTGCGCCGCGATCTTGCCGCCGTGCGCCAAGCCCTCGCCGGGCTTAGAGACCGCCCGAAAGTGCTATTCGTCCTCAGCGCTGCACGCGGGCTTGTCGTAGCAGGGGATGAAACCTCAGCCGCTACGATGATTGACCTCGCGGGCGGCCAGAATGCCGTAACGGGCTTCACTGGCTATAAACCCCTCACACCGGAAGCGCTGCTCGCCGTAGCCCCAGATGTGATCTTGACCGCGAGCCATGTCGTCGCCGCCCTCGGCAGTCTCGACGCGCTGATGCAGCACCCGGATCTCGCTCTCACCCCGGCGGGAAAAGACGGGCGAATTAAGGACGGGCGAATTATTGTGCGCGACGGTCTCTTCCTGCTCGGTTTCGGTCCGCGTTTGGGGTCAGCCGTGCTGGACCTTGCCCGCGCCCTGCACCCGAACGCCGGGCTGCCAAAACTGGCGGCGCTGCCATGACCGACGCGAGCCTCGCCTTGCCAGTTGGCATCGGCTCCCTGCGGCGGCCCGCCGTGCTGATGAGCCTGACGCTGCTGCTCGGGCTGCTGATGATCCTCTCTTTAGGCATCGGCGCGGTAAAGCTGACACCGGGGGAGGTGCTGCGCGCGCTGATCGACCCGAGTGCCGACGCGCGGGCGACGCTGGTGCTGCACGCGATCCGGCTGCCGCGTCTTCTTCTGGCGGCCCTGGTGGGCGCGTGTCTGGCGGGGGCAGGCGCCGCGATGCAGGGGCTATTCCGCAATCCACTGGCCGATCCGGGCTTGGTCGGCGTTTCCAGCGGTGCCGCATTGGCAGCGGTCGCGGCGATTGTGTTCGGCGGGGCCGTGCCGATGCTGGCGGGACCAGCCCTAGTGCCCCTGGCCGCTTTCACGGGCAGCCTGCTGGCGACGGGGGCGGTGTTGCTGTTGGCCCAGCGGTTCCAAACTGGCCTCGTCCGGGCCTCCGGGGTCGCGGGGCTGCTGCTGGCGGGGCTGGCGATGACGACGGTCACGATGGCCGGGGTCGGTTTCATGACTTATTTTTCCGATGATCGGCAGATGCGCGATATTACCTATTGGTCGCTCGGCAGTGTGGCGAGCGGGGGTTGGCGCGGCCTGAGTTGGGTTTTCCCCGCCGCGCTTGTTTCCCTCGGAACGCTTCTGTACCACGCGCGCCCGCTCGATGCGCTGGCGTTGGGCGAACGGGAGGCGGCGCATCTCGGCGTCGATGTGCGGCGGTTACGGGTTTTGCTCGTGATTGCGACCGCCCTCGGCGTTGGCGCGGCGACGGCTTTTTGCGGCGTGATTGGCTTTCTGGGGTTGCTCGCCCCGCATCTTGCGCGGTTGATCTTGGGAGCTGGCCACCGCACCGTATTGCCGGGGGCGATGCTGATCGGCGCGTCCTTGCTGGTTTTGGCCGATATTGGTGCGCGCACACTGCTCGCGCCTGCCGAACTGCCCGTGGGCTTAGTAACGAACCTCATTGGTGGCGGTTTTTTTCTCTGGCTCTTGCTGCGGAAACGCGGCGGGGGGATGGCATGATCCGCGCCGATGCCGTGAGCCTAACCCTGAGCGGTAAGGCTATTCTGGAGGATCTCTCCTTCACCCTGTCACCCGGCACGGTCACGGCAGTGCTGGGGGCGAACGGGGCGGGGAAGTCCAGCCTGCTTTCGATACTGGCGGGAGACCGCCCGCCCACTGCTGGAACCCTGGCGTGGTTCGATCGGCCCCTCAGCGCTTGGTCTTCGCGCGATCTCGCCCGCCACCGCGCTATGGTGCCGCAGGCAACGCACCTGGCCTTTCCCTTCACGGTTGAAGAGGTGGTGGCGCTGGGGCGGTTGCCGCATCCGCGTACAGGCGACGATGCGGCGGCGCTCGCCAGTTTGCGCCGCCAGCTTGATCTCGACCGCTTTTGGGGCCGCGCCTACGACAGCCTTTCGGGCGGGGAGCAGCAGCGGGTTCAGTTCGCCCGCGCGCTGGCGCAGCTTTGGTATCCGCCGGAGAATGCCCCGCCGCGCGTGCTGCTGCTGGATGAACCTACGGCGGCGCTCGACCTGAAGCATCAGGTGGCGATTCTCACCGAAGCGCGCACGCTTGCCACCCGCGACGGCATGATTGTGGTGGCAATTCTGCACGATCTCACTCTCGCCGCGCGGATCGCCGATAGCGCGCTGCTGCTCCATCAAGGCCGAATGCTGCGGCAAGGGCCAGTTGCGGCAGTGATCGAGGCCACCGCCCTGTCAGAAGCCTATGACACGCCGGTTTCGGTATTGCGTCACCCAGAAACGGGGCGTCTGCTAGTATCGGCGGCATAATCTTGCCGTACTGGGCCTTCAAGGTTAAAGAAAGCCCCCGAGGAGAAATGATAATGGCAACGCTCGTGCTGCGTGGGTTCGTGGGACTATCGCTCTTGGGCCTAGCGGCCTGTACGCCGCCGCAACCACAGTTTCGCACCCTCGACGCGGCCCTGATCGGCCAGGACGGGCGGCAGGGCGAGCGGTTCACGATCAACGCCAGCTCCTACCCCGGCGACGGCGCGGTGCAGCTTGCAACCGTTCTGCCCGGCGGCGAGAGGTTCAGCGGTAATCTTATTCAAGAAACCCGCACCACGTACCCCCAACGCCCCGTTTACCGCCCGCCGGTTATCGTGCGCGGGCGGCTTTATTATCCCGATGATGATTATTACGACTATGGCCCGCGCACGGAATATGGCTCGAAAGGCCAAGCCCTGCTGCTGGGCACTCAAGCGCGAACGCTAACGTGCAGCTTCACCTTCGCCCGCGCCGCTGCCGGGCCGTTCGGCGGTGGTTTTGGCGAGTGCGTGGTCTCCGACGGTCAGAAGGTTAGCGTTACCTTTTAACCTTAGCTCCCTAAAATTAATCCGGCACGCATCTTCGGGGTTGCATATTTCCATACGTTATAGAATATGGGGATATGAAAATTTCCCCGGACATGCGCCCGTCCCGCCGGGCCACCCTACCGCTGAACGACTCGACTCTGACGTGCCAAACCGTCAGCATCGGCACACGGCGCACGTCACTTCGGCTTGAACCGGAGATGTGGGAAGCCTTGCAAATTGTTATGGGACAGACGGGCCGCACAATGCCTCAGCTTATGCTGGAGATTGATCTGTATCGTCAGCAATCCTCCCTGACCTCGGCGGTGAGAGTGGTGATTCTGAAGTTCTTCCGCGCTGCCGCCTTACCCGGCAGCACCCCGACGCAATGGTTAGAGAGCGCGCTTCGCCCCCACAGGGCAACCCATCCCGACCGAAAACGGGCTTAACCCTTCCGCCTTTCCTTCGCCCAAATCAGCCCGCCGATGATGAGTGTGGCACCAATCAGATGCTCCAGCGTAATCGGCTCGCTGTAGATCGCCCAGCCAACAAGGCCGGTAAAGATAAGAGACAGATGGCTGCCCATCGCGGCAAACGCCGCCGGAAGCCGTTGCAGCGCGTAAGCGAAACTCAGTTGCGCCAAACCGCCGAACACGGCCAAGCCCACGACGGGCCAGAGCGCGGCCCAAGTGGTGATTTTAGTGGCCTCGCCGCTCACCAACGTCACGCCAAACAGCAGCGGAACGGCGATGACATTGGTCCAGAAGATCGCCGTCGTGCTGCCAAGCTCAGCCGTGACCCTACTGGTCACAACCGTGTAGCCCGCATAAACGAAAGCGGCGCCGAGCACAAGGATGGCGCCCCACGCGGCCTCATCGGCTAAGGCACTACTGCCGCCCGCTGCCTGTGGCCGCAGCGCAACCACGGCCCCGCCGACAAGAGTAAGGCCAAGACCAACCGCAAGGCGGCGCGTCGGCTTTTCCCTCAACAAGGGCCACGCCAGTAGAGCAACGAGGGCTGGATAGATATTGATAATCAGCGTTGCGCTCATCAGGCTGGTTCGTAGAATCGCGGCATACCAGAGCGCCAAATCAATCGCGTAGAACAATCCGGCCAGGCCCAACCAGCCCCACAGCGCGCGCGGCGGCAGTGTGCGAATTTGCCAACCCGTCAAGACCAGCGACAATAGCAAACGCCACCCGGCGGTCGCCGCAGGCCCCAGTTGCGTTGCGCGGTTAAAGATCAGCCCAACCGCCCCAAGGGCAGGCCCAACAACTAAGGCTGCAAGCGCATCGGCGGAGGCGGTTTTCACAGCGGGAAGCGGCGCGGGGGGGATTTGCAGGGTCATGGGGGTGGAACTCTCTCCCCGGTGCCGTGATGCTACCGGGCTAACGTCAGGAGCGCAATAATCGACCCGGTGATGATGACCGTTCCCAACGCTTCCCGAAACCCGAATTTTTCACGCAACAGGAATGTGGAAGCTACAACCGTGAACACCAATTCCACTTGCCCAAGCGCGCGCACATAGGCGGCTTTTTGCAACGTGAAAGCCAGAAACCAGCAGGCGGACCCCGCGACCGACAGCACCGCAACCGGCGCACTGATCCGCCACGCGCGCAAGACTTTCGTCACCATCCCCGGCTCGCGCACCAGCAGCCACGCCCCCAACATCAGGGTTTGCAGCGAGGTAACGGAGGCCAGCGTGACCAGCGCCGCCATCAACGGCAGATCCGTGGGAACAGCCAGCGCGGCGTCCCGAATGAACATCGCCGACCAGCCGAAGAAAAACCCAGAGAGCAGACCATAAGCCCCGCCGCTGCCCATGACCTGCTGCCAGGAGAGGCTTTTCAGCGTCAGCAGCGCAACCCCGCCGAACCCCGCCGCAATCGCGAGCGCCCCGCCGAAGCCAACGTGTTCCCCAAAAAACAGCGCGGCAATCACGGCGGCTTGCAGGGCTTCGGTTTTCGACAGCGCCGTTCCCACCGCAAAACTATCGCGGGTGATCGCCACCAACAGCGCCGATGTGGCAAGAATCTGCGCGAGACCGCCCAAAATCGCCGACAGCCAAAAACCCGGCGGGACGGTGGGGAGAGGCGCGCTACTGGTCGCCAACAACAGCGCAAGCGCAGCCAGCGCTAGGGGCGCACCATAAATATAGCGCACAAAATTCGCACCATTGGTACTCAGCAAGCCCTTCAGGCCGCGCTGCCGAAACGTCCGCACACACTGAAAAAACGCGGCGGCAAGGGTAACGATGATCCACATGGCCTGAGAGTGCTTCAGCGCTTAAGCGCTGTCACGCGCGGTTTTAGACAGGGATGCTCAAGTTTTTCTCAATTGCTAAAAATACAAAATCGCACTATTTCGCACCTAATTTTTTAGTGCGTTATATGGTAAACTGGTGCAATGTATAGCAACGAAAATCCACTCTCCTTCCACCCGAGCCTTAAGCTGGAACGGGCGCTGAAGACGCTCCAATCCGCGCTGGAAGGCTTGGCACGCGAGATCGATACGGTCGATCAGGACGAGCGGGCTTGGCTCCACCGCTGGGCGCTCATCAGTACAATCGGGGCTTCGACCCGTATCGAGAATGCGGTCCTGACCGATGCTGAAATCGAGTGGGTGGATACCGCCCTTTCCGAAGAAGGCCACCCATCGGCCTTTGAGGTCAAGAGAACCGCCATTCTCGATCAACTCTCGCAGGATCGGGAGCGCAGCATCGAGGAGGTTGTCGGCTGCCGCGAACTTCTATCGTTAGTCTATCTTCAGGCTGATGACATGTTCCCGCTGACCGAAACGATTATTCGCGGACTGCACCAGGAGCTTCTGCGACACTATCCAGCAGCGAAACGCTACGCCGGGTGCTATAAGATCACTCCCAACCAAGTGGTCTCCATCAATCACGAGACCGCCACCCACCGTATTGTACTCGACCCGACCCCGCCGGGACCGCAAACCGAAACGGCGATGCGGGCGTTGCTGGATTGGTACAATGCGACCATCAAGGCGCATCCTTGGCCGCTGATGGTCGCCAGCGAATTCGTGTTCCGCTTCCTCGCGATTCACCCGTTTCAAGATGGAAATGGCCGCCTAGGCCGGGCACTCTTTCTGCTGGCGCTGATGCAGGGGGATGATCCGGCCTTGCAGCGGGCCGTGCGGTTCATCTCGATTGATCGGCAGATCGAGCGGCACCGGCCACTCTATTATATAACTTTGCAGCAAGCCTCGAACGGGACCTTCCGGGCCGATCCGCGCGCTTATGCGCTTGAGCCGTTAGCCTGGTTCTTTTTGAAGATGATGGACCTGTCGCTCAAGGATGTTACCGTTCTGCGCCAACGCTATAGCGCGCTTCAGCGGCTCTCCGAAAGCGCGACCCGCGTGCTGGCGAGTTTCCGCCTCGCCCCCGAACGTCGCCTGACCCCCGCCGCCCTGATGAGCGAAACGGGTTTGGTGCGCCGCACGGTGCAAAACGCGCTGCGGACGCTGGTCGAAGCCAGATTTATTCAGCGCCTCGGGGCCGGGAGGGGGACGCGCTATCAGTTAGTGTTCTGAAGACTATAAATCCGCCGCCGTCAACAGCGCTTGCGTGTAGGGATGCTGCGGACGGGTAAGCACGGTTTCGGTATCGCCCGTTTCCACGATCTTGCCGTCCTTCAGCACGATCAGCCGATGACTGAGGGCGCGGACCACCGCGAGATCGTGACTGATGAACAGATACGCAAGGCCGCGCGTGGCCTGCAAATCGCGCAGCAGATCAATCAATTGGCCCTGCAAGGAGCGGTCGAGCGCACTGGTCGGCTCGTCGAGAATGAGCACTTGCGGGCGCAGAATAAGCGCGCGGGCCAGGGCAATACGCTGGCGTTGCCCCCCCGAAAACTCGTGCGGATAACGGTCAGCCATCGCGGGATCAAGCCCGACATCGGCCAAGGCTTCGGCAATCGCGGCGGCAGGGTCGCGGCCATCGGGATGCACCGTTAGCCCTTCGCCAATGATCTCGCCAACCGAGAGGCGCGGGGATAAGGAGCCGAACGGGTCTTGAAACACCACCTGCATCTGCCGCCGTGCCGCGCGCAGGGCCGAACGCGGCAGCGCATCCAAATCTTGCCCCAGCAGATGAACCCTGCCCCCGCCGCGCAGCAGCCGCAGGAGGCGCAGACCGAGCGTGGATTTGCCCGAACCACTCTCCCCCACCACCCCCAGGGTCTCCCCCGCGCGCAAGGAGAGCGACATGTCATCGACGGCAAGATGCCCCGTCGCGGCCCCGCCCCACCAGCGCCGCGCACCGAAGCGGATGGAGAGGTTCTGGCCTTCCAGCACGACGGGTGCCGCGTTCGATACGGGCGTAGGACGGCCAGAGGGTTCGGCGGCGAGCAGAGTGCGGGTGTAATCGGCCTGGGGCTGCGTCAGCACGTGGGCTGCCGGTCCGATTTCCACACACTCCCCCCGCCGCAACACCGCCAGCGTATCGGCCATCCGGCGGACCACACCGAAATCGTGCGTGATGAACAGAATCCCCAAACCGCGTTCGGCCTGAAGCCGCTTCAGCAGCGCCAGGGTTTGCGCTTGCAGGGTTACGTCCAGCGCTGTCGTCGGCTCGTCGGCAATCAGCAAATCGGGATCGCACGCAAGGGCGGCGGCGATCATCACGCGCTGGCGTTGCCCGCCGGAAAGCTGATGCGGGAAGGCGGATAGGCGTTCTGCCGCCCGGTCGATCCCCACTTCCGCCATCAACGCCAGCACGCGGGCGCGCACGTCGGCTTTGTTCAGGCCGCGATGGACGCGCAGGGTTTCGCCAATTTGGTCGCCCACCCGGTGCAGCGGGTTCAGCGCGGTCATCGGCTCTTGAAAAATCATCCCAATACGATTGCCGCGCAACGCCCGCATCTCGGGTTCAGGCGCGTGGGTCAACTCTTGCCCGAGAAAGCGGATGGAGCCGGAAATGCGCGTACTCTTGGGCAACAAGCGCGGCACCGCTAAGGCCGAGGCCGATTTGCCCGAACCGCTTTCCCCCACCAGCACCAGAGTTTCGCCGCGTTGAAGCGTAAAGCTGAGGCCCCGCATGGCTGGAACCGGTACGCCGCCGGGCGGGTTGAAGGTGATCGTAAGGTTCTGAACCTCCAACAATGCGCTCATCGCAACCCCCGGCGCGGATCGAAAGCATCGCGCACGGCTTCGCCAATAAACACCAGCAGCGTCATGACGACCGCCAGCGTTACGAACGCCGTGATGCCAAGCCAGGGCGCGTGCAGGTTATTCTTGCCCTGTGCCAGCATCTCCCCCAACGACGGCGAACCGGGGGGCAAGCCAAAGCCCAGAAAATCGAGACTGGTGAGCACGCCAATCGCGCTATTCAGCAGAAACGGCAGGAAGGTGACCGTGGCGACCATCGCGTTCGGCAGCACGTGCCGCCGCAGAATTGCCCCATCCCCCACCCCAAGCGCGCGGGCGGCGCGGACGTAATCGAAATTGCGCGTTCGCAACACTTCGGCCCGCACCACGCCAACCAGCGCAATCCAACTGAACAGCATCATCGTGCCGAGCAGCCACCAGAAGCCCGGCTGCACCAGACTGGAGAGCAAAATCAGCAAATACAGCACCGGCAGCCCGCTCCAGACTTCGATGAAGCGTTGGAACAGCAAATCGGTTAGCCCGCCGTAATAGCCTTGCACGGCCCCTGCGGCGATGCCGATAACAGCGCTGACACTGGCGAGAATCAGGCCGAACAGCAGCGAAACGCGCAAGCCATAGAGCAACCGGGCCACGACATCGCGCGCTTGATCGTCGGTCCCCAGCCATACGCGCCCCCCTGGCGGGACGGGAACGGGGCGGTTCAGGTCTTTAATCACCGTATCGTAACGGTAGGGGATGAGCGGCCAGACCATCCAGCCTTTTGCTTGGATCAACGCCTGCACTACCGGGTCGCGGTAATCGGCTTCGGTGGGAAAATCGCCGCCGAACAGGGTTTCCGGGTAGGTTTTGAACACGGGCGCGTACCAGCCGCCGTCATAGCGCACCAGCAACGGCTTATCGTTGGCAATAAGGTCGGCACCCAGCGCCACGAGAAAAACCGCAAGGAAAAGCCACAAGGACCAAAAGCCTCGGCGGTTGGCTTTGAACGCGATCAAGCGGCGGCGGGTGATCGGGCGCATTACCCCTCCCGCCGATTGAAGTCGATACGCGGATCAACCCAGGTAAAGACAATATCCCCCAACAATTGCAGCATCAGCCCCAAGAGCGTGAAAGCGTACAGCGTGCCGAACATCACCGGGTAATCGCGGCTGGTGGTAGCCTCGAAGCCTAACAGCCCCAAGCCATCGAGCGAAAAAATCACTTCGATCAGCAAGGATGAGGTGAACAGCGTGGCGATGAACGCCGCCGGAAACCCCGCGATCACCAGCAGCATCGCATTGCGGAAGACGTGACCATACAGCACTTGCCGCTCGCCCAGCCCCCTTGCCCGCGCCGTCAGCACATAGGCTTTACCGATTTCATCAATAAAACTGTTCTTGGTCAGCAGGGTTAGGCTGGCAAACCCGCCGATGACCATGGCCGTGAGGGGCAACGCCAAGTGCCAAAAATAATCGAGAATTTTCCCAGCCCACGACAGACTCGCCCAAGTGTCCGACACCAACCCCCGTAAGGGAAAGAGTGACAGAAACGAGCCGCCCGCGAACAGCACGATCAGCAATACCGCGAACAGAAAAGCCGGCACGGCATAGCCGATGATGACGGCAACGCTGGTCATCACATCGAACCGGCTGCCGTCGCGCACTGCTTTGGCGATACCGAGCGGAATGGAGACGCTGTAGGTCAGCAGCAGCGTCCACAACCCCAAGGACAGCGACACGGGCAGCTTATCTATGACGAGATCAATCACGCTGCGATCCCGAAAGAAGCTCTTGCCGAAGTCGAACCGCAAATAATTGCCGATCATCGTGAAAAACCGCTCTATCGGCGGCTTGTCGAACCCATAGAGCGCGTTGATTTCGGCCAACAGTTCCGGGGTGATGTTGGTGCCGCGCTTTTGCGGGTCGGAATTGAGCGTTTCAGATCCGCCGCCGCCCAACCGATCCAAATCACTGCCGCCGCGCCCTTGGAAGGCGGCAATCGTCCGTTCCACCGGCCCGCCCGGCGCGGCTTGGATAACGAGGAAATTCACCAGCAAAATCCCGAACAGCGTCGGGATCATCAACAGCAACCGGCGGAGGGTATAACCGAGCATCCGCCGCTTACGCCGCCAGCGCGCCGGGTTCGGTTAAGCGCAGCGCGGCTTCCACCACCTCCGGCCCGGCCCCCGGACGGTGCGCCACTTCCGACAGATACCGCCGCCACGCCCTCCCGCCCGGCTGGCCCTTGAACAGCGTCAGCATGTGGCGCGTGATGGCCTTCAGCGGCACGCCCTCGCCCATGCGCCGTTCTATATAAGGCAGCATGGCCAGGACCACCGCCGCGCGGCTTGCGGGACCAGGGCCACCGCCGAAAAAGCGCGCATCGGCCTCGGCAAAACACCACGGGTCTTCATAGGCCGCGCGCCCAATCATCACGCCATCGAGATGCGGCAGATGCGCCGCCGCCTCATCGAGCGTGCGAATGCCGCCGTTCAGCGATAGGTCGAGGTCAGGAAAACGATCTTTAAGGGCATGAACCAGTTCGTAGCGCAAGGGCGGCACCTCGCGGTTTTCCTTCGGGCTGAGGCCCTTCAACCAGGCTTTGCGCGCATGGACAATAAAGCGCTTGCACCCAGCCTCCCGCACACTGGTAACGAAGCGGAAAACCGTCTCTTCCTCGTCCATCTCATCAATCGCCAGCCGATGCTTAACCGTAATCGGTAACGGCACGGCGCGGGCCATCGCCTCGACACAGCGGGCGACAAGCTCAGGCTCTGCCATGAGGCACGCGCCGAACTTGCCAGACTGCACGCGGTCGGACGGGCAGCCGACATTCAGGTTAATCTCGTCATAACCCCAATCGGCCCCCATTCGGGCAGCTTCGGCCAACTCTTGCGGGTCGGCCCCACCCAGTTGCAGCGCAATCGGGTGTTCGGCAGCATCGAAATCCAAATGCCGCGCCTTATCGCCATATTTCAGCGCCGCGCTGGTAATCATCTCGGTATAGAGCCGCGAGCGGCGCGTGATCTGGCGCAGGAAAAAACGGAAATGCCGATCCGTCCAATCAATCATCGGCGCAACGCAAAGCGGCGTACGGAAATCGGGAATCGGCAGGGGCGCGAGCGTGTTCATGTCTTCTGTATGCCACGGGCGTTAAGCGATTGGCTAGAGTATGCGATATAGGGGCGCTTGGCGTTAGTATCGAAATGAGTTAGAATAAAATGTGATCAAGAGTTTTGCAGATAAAACCACGCTGGCAATCCGGCAAGGGCAACGCCCCCGGCGGGTATCGGTCGATCTTTATGAAGCGACGCGCGATAAACTCAGGTTGATCGAAGCCGTCAGCGCTGTTGAAGATTTACGGACTCCTCCGTCAAACCGCTTGGAAAAGCTGCTTGGCGATCGTCTAGGGCAGTGGAGCATTCGGGTGAACCGTCAGTGGCGCCTCTGCTTCGAGTGGCGAGAGGGCCACGCCTGGAACGTCGAGCTTGTTGATTATCACTGAAGGAATCCGCCGATGGCCTATACCCTCGAAGACGCAGCGCATCTCGATTTTTCAGATATCGTCGAACCGGGAACCCCCGTCGATCCCCCCATTCATCCGGGGAGGATTCTGCGAAACGAGTTTTTGAAACCGCTTTCGCTCACCCAATACCGCCTCGCCAAAAGCATCAATGTGTCGCAGCGGCGGATTGGCGAGATTATCAGCGGGCAGCGCGCCATTACCGCCGACACGGCCTTGCGCCTCGAAAAATTCTTCGGGATGCGCGCGCAGTTTTGGATGAATTTGCAGACGGCCTATGATCTTGAAATCGCTGAGCGATCCCTGGACATCACACTTAACACGATCACTCCCCACCCGCGCCCGGCGCTGGCAGCGGAATAGCTCACCCTAGAGCTGCGTGCGTTAAATCGGACGCAGCTCTAGGAGCTGCCCCAGGCGTGTTTGACGCGCCAAGCGCATCGGGTGCGGCGGCGGCCAAGGGCGCGGATGCGCCTGCCCGGCGAGGGCTAAGATAAAACTAGAGCGCCGAAGTAGCCTTCACCCCGCGCCCGCGCTAGTTTTCTTGCCAGAAAACGCCTTGTAAGGGAGACGGTTGGTGGCAGAGCAGTTTAATTGGGCAGACCCGTTCGATCTAGAGGGCCAACTGACCGACGACGAGCGCCAAGTGCGCGACACCGCCGCCGGGTACGCCCGTGACCGTCTGGCCCCGCGCGTGCTGGAAGGGTTTCGGAACGAGCAGACGGACCCGGCTATTTTCCGCGAAATGGGCGCGCTCGGTCTGCTCGGCCCCACCTTGCCACCCGACTACGGCGGCGCGGGCTTGGGTTATGTGGCGTACGGGTTGGTAGCGCGGGAGATCGAGCGCATTGATAGCGGTTACCGCTCGATGATGTCCGTGCAATCCTCCCTGGTGATGGTGCCGATTTTCGAGTTCGGCTCGGAAGCGCAGAAGCAGAAATACCTACCCAAGCTGGCCTCTGGCGACTGGATTGGCTGCTTCGGCCTGACCGAACCCGATCATGGCTCCGATCCTGGCAGTATGGCAACCCGTGCGAAAACCGTGCCCGGCGGCTATCGGTTGAGCGGCTCGAAAACCTGGATCACCAACGCCCCGATTGCCGATGCGTTTATTGTGTGGGCCAAGACGGACGATGGCGTAATCCGAGGTTTTATTCTGGACCGCGAGACCGAGGGGCTTTCGACCCCGGTTCTCCACGGCAAAATCGGCCTGCGGGCGTCGATCACCGGGCAAATCGTGCTGGAAGAGGCTTTTGTGCCAGAAAGCGCGCTGATGCCGAATGTCAAAGGGCTGAAAGGCCCCTTCACCTGCCTCAACTCCGCCCGCTACGGCATTGCTTGGGGCGCTTTGGGGGCGGCGGAGGCTTGTTATACGACCGCGCGGCAGTACGTCTTAGATCGCCAGCAGTTCCAGCGCCCGCTGGCCGCAAATCAGCTTATTCAGAAGAAGCTGGCCGATATGCTCACAGATATTAGCCTTGGGCTGCAAGGGTGCCTGCGGTTGGGGCGGATGAAGGAAGCGGGGCACCCGCCGGTGGAGCTAACGTCTATCCTGAAACGCAACTCCTGCGGCAAAGCGCTGGACATCGCCCGTACCGCCCGCGACATGTTGGGCGGCAACGGCATTTCCGACGAATTCGGCGTCGCCCGCCATCTGGTGAACCTGGAAGTGGTGAACACCTACGAGGGAACGCACGACATCCACGCCCTCATTCTAGGCCGGGCCATTACAGGGATTCAAGCGTTTAGCTGAAGATGCACTGGGGTTAGTCCTGCTTCGTAGGATTCGATGAGTTCGCCGACGATCCCCATGAGGCTGAACAGCGGATGGTCAGCACTATCCCGCACGTCATCCATCAACAGGTTCAGGATTTCAACCGTGCGAAGATAATCCTCTTCGGTCAAAATCGGGCCGAGCGGGGTTATCTTCTGAAGCGTTTGCCAGGCCGGAATGAGTTGAGTGAGTTCGACTGCGTTCATCGCCGCTTCCACTTATCTCGATCGTAGGCTTCTACCCCGCCGCAACCCCCTGAATCTCCACGCGATACTCGGGCCGGGCCATGCGCGCTTCAACGCAGGCGCGGGCCGGCGCGCAGCCGGGTGCTACCCAGGCGTCCCATACCGCGTTCATCTCGGCGTAATCCGACATATGGGTGAGATAGACGGTGGCGGTGAGCAGGCGCGATTTATCGGTACCGGCTTCGGCCAACAACCGGTCGATAGTCGCCAGAACCTCTTGGGTTTGCACCGTGACGGACCCCTGCAAACTTTCCCCCACTTGCCCGGCAAGATAGACGGTGCCGTTATGAATCACGGCATCGCTATAGCGGGTTTCCGGGTGCAGGCGGCGAATGTCGGACATCCCCAATCTCCTAAGTCATTGGAATATGTTGAACGGCGAACTCCCGCAGGGCATCGGGGGCGATTTCCGCGACCGTCGCCACCGCCCACAAATCGAAATAAGGGCCGGGGCGGGCGCGGCTGGCGACCATAGCGAACCCGGCTTCCTTCAGGCACGCCACCAGCACTTTTTCGGTAAAGCCGCAGCGGTGCGCCATATACAGGTTTCCGGCCTGCATTGCCGCCCGATGCCCATAGAGAATATCAATCGGCGCAATCGGCCCGGCGGGGGAGTTGTACGCAGCTTCGGTCAGCTTATCGTCGGCCACCAGCGCGCAGACCGATTGCAGATCGGGGCAGGTGATAACCGCAAAGCCGTTCGGCGTGAGCACCCGGCGAAACTCCGCCAGCGCTACCGCCACTTCGTGCGGGTAGAGGTGTTCGATATTATGGCTGGAGAACAGCGCATCCATTGATGCGCTGGGGACGGCCGACATATCGGTCATCGTTCCGGTAATATCGGGCGCAACCGAGGCGTCGATATCGAAGCGCACTTCTTGCCAGTCGGCGGTATTGAACCCCGGCGTGGTGCGGTCTTTACGCTTCTGGCCGCAGCCGACGTGAATGAATTTATGCATGGACACCCCTGAAAGGGCAAAAGATCAGATAACCGGACCCTAACCGCGCGGCCCCTAAAAACGCAAGCGCTGTCGCTAGGAAGGGGGCGTTAGGAAGGGGGCAACGGCACCGAATCCGCGTAGAGGGTTTCCGGGGCGATGTCGATGTCGCCGGGCCAGACCACAGTACCGTAATCAATTTTAGCAAGCGCGAAGAAACCGGGATTTTTGAGAGGTTGGTACACGGGGAAGTGCAGGTAGGGCTGCATATCGACTTGGCGTTGCTCGCCATTTGTGAAGGTGAGGGTGAGAGTATAGCCAGAATCGGCGATGACGTGATTTATCCTCATAATGTTTAACCCTTAGCGCAACGGTTCGATCTTAAACACAGGCTCCCCCTTAACGGCCAGCGCCCAGTTTGCCATCAACTCTTCTTCATGAAGGATAATCCAGGCTTGGAGCAGGCGCAGCTTTTTGGCGGGCAGAGACCCTTCGATCATCTCGCCACCGGGCAACGTTATGACCGCTTCATCGCCCTGATATTCAACATGAAGATGCGGTAGGTGGTGCTTTTTTGTATCCATAAAAAGCATTCGGATGATCAAACCATACAACCATACAAATCGTTGGCCTTCTCGCGGCCCTCCCCAGGCTGGGCCAGCGTAGCACAGCCTGCGGCGGACAGCAGCAAGCGCGCCGGGGGGGGTGGTTAGGCCAGCTTGCGCGGCTCTGGCATTGTATCCGCAACGGGAGTACCGAGGAGATAGAGCGTGTCGGGGGAGAGGTCGGTTTCCTCGTCCCAGACGACTGTACCATACTGCACATAGGCTTTGGCGAAGCGGGCCGGATCAGTTAAGGCCGCGAAGGCGGGGGCAGACAGATAGGGTTTCATATCGAAACGCCGCCGCTCGCCCGTGGCAAACACCGCCTCTAGGGAATGGTTGGCGAGAATTTCAACGGCAATAATATCCGGGGTCATCGCACTCTCCTAGCGTAATGGGTCGACCTTTAACGGCGTTTGGCCGTTAACCGCTAAAAGCCAATCGGCCATAAGCGCATCCCGATGCAATTCCACCCAGGTTTGAAGCAATTTCATTTGGCGAACGGGAAGCCCGCCCTCCAGCCTGTCACCCTCGGGAATGCCGATAATGGCCCTAAACTCATTATAGCGTACATGGATGTGCGGCGCATGATGCTTTGCCGTATCGAAAACATACATGGCGACAATGATTCCATAGAACAGGCTGATCGTTGGCCTTCTCGCGGCCCTCCCCAGGCTGGGCCAGCGTAGCACAGCCTGCGGCGGACAGCAGCAAGCGCGCCGGGGGTTGGGCAGAGGGTGTATCGGGGGGCGGCTTTTAGATGTTTAGCCTGTCAGACAGGTGTGTCATCAAGTCCATGCGCTCATGAAAAATCGCGACGATTAGGGCGGGCGCAGTCTTACGCGGCAGGCAAAACACGTAGTGATGCTCACATCGCGCCATCCGCAGGGCTGGGAAGAGCGCAGTCATGTCCTTGAAAGAACCCTGACCGGCAGCGAGGTGGGCGATGCCCTGTTCCAGCCTAGCAAGATAACGACGGCCCTGAACCTCGCCCCAGTGAATGCGGGTATAACGAACAATTGCGCGTATATCAGCTTCTGCGGTTGCGGTGAGGACGTAGGCCGTCAAGCGTGGCCCCCGTCCAACTCTTCATCGAGAATTTCGCTCATGCTCTTGGTGGAGACCTGCCCCGCGAGGCCCTCCTTGATGCGCGTTGCCAGCAAGGTTTTAAGCGCCTGCCACGCCGGATCGGCCTCGGCATCGCCGGGGAATAAGCGCTCCAGGGCGTATTGCTTGATAGTCTTGCCCTGTAAGGCGGCCAGTACCTTCAGGCTTTGGTGCTGCTGGTCCGTTATGTCGAGGGTCAGGCGGCTCACAGATAACCTCCTACATTTTATACAAAGCCACATTAGCACCTATGTGGGCCAAGAACCATCGGCTGCCGCTTGTTACGCGGCACCGTCTCAGGAAAAAGGGAGAGTCCGAAAAGGGTGGCCTGATGGGGTGCAATTTTCTGGGTTTATATAGGCCTCGATACTATCCCCGCCCCCCCCAAACCAAAAGAAACCGCCCCAAGGTTTCCGCGCGAGGGGGTTTCAGGGGGGCGGCTCTTTTAGGCGTTAACCCTTTGGCCCGAAGGCCGGGCAATTGGCACCGAATCCGCGTAGAGGGTTTCCGGGGCGATGTCGATGTCGCCGGGCCAGACGACGGTACCGTAGTCGATGTACGCCCCGAAAAAACTATTGTCTTTCAAATGATTAAACGGTTTTCGGTCCATCAGTCGAGTCATATCGAAGCGGCGTTGCTCACCATTTTCAAAGACAATATCAAGCCGATACTCTGGCCGCGCCTTGACAGAAACAACATCCAGCAACATAGGGTTTCTCTTATCCGCTTGGGCTGTATTGGCCGACATCATAGTGCCGTGTTGGGCTGTTTTTGATCGCGCGGTACATCGTATCGGGGGCAAGGTCTAGGCCGTTTGGCCACACGATTGCACCGTGGAGGATACCGGCTTGCGCGAGAAGGGCATCGTCGGCCAAGGGGCGGAAGGCATCGGTGCAGTAGGCGGGATCGATGCGGATCGTTCCGGTTAAGCCATCCGAAAACCGAACTTTTAAGAGGCGCGGCCCTGCCGATTCTACGTCCACAACACTCCAGTGCATCGCCTTTCTCCTCGTTTAAGCCAGGGGGGGAATGGGGTGCGGGTGCTGTTTCTTTTGGCAAAGCGCCCAGTTTTCCAAGAGTTCCGCTTGATGAAGCTCGGCCCAATCCAGCACCAACTGCGTTGCACGGCGTGGAAGACTACCTTCGCTAACGCATAAGCCGCGTATATCTATTCCGACGTGCTTTGCGCGTCAAACGCGCGGGAGCTTGGTGGTCGCCATAGATCGCATGGAAGTGGGGCGGCGCGTGGTCGTCCCAGTACATTTGGATAAGCATTCCATAAAACATACAAATCGTTGGCATTATCGCGGTCCTCCCCAGGCCGGAACAGAGTAGCACAGCCTGCCCCAACCCAAAAGCAACCGCCCCAAGGTTTCCCCTGGGGCGGCGCTTTTAGGCGTTAACCCTGTGGCCCGAAGGCCGGAAGAGTTAGGTACCGAACCCAAGGTCCGTAACAGCAATTGCTGCTGCGGAGGTGATGACACCAATCAGCGTCAACTCGCTGGCGTCAACGGCGTTATCACCCGTCGAACCACCGGCTTCCTTGTAGTAGTACAGCACATGCTCAGTCGCAGTAGAACCAGCGATCAGAGCCAACATCGCCGT
>JAYSQZ010000020.1:0-35377 GCA_043721315.1 Alphaproteobacteria bacterium
TCAAACCGGCGATTTTGGAAGAATGGGCGAAAGACCCGCGCAATAAGGATAAGCGCCCGCTCGACCCTAGCATTATCGAAGAGTATCTCAAAACCAACCGCCGTATTCAGGGGGAGATGCTGCGCGCGGTCGCGCCGAATGAACACGCCAATCAAGGGCCAAAAATAAATCTTCCTGGGCAAGCCTTGACCCCGCCAATGCCTTATCGCGCGCCGGATGGCAGTAGGAGAACAATTAGTTACCGCGTCAAGAATGATATCGTCGCCAATGGTAAGCGCGCTTTGGCGGAAGCCGCGCGCACGCCGGAGGGGCTGGCGGCGCTCGATATTGCCGTGGGATATGGTCGCTACCCATCGGAAAGCTCGGGGCCGCAGCTAACCGTCACGTCGCCGCCGGTTTTCACGTCGCCGCAAAAGCCAGACAGCAAGCCGACGGGAACGCGCAAGGTGATCCCGAAGCCATCGGCGGTCAAGCCGAAGAAAAGCCTGTTTGATGGTTTGCACCGGCAAGAGGCGCCGCAGCCGATTGTCTTTAGCGGCCCCGAACCTCTCAAACGGCCCCCGCCGCCCGCGCCGGAAGATGCACCGGTAACGCTGAAGCAACTGCAAGAAGCGCAGGACGCGCTGCTGCTGCACATCGAGGTCATAAACATGAACCGTCCCGCGCCCGCCATCGACATTCATGCCCTCCGCAAGAAACTGGCGCGCGAAGCCGAACTCGACGCGCTCTGTGGCCGAACGATCTACAGCCGCTCCTAATCGCCCCTCTGCCCAGCAGAGGAACCGTTTGCCCCGCCAGCCCTTCCGGCTGGTTTTTTTTATGAAGAATCCCTATGGACAAACTGACCTATACCCTCGCAACGCCCGTACAGTTCACTGCCAGCCGCAAGGTGGAAGAATTGCATTTTCGGACTGAGCTTAAAATCCGTGACCTGAAAGCCTTCGACCGGGCTGATGGCCCCCTGGGCGCGACGCTCTATCTGCTCGCCGCCCTGGCCGGGGAGCCGGTGGAGTTGATCGAGGCGATCTCGGCGGAGGAATATCCCAAGTTGCTGGAGTTCCTGCGCCCTTTCTGCCAACCGTTCCTCGGAACTGGCGCGAGCTAAGGGCCGATATTGCCGCCGTCTTCCACTGGCAGCCCTCGGAAATCGACGCGCTCGACGTGGAAGATTTTCTGCTGGCCCACGCGGAAGCAGAAGAGCGCGTCGGCCTGATGCGCGTCGGGCGTTAGCCTGAGCACGGGCGGAACGGGGTAACTCGTTCCGCTCTTGTTCGTCATCGGAACAACCGTTAGACTTATAGGCCGAGGCTGATGGCTCTGCTGTTTCTGGTATAGGAATATTATTTCGAAGAGGCGTTCCGTTTGTGGCACGGAGTTAAGGAGAAGGAGTGTCGAAAATGCTGAAGCGTCTTTGGAGGTGGATCAAAAATCATCCAGTAAAATTGTTTTTTTTGATTTTGTTTTTTCCAGTTTACGGAACAATAATTTTCTTCATGGTGATGGCTCCTTATGCCGGAATTGTGGCTTGGTATTACGAAAAATTCCCTTTTTCCGCTCTAGCGGTCAGGCTGTTTGCCGAACCGGGCGAAGATACGTTGATGTTCCGCTATCGCCTTGGGGATCGGTTGCTATACGTCCGTTCCGATGTAGCGATGCCAGCCCGATATTCGGGACGAGAAGAGGCGATTTGTAATCCTCTCTGGGGAGAGTGCAGGGTTAGCCCTTTGCGCGTACTGATCTACAGGGTGCCTGAGACCGATAAAATCTGCATTGGCCGCTATCCAGATTGCGCGTATGCGCTTGGCGCAGATTATAATTTGACAGGGGAGTTTTCTATTTACTCATCATCTTCTAATGTAAATGTAAATGAATTATTAAATAAAGCATGTTTTAAAGATTTTTATATTTCAACATATGGAAATTATAAAAATTATTATGTCGATAGGGCTGCTGGACGAAAGGAAAATCTATGTGATTTTATTCAACCCAACGGCGCACTCGATTCCCTCTTAACCGCTATGGAGACAGGCAACTATGACAAGTTCCCCCGTAACCGACAAAAGGTTTCCGCTGACTGAGGCCCAGAAGGCCGAGATTTATCGGCGTTTGGGGGCTATCGCCCGTGCGAATAGGATTATCGAGAATGCTTAAGCGTCTTTTGAGATGGATCAAAAAGTACCCAATCAGATCCTTTTTCTTGATTCTCTTTTTCCCAGTTTATGGGTTTATATTTTTCCTTTCTATTGCTATTCCTATTGGATTAGCTCGAGATTGGTATTACGAAGAATTTCCTTTTTCCAATCTTGCTGTCCGGTTGTTTGCCGAACCGGGCGAAGACACGTTGATGTTCCGCTATCGTCTTGGGGAGCGGCTGCTGTATGTCCGCTCCGATATGGCACGACCAGCTCGATATTCGGGAAGAGAAAAGGCGATTTGTAATCCTCTTTGGGGAGAGTGCCGGGTTTTTCCTTTGGAAGTGCCGATCTATAAAAAACCTGAAACAGGTAAAATCTGTATCAATCGCTATCCAGACTGCTCATCAATTCTCGATGTGCCTTATGCTTATCGAGCGGAGTTTGTAATATACCCCCCAAGTTATACAAATTATGATGGGAAATTGGAGATTCGCGCTTGTAACGAAAACTATAATATTTTTACCTTTGGAAGATATCGGGATTATTTTGTTGATCGAGTTTATGGTCATCCACAAACAATTTGTCCCCTAGTCCAACCCAACGGCGTACTCGATTCCCTCTTAACCGCTATGGAGACTGGCAATTATGACAAATTCCCCCGTAACCGGAAAAAGGTTTCCGCTGACTGAGGCCCAGAAGGCCGAGATTGAGCCGTTAAAGGCTGATAAGAATTGGCCGGAGATTTATCGGCGCTTGGAGGTCATGGCCCGCGCTAATTCAGCGATTAGACTCTAGTATTAGCAGATTGGGGTATCGAGAATGCTCAAACGTCTTTTAAATTGGATCAAAAACAATCCGATAAAATCGTTTTTTTTGATTCTCTTTTTTCCAATTTATAGTCTGATTATATATTTAGTAATAGTTTTTTCTTTATATAGAATCTCTGATTGGTATTACGAAGAATTCCCTTTTTCCACTCTAGCGGTCTGGTTATTTGCCGAACCGGGCGAAGATACGCTGATGTTCCGCTACCGGCTTGAGGATCGGCTGCTATATGTCCGTTCCGATGTAGCCCAGCCGGCCCGTTATTCGGGGAGAGAAACGACACTTTGCAATCCCTTATGGGGGGAGTGCAGGGTTTTTCCTTTGCGTGTTCTGATCCATCGGGAGCCTGAAACCAATAAAATCTGTATTGGCCGCTATCCATATTGCTCGTCTAATCCTAATATTTCTTATAATGATTATAATATATTTTGGATTGAACCTATTTCGTTCGGTATTAGTGGGAGCCTATTAACAAATAATGTATGTAAGGAAGATTTTTATATTTCAACATATGGAAATTATAAAAATTACTATTTCGATAGGGCCGCTGGACGAAAGGACGATCTCTGCGATTTCATTCAACCGAACGGCGTTCTCGACTCTCTCTTAACTGCTATGGAGACTGGCAATTATGACAAATTCCCCCGTAACCGAAAAAAGGTTTCCGCTGACTGACACCCAGAAAGCGGAAATTGAGACCTTGAAAGCTGATAAGAATTGGCCCGAGATTTATCGGCGCTTGGAGGTCATGGCCCGCGCTAATTCCGCCATTAAGCCTGCGGTGCCGAATTGGTACCATCTCGCCACCCAGATCAATCAAGGCGAGGGGCCGCTCGCGAACTATGTTCGGTTCAGCATGATGCTCGCCGCCCTTCGGAAGGGGCAGACATTAACCCCAATTGCGTTCCAGGATGCTTCCGATAGATTGGCATTGAGGATTGTTGATAAAGTGCTGGAAAAGGGAATCCCAGAGGATAACGCAGAGGCTTTAATTGAAGACGTCGTCCTCAGCACAAAGGGCATCTCCCTCGAACCTGAACATTGGGCCGGATCGGCAGCGAATAGTCTGAAGGGAGATTATACCGAGTGGATGAATCAACTCGTCGCTTGGTACCGAAACTTGCCCTATCTCGACATCGGCACGTTCGAGGGCAAGGTTTTCGAAAAGGATTTTGGGAAGTTTTTCGATGCCGCCGCGCGGCAAAATACCGCCGCCGCCTATTCGCAAATTTATAAGCGCCCTCAGGCGCTTGATTTTTATCTGGCGGGTGGGTTGGAGTTTCAGGAGGCGGGTGGCCTGCTTGACGGGGCGGGTTTGATGGTTCCAAGCGACGATACAACACACCTCAGATCGCCCGCCTTGGCTGAAGTGTTCGGCGATGGCGATTTTGCCAAGATGGTCACGAACACCGGCTTTGACACGCTCTCACCCGAGCAAAAGCAGAAATGGCAGGCGTATCTGACCGTCTTGCGCGACGATCCCCGGATTGGCGCGGCTTTCGGGGTTGAGGTTGCGTCGATGGATCGTCTGTACTTGGTGAATGACGCCGGGGTGCTGACGCTGAATGCTCGTCCCGTTACCACCCTCACCCCCGAGGAGGCGACAAAGCGCCGACAGATAGCCTCGGTTTGGGGGAAGCTTGGCGTGAAACCGCCCGAGCGGGCCGCGCTGCCGCCATTGTTGAAGAGGGTTCCCAGTCTTGGGTCGAAAGGCGGGGTGCGCCACGGGCGCGCAGCGCTGCCCGTGTTCGAGCTTCCAGCCCTGCCAACGAAGGAACAAATGGGGGTCGGCCTGACTGTCTCACCGCCGCCAATCCTGGTGGACGACACTACCGGCCCGCGCCGGGTGCCGCAGCGGATTGCGTTGCCCTCGCCGTCCGTGCCGGAAGATGCGCCGATAACACTCAAGCAGCTTGAAGAGTCCCAGGATGCTCTGCTGCTAAACTTGCGCGTAATCGACATGAACCGCGCTGCGCCCACCATCGACATCTATGACCTCCGCAAGAAGCTGGCGCGCGAAGCCGAACGCGACGCGCGCTGTGGCCGGACGATCTACAGCTACCCGCTTTAACTGCCCCCAAGGGCTTTCCCCTTAATCTTTCATGAGGCTTTCGATGCCCGACATTACAACGCGCTGGGACACTTCCCGGTTTCGCGGCGACTGGGCTTTGCTGCCCCCGGCGCTGCTGGCGGAGTGTGATTTGTTCACCTCTGTTTTAATCTCCCTCTTCACCCACCGCCGCGCGCTGGATGACGACGTGTTGCCCGATGATTTGACCGGGCCGGGGTTGCCCGAACCGATCAGGCTTTCGGGCGACCGGCGCGGCTGGTGGGCGGATAGTTTCTTGCCGCAGCCGATTGGCTCCCGGCTCTGGCTGCTGTCGCGCGAGAAGCAGATGTCGTCTGTGGTTAGCCGGGCGAAGCTCTATGCCGAAGAGGCGCTGGCCTGGCTGATTGCCGATGGCGTTGCCGAGCGCGTGAAGGTCAATCCCTTCATTCCGCGTGAAGAATGGCTGGCGCTGGAGATCAAGCTGTACCGCCCGAAGAAGGCCAACTTCGCTATTCGCCTCGATTGGGCGTGGCAGGGGTTGGAGTTCTGCTTGCCCTCTTCAGGCTCCGGCGCGCCGCCGCCTGCCGCCAAGCTAGCGGTAACGTTTGATAACACCCGCGTCGATTTCTCGCTGACATCCCTTAATCTTGATCTCTCGGGAGGCTGAGAATGCCCACACCCAATAGTTTAGGACTCGCGCGCCCGGCGATTGACGATCTCCTACGTCAGGCCGAAGCCGAGATTAATGCGCGCCTGCCGGGGGCCGATAGCCGCTTGCGCTGGAACAATCTGTCGGTCATCGCGGCGGTGCTCGCGGGCGGTTTGCACGAGGTCTATGGGTATCTCGACGGGATCGCCGAAGCGGTGTTGCCGGATCGCGCCACGGGCGAGGTGTTGGAACGGCACGCGGCGTGGCGCGGCCTCCTCCGCAAACCCGCAACGCCTGCGGGCGGCAGCGTAACGGTCACGGGCCTGTCGGGGGCAGTGGTCCCGGCGGGGGCGCGGCTGCTGCGGGGGGACCGGGCGGAATATACGGTTGAACAAGCTACGCTCATCGGCTCCGGCGGCGCGGGGGTCGTGTCGGTGGACGCGCTCACGCTGGGGGCGCTGGGCAATGCCGCGCCGGGGACCGAGTTGCGCTTCGTCTCGCCCGTCGCAGGGGTTGCCGCTGCGGCAGCCGTGGGGGCGTTGGGCCTTGGCGGCGGGGCCGAGATTGAGAGCGACGAGAGTTTGCGCGCGCGGCTGCGGGCGCGGGTTCAGCGCGCTCCCCACGGCGGCGCGGCCCATGATTATATCGCCTGGGCCTTGGAAGTGCCGGGTGTCACGCGCGCCTGGGTTCGGGTGTTGCCGCCGTGCCAAGTGCGCGTGCTGTTCACGATGGACGAAAGCTACCCGAATGGCATTCCCTTGCCGCAGGACGTGGCCAACGTCCAAGCCTATATCGAGGACCGCCGCCCGGTAACGGCGATGGTGATTGTGAAAGCCCCCAACCCGGTTCCGGTGGATTTCGTGGTTCAATCGTTGGTGCCGGAGAGTAATGCCGCCATCCCCGACGTGCGCGTTGCCATTATCGCCGAGTTGAAAGATATGATTCTCCGGGACGGCGCGCCGGGGCAGCCGCTGTTGGTGAGCCATGTGCGCGAGGCTATCTCGATTGCGGCGGGCGAGTGGGACCATGTGCCGCTCAGCCCGGCGGCGAATATCGCTATCGGGCCGGAACAACTGCCGATTTTCGGCAGCGTGACCTGGGTTTAGCGGCATGGTAGCGCTCACCCCCTCGGCCTTCTGCCGCTGCCTCATCAAACGCTGGACCGATCCCAGCCCCCTCCTCAAACCCGTCTGCGGCCTAGGGCGGGACGATTATCTGCACCTGCTGTTGCAGCTTCTGCCGCGCGGCGAGGTTTGGCCGCGCGATCCCGAAAGCGTGCAGGTGAAGCTGATGGACGCTATCGCCGCGACGCTCGCCCTCCCCGAAACCCCCGGCACGATCACGCTGGAAGAGCGCGTCTGCCGCCTGCTGGATGAGCTTGATCCGCGCGCGCTGGTCGAACTTTTGGGCCGGTGGGAGCGCTGGCTCGGTCTGCCCGATCTCTGTATGCCCAAGGTCACGGGGCTGGACGCGCGCCGCCAGCGTATCGTTGCGACCGAGAATGCGGTAGGCGGCGCAAGCCCGCGTTACTTCATCGAGCTTGCCGCCTTGCTAGGCTTCGATGTGCAAATCGAAGAGCCGTTCCCGGTAGGGGCGGGCTGCCTGCGAGCGGGGCATCGCGCCGGGTGCTGCTGCGCCTGGGTAGTGCATATCCGCTGCGTGGAACTCGAAGACGGCGTGAGCTTGCCGGAAGCGCAAGCGATGCTCGAATGCCTGTTCCAGCGCCTCAAGCCTGCCCACACGTCCGTCTTCTTCCGGTACGGATCGAGCTTCTGCCAGAACAGCGACCCGGATCGGTGCTTTTAGTTTAGCCCTCAGACGCCGGGCGCAGTTCTCCGAACCGCTTGGCTTCCGCCGCATAAGCGGCGCGGCGCAGTCGCGCCGTAGTTTTTCAACGGACATTCAGGAGTTTTCCATGGATCGCTTGCGCGATGCCGACACAACGCTGGTTGTGCCGAACCCTTTAGACATTCCCCCGCCCGGCTCGATCCACGATAAGCCGGGCTTTTTTATCGACTGTGATCTGGAGGCGGGCTTTCTCGGCACGCCGCTGCGCGCCTATTGGGCGAATATGATTACCGAGTGCATCCGCAACGCCATTCTAAAGGCCGGACTGGTGCCGACCTATACCGACTGGACCCAGTTGGGCGTAGCGATTGAGAAGATCGCCGAACGCATTGCTAAATTTTTGATCGAGCAAGCCTTGAACGATCTGGAGTTCGTGCAGCAGGGCGGCAATGTCAGCGGCACGATTAAGAACAAGAAATTTACCCTCAACGCCCCCGCGCCTCCCGCGAGCTTAACCCAAGACGGCGGTAATGTGACGGGCAGCATTAGTATTTCTGGCGGCACGTTTACGCTCAACGCCTCTGGCGGCGGCGGCGGCGGGGGCGGCAGCGGGGTTGATAAATTCATCGACCTGACCGATACGCCGGATGTTTACAGCGGCTCGGCAACGGACGGCAATCTGCTGTTTTCGAGAGATAACCGGATTGATTATACGGGCGGCGCGACAAACGCCGCCTGGAGTCCTGGCGGTCTCGGTGTCGAAAATGGCGCCATTGGGGCTTCGGGCGGCGATGGGGGCGTTTGCCTCCGGGGCGGCACTAAGCTGGACGGCTCACAGTCGATGAACTTTACCGACTGCGTGGGCCTTGCCGTCAGTCAAGCGCCAGACCCGGCAAAGAATTGGCTTGCTGGTTACGCCAACATCGGCGCGCTTCAGGCGAAGATTACGATGGACGGCGTTTTTCACGGAAAAAATCTAACCATTCAGGCCGCCGATTACGCCGAATGGTTCGAGACCGGTGGCGGCTTGCCGCTCGCACCAGGGTTGGCCGTTGTTCTGAAGGAAGGCCGAGTGCAAGCCGCGACGGCACAGGATGACCCTGCCGATATTATTGGTGTAACGCGCCCCGCCGATACCCGCTTGGCACTGATCGGCAATGCGGCTGAATCCCATTGGGCCGGGATGTATTTAACCGATGCTTTCGGTGCGCCTGTTTGGGCCGATGTGACGGACGTGGACGGCCCTGCCTACCGCACTCAGGCGCTTAACCCTGCCTACGACCCATCACGCCCCTATATCCCGCGCTCGCGACGCCCGGAATGGGTGCTCGTCGGCCTCGTGGGACAAGTCCCCGTTCTCACGGGCCAGTCGCTCGGCGACCGCTGGCGCGTGATGCGCCCGGTCTCTGAAACCGTGACCCTCGTTTATATCCGCTAGGAATCCCGCCCATGCACACACAACTTCTGTATCCCGGTGCCGTTGCCGACGATGGCACGGGCACTGTTTTGCGCGATGCTGCGTTTATTCTGAACAATATGCTGCTGCGCCTTGCGGGATCGTCTTGGCGACAACCCGTGTTGGCGGTGTTGAGCGCGCCGCCGATCACGCCCGCGCACCAGCAGCGCTGGCTTATCGGGGCCGCACCCACGGGGGCGTTCGCGGGGAAGGCGGGTGATATTGCCGAATGGGTTGGCACCCCCGCCGGGGCCGCCCCGGTAAACGCTTGGAGCTTCGAGCCACCGACGCTGGGCGCGTTGGTCATCAATATCGCCACCTCTAGCTTGCTGCGTTGGGATGGCGCGGCATGGGCGGCGTATGATGTTGCCGGGCCGCAAGGCGCTCAGGGTCTTCCAGGCTCGCAGGGCGCTCCCGGTGCGGCGGGTCCAACGGGTCCGTCTGGCACCCCTGGCGTGGCTGGCCCTATCGGCTTGCCGGGCGCGAAGGGTGATCCGGGCAATGCGGGGCCTGCGGGTGCTCCCGGTTCTATTGGTCCGAAAGGCGATCAAGGCGATCCGGCCCTCGTTGCGGGTGATGGAGCGAAGGGCATCGCCGTAACCGTCTCTGGCGCAACATCGACCGTCAGCCTAAAGGCAAACCTTCTACCCGTTCTTGCAGCGGATTTTACCGCAGGAACGGCGGGCTTTATCGTCTGCAAGCCCGATGGCACGCCGGGTCAGATCACGGGGAACGCCCTGCTGCCTGCCCTTCCGGTTCGCGCAACCGTGGCCGATACCGATATTGTCCCGACAAGCACCGCCGCAGGGGCGCTCGGCAAAAGCACTGTCCAGCAATTCTTCACCAACCGGAACATCATCGGCGGGCGGCTGCTGGGCGTGCGCGAAGCCAAGCAAGCGCGCGCCGATGCGAGCACGACGGCAACACTGCCCGCGCTCGACAGTCAGAACACCTACCACTATCGCCTGACGGGGAACGCGACGCTGACACTGCCCGCGCGCATTGCCAACACCAACACCATCATCGGCGTCACGCTCATCATTGATCAGGACGGCACGGGCGGGCGAACGCTCACGCTCAACGCTCCTGCGGGCGAGACAGTCAGGTGGAACGGCGGCGCGATGGGTAGCATTGCGACCGGCCCGAACGCCCGCACCCGTATCGCCCTGTCAGCAGCCCAAGGGGAAACCCGCTGGGATGCCGCTATCGTTTACAAGGAGGCGTAACATGCTGCTTGCCGTGCGGTCTTGGTTGCCGATTGGCGACTCAGCCCCCCTGTGGGTTACAACCTCCCCGCTGCTCGAAGCCGAGTGGGAGGAGGCTTATTCGCAAACTTTGCTGGCGACGGGGGCGAGTGCTTACGCGGTTCAATCGGGCGCACTGCCGCCCGGTTTAGCCCTTGCGGGCGATACCATCGCGGGTACGCCCAGGCCGTCGCCGTCCGCGCCAACCTGGAGCACGCCAGCGGGGAGCTTGGGAGTTGCCACGCAAGGCGGCGGGTTTTCGGTCGTGCTGGCGGCAACCGGGGCGGTTGGGTTTGTCGTTCGCGCCGGATTGCTGCCGTGGGGCGTTACCCTCGATACCGCCACCGGGGCGCTATCGGGCACCTTAGCCGTGATCGGCGGCGCGCAAGATAGCCCTGGCCCCGCGCCAACTTGGAGCACAGCAGCAGGGAGCCTCGGCACACTGTGGGAAGGGGCGGCGGCAAGCCTAACCCTGAATGCTGCCGGGGCAGACCAGTACACGATCAGCGGCGGGATTCTGCCGTGGGGGCTTGTTCTGGACCGGGCAACCGGCGCGCTGGCGGGAACCTTGCCGGACACGGGCGGCGCAACCCTCGACCCGCTGGAAACCTATACATGGTCCGCGCCTGCCTCGAACGATCTTGGCAGCTTTGCCGTGGGGGATGCTGTGAGCATCGCGCAAACCACGGCCCCAACCGCAGGCTCGTTCTACATCCTCAGCGGCGGCTTGCCGTGGGGGTTAACGCTTAATCGCGGCACGGGGGCTATCAGCGGCACGGTGAGCGCGCAAGCGACCAGCGGGGCCTATAGCCTAACCATCGCCCGCCTCGATACCGCAGGCCGTTACGGCAGCCGTGTTTATACCATCACAGTTTCATAAGGAGGCGAGCTATGCCCGAGGTTTTTAATTTCACCGCGCGTGCCACAGCCGCGAGCGGCGCTTTCGCGGATCGTGCGTTTTCGATCACCGTTAACAACAGCCTTATTCAGCGCTTGCTGGCGGTCGGCTTGTCCGGGTCCGCGCGGTCGCTGGGCGCTGGGCAGCCGTGGGTAAACATCCCCGGCGTGAAGGGCGATAGCGCCGATTATGGCGATCGCTGGTTGGTGTGGGATAACGTCGCGGGGGTGCTGTGGCGCTCGCCGGATGCAATCAACTTTACCAGCATCACGCCTGCGCTTCCGGGCGCGTTCTCTCAGATTTCGCATCTTCGCTGGCGGGCGGGCGCATGGTGGGCGCTTGGCTTTGACGGGGCGAACAATATTGTCGTTCTGACCAGCGTCAACGGCGGCGCGACGTGGACAGAGGCAGGGGCAGCGCTACCCGCGACATTCGCTGCCAGCTTCGAGCGCTCGGAAGCCGGAGTGTCGATTATCGCCAACGAGGCCAACTGGTACCACCGCGTGAGCGATGCGGCGGCGTGGGTGGCGGTGAAGGCGTTTGATGTTGCGGGCGTTGGAAAATATCAAATCGCGCACCTCAACGGCGTGTGGTTCGGCCCCGCCCGCGTTGCCAACACTCCCGGATTGGCGCGGTCGGCGGATGGGGCGGCTTGGTTCGACCAGAGCAACCCGAGCGTCCTTTCACTGGGCTATTATCGCGGTGCGGCCTATGCCAATGGTGTCGTGTTGGCCCACAGTTACGCCGACACGATGATGGGTTACACGACCGATGCCGGGCAGACGCTCCAGCCGATCTCACCCGCCTTGCCTGCCGCGTCCACCAGTTTCAACACCGAACGCCCTATTGTGTCGCAAGGCGGGCGGTTCGTGTTTTTGGGGCCGGGCGGTCAAACCTACCTGCTGAACACCGTGACCGCCCCAGCAACAACGCAAAACCTACCTGCGGCAATGGGCGCGGCGACATGCCTTGCGGTGCGGCTCTCATGAGCGACGATCTACGTGCCGTGCTGGCCGAAATTCAGGCGGGTACCCGCGAAGGGCGCGCGTGGCGGGCGCGGGCCGAGCAACGGCTCGATCAAACTGCTGAAAGCCTGCACCGCCTCTCGCAATCTCTCGCCGAAGTCAGCACGGAAATGAAGCTCCACCTGCATTACGGGGAAGCGCGCGTGGAGCGGTTGGAGGGGCGCGTGTCCGTTTTGGAAGTTCCCGCCGAAATCACCGAGCCTAAAACCGCTGCACCGAAAACCGCCGTGGCGGTGGGCGGGGGCGGTGTTTTCGGTTGGCTCGCGGGCGGTGGCTGGGACCATCTCACAAACCTGATGAAGAGGATTTTACCATGAGCGCTGGCAAGGTTCCGCGCGGCATTCGTAATCATAATCCGGGCAATATTCGGCGCACACACACAATCTGGCGCGGCATGAAACCCGATCAGTCGGCCGATACCGCGTTCGTTGTGTTCACTGAACCGCTCTGGGGATTACGGGCGTTAGGGCGCGTACTGCGGACCTATTACGATCTTTATCACTGCCGAAGCGTTACGGCGATTCTGCACCGCTACGCTCCGCCTACTGAAAATGCCACCGACGCCTATATCGCCGCCGTCGCCCGAAAATTGGGCGTTGCGCCGGATGCCGAGCTTCCCCGAACCCCTGAAACCTGGGTGCGGTTGATGCAGGCCATCGTGTGCCATGAGAACGGCGTGGGGAATGCCTATCCCCCAGCGCTGTACCAGTCCGCCGCTACGCTGGCCTTGGATTGATTTTTTTCCCGTTTCCACTAGGAGAAACCTATGCGCTATGTATTAGAACGGCTGCAAGAACGCAGCACGTGGTTGGGGCTGATTGCGCTCGTCACCGGGTTCGGGGTGAGCGTTAAGCCGGATGTATCCAATGCCATCATTACCGTTGGCAGCACCCTTGCGGGCCTTATCGCAGCATTGACGCCCGACCGGGAGCGTTAGAGCCAGCCGCCGGAGCGTTTCCTCGCGACGGCTAGTTTTGCGCGCGGCGGCGATGGATGCACCCTCGCCGCCGTCGTTAAACGCTAGAAACAGCCGGACCGGGCGGCTTCAGATAATAGGGAAAGGGTTAGGCTTTATTCTGAAGCGGCGGTCATCGGCAGGCGGTGCTCCGGCAGGATAGTGATGCCGTAGCTTCGCTCGATCCCCTCGTAGGTGGAGCCGCGCGCCAGCATTCGAGGAAGTGCACAAATAATAGAGCGATACCGAATGGACGGGTCTTCCCGGTCCATCCGCTCTATATCAATCAGCATATCTGCCGATGCATCTACCATCATGGCTGCCGCCCCCAGAGCCGCGCAAGCGCGCACACCTGCAAGAGTGAGACTGCCATACCATCTCACGCCGAGCAATAATTGCTTGCCACACTGATTAGGCTTGGGCGTCTTGCGGGATCATGAACGATGGACTTTCAAAGCAGGCCACCCCACTTCACTGGAAGATCTCTTTTCCCTGCCGAAAGCACGATTATGCGACCGCTTTTTTCTCTACTGCTCGCGGGAAGCCTCTGCCTGCCGATGCTGGGCCATGCGGCGGAGCCGACGGGGGCGGAGCTGGAATATCGCGTTTATGTGGGCGGCATTGCCGCCGCCCGCTATTCTATTCGCTACACGGCCACCGATCTGCGGAGCGAGATCGCTTTGACCGCGCAGTCGGAAGGGTTTGTCGATTGGCTGATTGGTTGGCGCTCGTCCCAACATGCCGTGGCCGAGGTCGATCCACTGTCGCCCACGCTGGTGCAGCGCGTCTCTTTCCGCTCGAATGCGATGTTTCGCGGTCAATCGCGCACCGCCGAGGTGACGGCCTACCCCAATCGGCCCGCCGAGTGGCGCATTAACCCGCCCGAAGACCCGGAGCCGCGCACGCCGATTATTCTCGAACAAACGGTCGGCACGCTCGATCCGTTAACCGGAACCTTTCTCAGTTTGCGCCAAGTTGCCGATGCCGCCACCTGCCCGGCCCAGATTCCGTTGTTTGACGGGCGGCGGCGGTTCGATGCGGTTTTCGAGCCGGCGCAGACGCAGATTCTGCCTATCTCCACCTACACGATTTTCTCGGGGCCGACCTTGGTTTGCCGCTTCAAGATGAAGCGGTTGGGCGGTTATATCATTCGCGAGAACGACTGGAACAAAGCGGAAGACCGCGATAAACCGATCACGTTGCACTTAGGGACAGTGCTGCCAGGGTTGCCGCGCCTTCCGGTGCGGGTTGAGAGTGAGCTGACGCTGGGTAGCGTTATTGCCCATCTCGTCGCCGCCCGCCCGGCAAGCGGGGTTACGCGCATGGCAGCCGTGCCCCAAAATTAGCCTGAACGGCGCTTGTCTCTCTGGTTTTGCATTACGGTCCGGCATGATACTACAGTCGCTTAACGCTGCTCACTTGGGAGAAGACTCAATGATTCTGACCGATACCGCCCTGTTTCGCCAACATGCTTATATCAACGGCCAATGGGTTGCCGCCGATGCGGGCGCGACCCTCTCCGTCGATAATCCGGCGACGGGGGCGACCATCGGGGCCGTGCCGAACATGGGCGCGACGGAAACCCGCCGGGCGATCGACGCGGCTTCGGCAGCTTTCCCCGTTTGGGCCGCCCGCCCGGCTAAAGAGCGCGCGACGATTCTGAGCCGCTGGGCCGATCTCATCACTCAGAACGTCGAAGATTTGGCACAGATCATGACGGCAGAACAGGGCAAGCCGTTGGCCGAAGCGCGCGGAGAAATTCTATCGGGCGCGGCCTACATCCAATGGTTCGCCGAAGAAGGCCGCCGGGTGTATGGCGATGTTATTCCGCAGCCGCGCAGTGGTCAGCGCTTGCTCGTGGTCAAGCAGCCTGTGGGCGTGTGCGGGGCGATTACGCCGTGGAATTTTCCGTCTTCGATGATCGCGCGTAAGGCGGGGGCAGCTTTGGCCGTTGGCTGTACGTTGGTGGTCAAACCCTCAGACCTTACGCCGTTTTCGGCGCTGGCTTTGGCTGAACTGGCCGAGCGCGCCGGGTTGCCTGCGGGGGTGCTGAACATCGTCTTCGGCGAGGCCGCCCCGATTGGTGATGAGCTGTGTTTTAATCCGAAAGTGAAGAAGATCACCTTCACCGGCTCTACAGCCGTCGGCAAGTTGCTGCTGGGTAAGGCGGCGCAGACGGTGAAGAAGGTTAGTATGGAGTTGGGCGGCAATGCGCCGTTCATCGTGTTCGACGATGCCGATGTCGATGCCGCCGTTGCCGGCGCGATACTGTCGAAGTACCGAAATGCCGGGCAAACGTGCGTGTGCGCCAACCGGGTTTTCGTGCAAGCCGGGATCTATGAGGCGTTTGCAGAGAAATTCACGGCGGCGGTCAAAGCGCTGAAGGTTGGCAATGGCCTTGAGGCGGGCGTTACCACGGGTCCGCTGATTGATGATCGGGCCATTGCCAAGGTCGAGCGTATGGTGGCGGATGCTACCGAGAAGGGCGCGACCATTCTAATCGGCGGCCATAAGCACGCGCTGGGCGGGCGCTTCTACGCGCCGACCATTCTGGCAAATGTAACGCCTGATATGGCGGTAATCCGGGATGAAATCTTCGGCCCGGTCGCGCCGCTGGTGCGCTTCACCGATGAAGCGGACGTGATCCGCCTTGCGAACGATACCGATTACGGCTTGGCGGCTTACTTCTATGCGCGCGATCTCGGGCGCGTTTGGCGCGTCGCCGAAGCCTTGGAATATGGCATGGTCGGCGTCAACGAAGGCGCGATTGCCACTGAAGTCGCCCCGTTCGGCGGGGTTAAACAGTCCGGCATGGGGCGCGAAGGCTCCAAGTATGGTGTGGAGGATTACGTGCAAATCAAATTCATCGCCATGGGCGGCATTGGAGCCTAGAGATGGCCTATGATTTCGACCTTCTAACCATCGGTGCGGGTTCTGGCGGGGTGGCGGGGTCGCGCCGCGCCGCCGCTTACGGGCCGCGCGTGGGAATTATCGAGGAAGCGCGCATCGGCGGCACCTGTGTTTTGCGCGGGTGCGTGCCGAAAAAGCTGCTGATTTATGGGGCCGATATTGCCGATACCTTGGCCGACGCGGCGGGCTTCGGCTGGCACCTCGACGGCGCGCGCCTCGATTGGGCCAAGCTGGTTGCAGCGAAAGATGCCGAGCTAGACCGCCTCCACGGCATCTATATTTCGATGCTCGATAAGGCCGGCGTTAAGCGCATCGCGGGGCGCGGTGTGCTGATTGATCCGCATACGGTGCACGTCGGCGACCAGCGCGTTACCGCCGAGCGCATTCTAATTGCTACCGGCGGCTGGCCAACGCTTCCTGACGTGCCGGGTAAGGAGCTTGCGATTACCTCCAACGAGGCGCTGGACCTGAAAGCCCTGCCCGAGCGCATCGTGATTTTCGGTGCGGGCTATATTGCGGTGGAATTTGCCGGGATTTTTCGGGCGGCGGGCTGTTCTGTCGATCTGGTGTTTCGCGGCGAGCAGGTGCTGCGCGGCTTTGATGGCGAGGTGCGGGCGCATCTTACCGAGTCGCTAACCGCACGCGGGATCAACCTCATGCCGGGCCTCACGATCACCGGCTTATCGGAAGAGGGCGCGGCGCGGCGCGTCATGCTCTCCGATGGCTCCATGATTCTCGCGGGCCAAGTGATGTTCGCTACGGGCCGCGCACCCAACACCAAGGGGCTTGGGCTTGAGGCGGTTGGCGTTGAAATGGGTGCACTGGGCGAAATCATCGTCGATAGTCATTCGCGGACCTCGGTGCCGAACATCTACGCGGTGGGGGATGTCACCAACCGTTTCAATCTTACCCCCGTTGCCATTGCCGAGGCGCGGGCGGTGGCGGAAACCCTCTATAATAATAACCCCATGAGCGTATTCGAGAATATCGTCCCTAGTGCGGTTTTCTCGCGGCCAGAAGTGGCTACGGTCGGCTTGTCTGAAGAGGCGGCGCTTGCGGCGGGCCATACGCTCGATATTTACACGACCCGCTTCCGCCCGATGAAAAACACGCTCTCGGGCCGAAGCGAGCGTACCTTCATGAAACTCGTCGTCGATCAACCGACCCAGCGCGTGCTTGGCGCGCATATGGTGGGGCCGGATTCGGCGGAAATCATCCAAGGGCTTGCGGTAGCGCTAACGTGCGGCGCAACCAAACAACAGTTCGACCGCACGATTGGGTTGCATCCGAGTGCGTCTGAAGAGTTCGTGACGATGCGGGATAAGCGGGGGTGAGCCTATTTGTCGGGCCACTGCCGAGCACCATGTAGGACGCGCAGGACTCGTACCACGTCGTCGGCCACGTCATAAATCAAGATGTAATTCTGGTGCGCGACCAGTTCCCGAGTGCCAGGCACCCGGCCAACACGGCCCAGGCCAGGATGATCGAGCAGCAGACCAGCTTTCTCTGACAATAGCTCATCGAGGGCCAAAGCTGCCGCTGGTGCGTGCTGTGCGACGTGCTCGCGTATTTCCATCCGGTCAGTGTATGCCGGGCGCGCCCATACCAATTTCACGGCCAATACCAATTTTACGAGTGTGTGTCGGCCATCTTCCGCCGTGTTTCAGCCCGCCAAGCTTTGGCATCGGCTTCCACTTCAGCCGCTGGTATCACGTTGCCCGCATTGGCCGAGTCGAGGCCGATTTGTACCTGGCGACGGAACCAAGCGTCATGCGCGGGGGCTTCCTGTTGTTGTCGCACGAAGTCTCGCATGTAGTCTCGCAGAAGCTGGGCGCTGCTCCGGTCACGGGCCTTTGCCGCCGTGGCGAACTCAGTTTTCAGGGATTCATCGACCCGGAATGTGAAGGTTGCTTCGCTCATAGACTTGGGCCTCGTGTTACAAGCATAGTGCATTGTAACACGAGGCGGGCTGTGCAGAAACTGTCTTGTTATGTCGCATAAGTCTTAATTTGCACAAAAGTCTGCCGCTCGCAGTACCCCTCAAACCGTTACGCAGCCTTCCGTTTCGCGCTGCGGTTCTTCACCGAGCGCGCTTTCAAGGAGCGTGCCCCGAAAGGGCGAACCGGCCCTTCGACGCCTGCCAGCGCCTTCGGCACGATGCCGCGCACGTAGAGCCGTTCGGTTTTTTCGCCCGGCATGGTGATGCCCGTGGGGGCAGCGGCGGTGAAGTTGAACTTGCCGTAGAACTCGGCCAAATCGCTGACCAGCACGATAATTTGATGACCGTGGGCGGCACACGCGGCGAGGGTAACGTCCATCAAATCGGCCCCGAGACCTAAGCCGCGATAGGTGTCATCGACGGCGAGTGGGCCAAGCAGCAGGGCGGGGGTGGCGTTCGGGCCAATTTCGACCGGCCAGTAGCGCAGTGTACCGATGACCGTATCGCCCTCTTTCGCCACATAGCAGAGCGGGCCTACCGGGGCTACCCGGTCGCGGAAGCGATAGGAGGTTTTTTGGCCGCGCGCCGCACCGAAAACCCGGTCGAGCAGGTGTTCAATCGCGTCTGAATCGTGCGGTTGTTCTTGAGTGAAAGTCACCATTATCGTCGTCCTGAACCTGAGAGAGCCTGTAATCGCGTGTCTTAGCCAACCGCAGGGTTGGTCAAGCGCAAAGCCGGTAAGCCGGGTCTCGTCTAGGGCAGCAGGGCGATGAAGCAGAACCCAGAACCCCGCTGCATCCGCAGACGAACCAACCGGCCCTGGGGGCCGTCTTCTCGTCGTCGTTGCAGGGTAGAAACTTGGGGCACCGCTTAATCCTCTGTGTTCGTGGCGCAAATCAATATCATATTCTGAACTGGCGTCAAGTGGCAGTATTTTATCCTGTGATATGCCGAAACTGCATCAGGCTTAGGGCTGCGCCCCACAGGCTGAAAGCGTCACTCATGGATAGGCTGCCAATATCGGCGTGGTTCAGGTCTTCCAGCAGAACCAAGCGGCCCTGTCCTGGGGGGAGGGCTTCTAACAGGCTTTCGCTTTCGGTGTAAGGGATCACCGCATCATAACGGCTATGCACTAGGGTCACGCGCGCGGCAAGGGCTGAGAGGTCAAGATCAACGAGGCTGAGGGCGGCAATCGCGGCCCGGATTGGGGCGGGCAGGGCGGCGATAAGCTCGCTAACGGCATCGGGATCATCCGTTCGTATCAGCGCGTAGAGGGCCTTGCCCTGCGGCCCTAAGCCTTGCGCCAAATCGTCCAAGGGCGCGCTGGGATCGTTCAGGCGGCGCTCCGCCATAATCGCCAGCAAACCCCGGTCGTTGGCATCCTCCAGCCGCCCGAGATTGGCCTGGAGAAACACCCATACCGAGCGCGGGTTGGGCGGTTGGAACTGCCACGTATCCTCGAAGCGCCCGCGAAAGGCCCCGGTTATGAAAAAACGGATCACGGCTTCGGAATCGTAAAAACCGCCCAGCGCGAAAATCCCCTGCACATCCGCGCTCACGTCCGGCTCCAGCGCGGCGCGGATCGAGGGCACGAGGCTGTAGGAAACCGCGCCAATGCCCACCGCGCGGGCGGAGGGATTGATCCTATCCGTCGCTACCCGCACTGCATCGGCAATCGCGCGGGCGTGGTCGGGTAGCACTTGGAAGCGCTCTATGCCGGGTAGGTCCGGCACGATAACGCGAAAGCCGACTTCCGCTAAAATCCGCGCCATAAGCTGCAAGCGCGCATCGTCGCGCCCTGCTCTGGCAGCCCCTGGCACGAGAATTAGGCTAGCGCGCTCCCACCCATCTTGCCGCAGCCAGATGTCGCCGTCGCGGGTGCGGCCATCGACCGTCCACTGCGTGCGATTGGTGGTGATCGCGGGGGCGAAGGGCAGCGGCGCTTTATTCGACAGCAGCGAGACGATGACCCAGAGCGCTGCGCCGGTTCCCGCTGGCGTTAGCGCCCAGCCAAGGCCCCCCACACCCAGCAGCAGCACAAAGGTGAGGAGTAAGCGGCGCAGAAATTTCATTTCCGCAGCAAAAATTCGCGCCCAAGCTTCACGCGAGGCTCGCCATCGTAAGCGATAATATCGGCCGTGGCGTAGGTTTCGCCCCAACTGTCGGGCAGGTAGGAGCCGGTGCCGATAACATCGACGGGGGCATTGGCGGCAGCCATCACCTTGCACTTCGCCGGGCCGAAACCGCTGGAGCCGATGATTTTTACCTTGATAAACCCGGCGGTATCGAGCGCTTGGCGGAAATGGAAAATCGCCGCTGCCGTTACCCCCGGCCCAACGAGGTGCCGTAGTTCGGCTTCCGTGCGATACCCGCGAATAGATTGCGGTGCGTGGGCTTCCAGCACGGCGTAGGAGAGGGAAGTATCAAGCCCCTCGATAAACCGGCTGCCGTGAGTATCGAGCCGGAAGCTGATACGCCCCTCTGCCGCCAACTGCGGGAAGCGCGCGCAAACTGCCAGCGCATCGGTCACTTCCTGGCCGAAATAATCGACCAGCACGATCAAATCATTCTCGGGATAGGTCTCGTGATACATTTCGGCAGCGCGCAAGGTGCTGCCCGCATAGCCAATCAGCGCGTGCGGCATGGTGCCCAATCCGCCGTCGCGCCCGAAATAATGGGCGGTGGCGGTGGTGGCATTGCCGATGAAGCCAACCGCGCCGACAGATCTTTTAGCCGCGTCCGATCCCACATGGGCAGCATAGGCCATCATCTCGGCCATTTCTTGCCCGGCGCAGTGGCGGGCTTCCATAGCGAGAAACGCCACATTCGGCAAATCCACACACATCGTAAACGCATTATATGCCGCCACACAGGCCGGGCCGAGGCGTTGTAGCAGAATGGTTTCCAGATCGACGAGGTGGATGAAAGAGCCGGTGACGTAGAACAAAGGCTCGCCCGCGCCAACCCAATCGCCTTCTTTATGCTTGGTTTCGATCTCGAACGCCGCCCCCCGCGCCGCTGCCATCGCTGTGAGCCAATCGAGGGCAAGCTTGGCGGCAAACAACACGGGCCGCCGCATGAACACAGCATAGGTAACAGCCGCGTCGCCATTCCTACGGACGATCTCTTTCGTCCGTAGGAAGTACGCATCGGTACGGTCGGCAACCTGCTCGGGTGTAAGGGCTGCGCCTTCAGTTCTAAGGGCTGGGCCTAACTCTGGAATCTTCATGATTCTCCTGAACGGCCCGCCTGTTATGGCCTGACCACCTAACTCGCTACCACCTAACTCGCTGCGGCAAGCCTTACAGCTTCTCGCTCGGCTTTCAAGGATTCCGCGATGAGGAAGGCGAGTTCAATTGCCTGCTCGCCATTTAAGCGCGGATCGCAATGAGTGTGGTAACGATCCCCCAACGACTCGTCGCTAATGGCCTGCGCCCCGCCGATACATTCGGTCACGTTGCGTCCGGTCATCTCGAAATGCACACCGCCGGCATACGTGCCTTCGGCGCGGTGAATTTCAAAGAAACTGCGGATTTCCGACAGGATATTATCGAAGGCGCGGGTTTTATACCCGCTGGCGGCTTTCATCGTATTGCCGTGCATCGGGTCGGACGACCACACCACGCGGCGGCCTTCACGCTCCACCAACCGCACCAGCGGGGGCAGGTGCTTTGCGATTTTATCGGCCCCCATCCGCGCAATCAGGGTTAGGCGGCCCGGCTCGTTCGCAGGGTTCAGCCGATCAATCAGTTGGATAAGATCAGCGGGGTCCATGCTAGGGCCGACTTTCATGCCGATGGGGTTCTTGATCCCGCGCATGAACTCTACGTGTGCGCCATCCAGTTGGCGCGTGCGGTCGCCGATCCATAGCATATGGGCGGAGGTATCGTACCAATCGCCGGTAAGGCTATCTGTCCGCGTCATCGCCTGCTCGAAGCCCAACAGGAGGGCTTCGTGGCTGGTGAACACATCGGTTTCGCGGATCTGCGGCGAGCTTTCGGAGGTAAGGCCGCAGGCTTCCATGAAGGCTAGGCATTCGCTGATCCGGTCAGCCAACGCCTGATATTTTTCCCCGGCGGGGGAGCGGGCGACGAACCCCAGCGTCCAGCCGTGAACGCGGTGCAGGTCGGCATAACCGCCTTGGGCGAAGGCGCGGATGAGGTTCAGCGTGGCGGCGGATTGGCTATAAGCCTGCAACTGGCGCTTCGGATTGGGAATGCGGGCGTCTTCAGTGAACTCGATACCATTCACCACATCGCCACGATAAGAGGGCAGGGTAATGCCGTCGCGCGTTTCGGTATCTTCCGAACGCGGCTTGGCGAATTGGCCCGCCAGTCGCCCAACTTTCACGGTGGGCATGGCCGACCCGAAGGTCATAATCACGGCCATTTGCAGCAGCACGCGGAAGGTGTCGCGGATGTTGTCGGGGTGGAACTCGGCGAAGCTCTCGGCGCAATCGCCGCCTTGGAGCAGAAACGCCTTCCCATCGGCCACTTTGGCAAGCTGGGCCTGCAAGCGGCGCGCTTCGCCTGCAAAAACCAAGGGCGGATAGCTACGCAGGGTGGCTTCTACCGATGCCACGTCGGCGGCATTCGGGTAGCTCGGCATCTGCTTCACCGGCTTGGTGCGCCAGCTATCGGGGGTCCATTTCCCGCTCATCGGTTTCTCTTCCTCAACTCCGTTTTCTTCTGATTTTTCAGAAGATCAATCAGGATACAGGTTTCCCGGCATAACGGAAATCCAAACTTTGCAGTCCTGCCAATGGTTTCGCCTGAAATGATCACCTTAACAATTTGTCATACGACGGCCAGCGAGGGGATAGGTCGGCTGGCCTAGGATAAATCTCAGGTTTTTGCGGTGGAGAAAATCATGCCGATGCGCTTGTCTCTTATGGCAATTTTGGTGTTGCTGTCCGGTTGCGTGACGGGGGCGACCAGCTTTGCCGGAGAGCGTTATTATTACGACTCGCAGCGCCCACGTTACGATCACCCGCCGCCGGTTTATTACCGCCCCGCCCCAGAATATCGCCCCGCCCCAGAATATCGACCGGTGATCATTTACCGCGACCGGTCTTACCACCACCGCCGCGATTGGCGCGACGACCGCCGGGATCACCGCCGCGATGACCGTCGGGGGTGGCGGGATGATTGGCGGCATGATCGCCGCTGGTAGTTCCAGCCCCAGCCCCAGCCCCAACACTGCGGCAGCGGTCTGAGCAGTAACGAACCTGCTCCCAATCCCGTTCCCACTTTTTGCGCCAGACAAAGGGGCGTTGGCACGCCACACAGATTTTACTGGGCAGGGTTAGTTTCTTGTGGGCCATGGGTTAGAAACTGAAACCGAGAGCGCGCAAGCGGGGCATTGCCTCTGCGGCACCAACCCACTGGATCGTCTCGATCCCCAGCGCCCGCGCGGCAGCAACATTGGCGGGGTTATCATCGAGAAACACGATCTCTTCGGGCTTGCGCCGGAGGGCTGCGAACAGGTGATGGAAAATCGCCGGGTCAGGCTTCACCAGTTTTACCTCCCCCGACAGAACGATATGCTGAAACCGCTCGAACACCGGGAACTTCAGCCGCGTCCGCGCAAAAAACTCCGCCGACCAGTTGGACAGACCGAACAGCGGATAGCCTGCGGTGTGCAGCGCCTCCACCAGATCAATCCCATCCGCAAGGCCACCGCCGATCATCTCATCCCAGCGTGCATAATAGGCGCGGATCAGGGCGTCATGGGCCGGGAAACGCTCAACCTGATCGTCGATAATTTGCTGGTGCGGCTCGCCTAAATCGAAGCGCTCGTTAAAGCGCATATCGCAAATCTCAGCCAGAAAATGCGCGCGCAGGTCAGAATCGGGGATGAGTTTGCGATAGAGATACTCCCGATCCCAATCGACCAGCACGCCGCCGAAATCGAAAACGATGGTGGTGGGCAAGATATGTCTCATTTCTTGTTCAACGCCTAACCAAGTGCTACTCTATAATGATCCAAAATAAAGCCGATTAAATTAATATCTTCAAAAAAATCAAAATTATTTTTGATAGTCATGTTTTTTTCTACTTTATCAAAAAGCGCATAACAGAGTTGATCGTTATCGTGATTAGCCTTGTACGCAATACCATCAACTTTATTGGGGTGAGAATAGAGGGCCTTAGACCATGCCTGCGATACGCTATAGTCACCTGATGTTACGGCTGCGGTTGCCCCGACAGGAGACAGCCCAGGGCCATAGAGTCTAACCAAACGTAAATCCCGATTGGCGATTAAGGTAGAATAATAACGGTCTTCTAAATAGTCTCGTGAGACGAAACTATCCCCAACCGCCCGTAAACAGGTTTCCGCAAAGGCTCCTTTTAAGTCATGCGCGGTGTAGCAAACGCCAAATTTTTTGTCGGGAGCATCAAATCTATAAAGCGCCCCCTGTCCGAAATAAAGGGGGGGATGAATTTTCTGATGTATCCGAACAACAGGTGTGCCAACCGTGATGATGTCGATCGGCAAATCGCGCTGATCGAGGTTGGCAGGCGGCCCTGGGGGCAGAGTGTTAGGCGGCACCTTGGGAACCAAAGGCTTTCGCCGCAGCTAAAACGGCTCGAAACTCACCGCGCTTCAAAGCGGTCAAAGGAAATTCGTTGTTAAGTCTATAATCCCCTGTGAGCATAAAATTAACGGACATCCAAGGGTCATCAATATCAAGCGCTGAGGCTATTTCACTTATTCCGATCATCAAGCCATTATCCGTGAGTTGGAATCTTGGATAAACAAAATTACCACCCAACTTCAACCAGAATAACTTCTTTTGAGCACGCCACCGATACAGCGTTGACAGAGAAACGCTTAAATAATTTGCCATTTCACGGGATGTGAGCGTACCTCCACACCGATCCAAAAGCTCGTTTCTGGCACGTTCTCCGCGCGCCAAAGCGGCTGCAAGCGGATCATGCGGCGCGCTTCTATCCGATTGAGTGCGCGCTTTGGGCATATTCGCATGGGTAAAAAATGCGACCATTATCCTAATCCTTGTCCTCTGCCACAGGAAGAATATCACCTATGGGTATTGGCCGGAAGATGGCCAACAAACGCCCCTGGAATATGGTGCCGGCTGCAGGATTTGAACCCGCGACCTTCGGTTTACAAAACCGCTGCACTACCACTGTGCTAAGCCGGCGCTCGGTTGGGGCCGAAAACGAAGTCTGTATAATCTCGCCGCTTGCGCGGGTCAACAGCCTCGCGCGTTCTCACGGCTCGGCCCAGAGCCGCAGCAGATTGGCCAAGGATTTCGACATGAGATCAACCTCGCGGCTTTTGCCGTCGCGGGCGAACAGCGTGCGGCGGGCTGTATCGAGATCGAACAGAATCTCCCGCTGCCCCGGATCGCGGATCAGGCTTTGCACCCACGTCACCGCCACCAAGCGTACGCCTTCGGTCACGGGGGTGACGTGATGCAAACTGGTGGCAGGATAAAGCACGCCGGCCCCAGCAGACAGCTTATAGCTCTGCTCGCCCCCCGGATGATCAATAGTCAGCTCCCCGCCGATGTAGGTCTCTGGGGCGGACAGAAACAGCGTTAGCGCCAGGTCGGTTCTCAGCGGCGGCTCCCCCATCAGCGCATCATCCACGTGGGGGCCATAGGCCATGCCGGGCGTGTAGCGGGCGAACACAATCGGATGAAGTTTGCGCGGGCGGGCGGCCAGGGCGAAAACCGGGTGGGCAGAAAGCGCCGCCTCGATTTCAGCTGCGAGGGGCGCGAGGCCGCCATCGCGTGACTGCTGATTATTCTTAACGCCAGCAGCAAGCCAGCCAGCGGTGGTTTTACCCTCGACAAACCACGCCTTATTGAGAGCCGTAACGATTGCGGTTAGGCGTTCAGGCCGCAGAATCTCCCCCAAGCACACGAGCATTCAAGCAATCCTAACAATGAAAATCATTCGCAATTCAGTTGCGAATGCGTCTCGTTCGTGTTTAGTCTTTTGGCCTGTTTTAAGCAAGCCTTTGCGCTGGTGGCGCGAGCTTGAAGGAAATGAGGGTATTATGCACGGTAAGACGAAACTTTGGGTGGGTGTTGGGGCATTTCTCGTTGCGAGCACGGCAGGCGACCGCGTGCTCACCAATCCTGCATCGCTGCTCACGTCGCCTTTCCCGATGGCTCTGGCAGCGGGGGGTGAGGGTGGCGGCGAAGGTGGCGGGCGTCCTGCCACCTATAAGCTCGGCTCTACCGACGCCAATGCGTTCAATTTCAAAGCATCGGCCCAGGTGAACGGCTATATCGCGCATGTTTTCCACAGCTACACCAGCGCGCATCAGGCTGCCCAGCGTTTACAGGTATCCATCAGTCGCTTTTTGAAGTCCCCAACGGCAACCACGCTGGCGGATGCGCGCAATGCCTGGGTTTCGGCGCGCGTGCCGTACCTTAAAACCGAAACCTTCCGCTTTTACGACGGTCCTATTGATCTAAAATCACCGCAGGGTGACGAAGAAGGGCCGGAAATCCATATCAACGCTTGGCCGCTGAACGAGGCTTTCATTGATAGCGTCAAGGGCAATCCGAAGGCCGGGCTGATCAATGATCGCGCCGTCCCCGTTACCCGTGCCGCGATTTTAGAGCGCGATCAAGTTTCGGACGAAGCGGATGTAACGACCGGCTGGCACGCCATCGAGTTTCTGTTGTGGGGTCAGGATTTATCGGCTACGGGGCCGGGGGATCGCAAAGCATCGGATTACACACCGGGCAAAGGCAATAACGACCGTCGCCGAATTTATCTGAGGACCGTCACCGATATGCTGGTGGAAGACATCGGCGGGCTTGCTAAAGCCTGGGATCCGGCGGGTCAGGATAATTATGCCAACTTTTTCAGAGCGCTGGATGAACGCGAGGCGCTTGGCCGCATGTTCGCCGGTATCGCCTCCCTCTCGGGTTTCGAGCTTATGTCGGAACGCCTTGCCGTAGCCCTCGATTCGGGCGATCAGGAAGACGAGCATTCTTGCTTCTCGGATACAACTTGGCAGGATTTTCTGTTTAACATTCGCGGCATTCGCGAAGTCTATAGCGGTGGTGCGGCCACCCCTGCGGGGGCAAGTTTGCAGGCTCTCGTGGGGCAGCGCGCGCCGGAGATTAACGCTCAGGTTCTGGCGGCGCTTGCCACCGTGGAAGCGGCTGCGGAAGCCCTGCCGCGCCCCTTTGATCGAGACGTTTTGGGCGCCCCCGCAGGCAGTGAGGGCCGAAAGGCAGCCGAAAAACTAATCAAAGATCTCACTCAACTCGCGATAAAGCTCCAAGATGCTGGGGCTGTGCTCGGCGTGCTCGTCACGGTGCCTGCGGTTGCCGATTAGAGCATCAAGTCTTAGGATTGTATGAGATGACGATACAGCGCTGTAAATCTATCGGCTTTACTGTGATGTTCATTGGGGCGCTGGTTGCAGCGCCCCATAGCCGGGCAGAAGAAACGCTGATTGGCCCCGATTTAGCAGGCTCGACGGGCCGCAAAATCGCCACGCACATGGCTTTTAGCTTGCCGATTGCGGGCCTTTCGGCAGCACGGCAGCGGGAGTTTTTTTTCGGTAATCGGCTCTTCAATACCAATTGGGTGACGGCCCCAGCTTCGACGGTGACGTTCGACGGGTTAGGGCCAACCTTTAACCGCGTGTCCTGCTCCGCGTGCCACCTGCGCGATGGGCGTGGGCAGGTGCCGGATGCGCCGGGCGAGCCGCTGCAATCGGCCCTCGTGCGGATTTCAGTCTGGGACGCTGGTTCCAAAAGCGCAAAGCCACACCCCGCTTATGGCGATCAGATAAACGACCGGGCGCTTCCAGGCGTTCCGGCAGAAGCCCGCGTGCGGGTGGCGTGGCAGGATGTGCCGGGAGCTTATGCCGATGGTACCGCCTACATGTTGCGGCGGCCCGTCATCACGCTCGATCAGCCTGCCTATGGGGCGCTCGGTAAAGAATTGTTGACCTCCTTGCGCGTGGCACCTGCTGTGATAGGGCTGGGCCTGCTGGAGGCTGTGCCGGAGGCTGATATTCTGGCGCTGGCCGAAAGCCAGAAACAGGCGGGGGCCGTCTCCGGTCGGCCCAATCGGCTTGAGGGCAACCGGTTAGGGCGGTTCGGCTGGAAGGCCAATCAGCCCGATCTACGGACTCAAAACGCCGGGGCGGCGAATGGCGATATTGGCCTGACAACATCGCTTTTTCCGCAGCAGAACTGCCCACCCGCGCAAAAAGCCTGCCTGGCCGCGCCGTCGGGAGGCTCCCCCGAAATCAGCGATGAATTCTTGGATAAGCTAACACTGTATACTCAGACCCTTGCCGTGCCGCGTCGGCGGGACTGGGATACGCCGGAGCTTCGGCAGGGCGAAGCCTTATTTACGCAGTTAGGCTGCGCTGCGTGCCACGTCAAAACCCTGAAAACCGGCGATCATCCGGTGCCGGAATTGCGTCATCAAACCATTCATCCTTTCACCGATTTACTGCTGCATGATATGGGGCCGGGCCTTGCCGACGGTCGCCCAGATCACCAAGCCGGTCCCGCAGACTGGCGCACGCCGCCGCTCTGGGGCCTTGGCCTGATCCCTATGGTCAATCATCACGAGACTTTGCTCCACGATGGCCGCGCGCGTGGCCCCGCCGAAGCAATTCTCTGGCATGGCGGCGAAGCGGAGGGCGCGAAGGAAGCGTTTCGGAGCGCCCAAGCCGCAGATCGGGCGGCGCTGGTGGCGTTTTTGAGGTCGCTCTGAGGCATGGCTCATAGCCCCGATAAATGCTATTTAGAAAGTGCTGATTAGGAGCAAGCAATGCGAACGACCGTGACCCTCGATGATACCCTCTTGCATCAAGCTCAAAGCCTAACCGGCATCCCGAAGAAAGCCGCCCTCATCCGGGAAGCGCTTAAAGCACTCATTCAGCGGGAAAGCGCGCGACGGCTTATTGCGTTGGGTGGTAGCGATCCTGCCGCCCAAGCTGCGCCGCGTCGCTAATAGATTTGGGGGGCCACGCCCCCCATCCGCGATGCCTAAAGCTGCGCCTCATCATACTGAAGCAAGCTCTTCGAGCCGTTGCGGATGCTGTCCAGCAATCCGTTCGCGCGCACTAACTCATGTTCCGCGAAAATGCGCGCACCGATGATTTTGGCTTCTAGAAACGCCGCGTGGCCGCCGCCTTGGGCAAGGTCGGCTTGCGCGATGCGGGCGGAGCGCGCGAGCATCCAGCCGCCCGCGACGATGGCGGCGAGATCGAGAAAAGCACTGGAGGCCGCGAAGGGCAGGCGCAGGTCTTCTTTTGCCGCGATCAGCAGCCAGTCGGTCGCTTCGCGTAAGGCCGATGTGCCGAGGCTGAGGTTTTGAGCGACCACAGCGAGATCGTCGCCCGGCTGGTTCGTCAAATCACCGATAGTGGCGCTAACATCGGCTATGAGCGCGGTCATCGCGGCTCCGCCATCGCGCAGTAATTTACGCCCCACGAGATCGGCGGCCTGAATACCGTTGGTGCCTTCGTAGATTGGCGCGATGCGCGCGTCTCGCCAATGCTGGGCCGCACCGGTTTCCTCGATAAAGCCCATACCGCCGTGGATTTGCACACCGGTGGAGGCAACGGCAACGCCGAGATCGGTGGACCAGGATTTGACGATGGGGATGAGCAAATCACCGCGCGCTTGTGCGCCCTCAACGCCCTTGTGGGCGCGGTCGAGCACGGCAGCGGCTTCCAATGCCAGGGCGCGGGCAGCTTCGATTTTCACTTTCGAGAGCACCAGCATCCGCCGCACATCCGGGTGGGCGATAATCGTTTGGCTGGGGCTGCCCGGCAGCGGCTTGCCTTGAGTGCGGGAGCGCGCGTAGGCAACCGCGTGCTGATAGGCGCGTTCTGCAATACCGATACCCTGCACACCGACATTCAGGCGGGCGTTATTCATCATCACGAACATATATTCGAGACCGCGATTGGCCTCCCCAATCAACTCGCCCAGCGCGCCCGCGTTATCGCCATAGGCCATAACGGCGGTAGGGGAGGCGTGAATACCCAGCTTATGCTCAAGGCTCACGCAGCGCAGATCGTTCTGTTCCCCCAAGGAGCCATCGTTGTGAACCATGACCTTCGGCACAACGAACAGGCTGATGCCCTTCACGCCCGGCGGCGCATCGGGCAGGCGAGCCAGCACCAGATGGATGATATTATCGGTATAATCATGGTCGCCGTAGGTGATGTAAATCTTTTGCCCTGAGAGGCGATAGGTGCCATCGCCAACAGGAACGGCTTTGGTGCGGACCGCCGCAAGGTCCGAGCCTGCTTGCGGCTCGGTCAGGTTCATCGTGCCGGTCCAGGTGCCTTCGATCATCTTGGCGAGGTATTTTTGCTTTTGCGCGCCCGAGCCGTGGCGTTGCAAGCACTCAATCGCGCCGAGGTTTAGCAGCGGGCAGAGGGCGAAGGCCATGCTGGCGCTATTCCACAGTTCCGAAAGCGCCGCTGAAATCGCGATTGGCAACCCCTGGCCGCCGAACTCGGGATCACCGCCGACCGAGTTCCAACCGCCTTCCACAAAGGCATGATAGGCGTCGCGGAAGCCGGGAGCCGTGCGGACAACGCCATTTTCCAGCACCGCGCCGTGTTGGTCGCCGCCCCAGTTGAGTGGGGCAATCACCGAACCCGCGAACTTGCCCGCTTCTTCCAAAATCGCATCCACATCGGTGGCGTCAATCCCGTCGGGCAGCACATCGGCCACGCCAACAACCCGGTGCAGCGTGAAGCGAATATCGTCGAGCGGTGCCTGATACGTCATGACGCGATGACCTTCCCCGGATTCATGATTGCATACGGGTCTAAGGCCCGTTTGATCTGGCGCATCGCCTCAAGGGCGGCGGGCGATTTATACTGTTCAAGCTCATGCACCTTCAGCGTACCGATCCCATGTTCGGCGCTGAACGATCCGCCTAGGTCTTGAACGATATCATGCACCACTCGGTTCGCCACCTCCCACTGCTGCAAATAGCCTTCCCGGTCGGCCCCGACCGGTTGGGAAAGATTATAGTGTAAGTTTCCGTCTCCGGCATGACCAAAACTGCAAGGGCGGGTTCCGGGAATGAGTTTTTCGATCGCGGCGTCGGCACGCGCCAGAAAAGCCGGAATGGCGGCCAGCGGCACGGAAATATCGTGCTTAATACTCCCGCCCTCGTACTTTTGCGCGTCCGAAATCTCTTCCCGGATGCGGCGGAAGGCGGCGCGCTGGCTGTCGTTCTGGGCAATAGCGGCGTCTGTCACCCAGCCGTTTTCCATGGCCGTGCCAAGGCCCTCTTCCAGCGCCGACTGTAAATCGCCGCCCGCGCGCGGAGAGGAAAGCTCGATCAGCGCGTACCAGGCGCTGATTGTTTCCACCGGGTCAGCCGTGCCGGGCACATGCTTCAGCACGGTTTCGATGGAAAAGCGGCTCATCAGCTCGAACATCGTGACCGTATCGCCAGAGCTTTCGCGCAGGAGGGCTAGCGTATCAATGGCGGCTTGCGGGTTCTCGACGGCAACGAAGGCGGTGGCACTATCGCGCGGGCGCGGGAATAGCTTTAGCACTGCCGCTGTGATGATCCCCAGCGTGCCTTCGGACCCCACGAACAGGTGGCGCAGATCATAGCCTGTATTATCTTTCCGCAGGCCGTGCAGCCCGTGAATGATATCACCGTTCGGCAGCACCACTTCCAGCCCCAACACCAGATCGCGGCTATTGCCGTAGCGCAACACGGCAGTGCCGCCTGCGTTGGTGGCAAGATTGCCGCCGATTTGGCAGGAGCCTTCTGCGGCAAGGCTCAACGGGAACAAGCGGTCGGCGTCTTCCGCCGCCTTCTGCACGTCGGCCAGCACGCAGCCTGCCTCCACTGTCAGCGTGTAGGCCGATTTATCGAGCGCGCGGACCTTATTCATGCGGGCGAGCGAGAGAATAACCGCGTTCTCATCAGCCACCGCGCCGCCGACGAGGCCGGTATTGCCACCCTGCGGCACGATAGGGGTGCGGGTTTCGCAGCACAGCTTCACCACGGCAGCGACTTCTGCGGTATTGGCCGGCTTTACGACAACGCGCGCCGTGCCGCGATAGAGACCGCGCCACTCCACCAGATGCGGCTCTAGCAGGGCCGGATCGACGATCACGCCCTTCGGGCCGAGAATTGCGTGCAGGCGGGAAAGAACGGCCTCGGTCGGCATGATCGGTCTCAGGCTCCTAAAAAATTAGTGGGGACTGGAAAAATTAACGGGGACTGGCGGCGCGGCGCAACCGGTCTTGCAGGGCAAGGCCAAGGCCCTGCGCGGGAATTGGCATAACGGCGATGCCAGTCAACTCCGGTTGATCTAAACGGCGCAAGGCCGCGAACAGGTTGGTTGCGGCTTCCACCGGGTTGCCGCGCGGCGAGAGGTTTTCAACCAGCGCGAACCCCTCCGGCACGTCCGGCCCAAAGGCCAGCAGCGCTTCGCCGGGCCGGGGGTTGTCGCAGGTCAGGCGGACGGGCAGGCGCGGGGCGTAGTGGCTCAACAGCATCCCAGGGCTTTTCGGGTTTCCCGCGTGGCTTTCGGCAACCACGTCGATTTCTCCTAGCGAGGCTTCTAGGGTTTCGCGCGTCACGCCGCCGGGGCGGAGCAGAACCGGGCGGTCGCCGGTCAAATCAAGCACGGTCGATTCGAGGCCGTCGCGCGTCGGCCCGCCATCGAGAATCATCCCCAGGCGCGCCCCGAACTCTTCGTCCACATGCTCGGCGGTCGTCGGGCTGACTTTGCCGGAACGGTTAGCGGACGGGGCGGCAACCGGGCGGCCCAGCGCCTGCAAAAGCTGCAACGCCACCGGATGATCGGGCACGCGAATAGCCAGCGTCGGCAGGCCCGCCGTTACCAAATCGGACATTAGGGCGGCGGGGTTGCGCGGCAGCACGAGGGTTAGCGCGCCCGGCCAGAGGCGGCGGGCGAGGTAACGGGCGCGATGGTCGAAGATCGCATAGCGTTCTGCCATCTCCAAATCTGCCACATGGGCGATAAGCGGATTGAAGCTCGGGCGGCTTTTCAGCTCATAAATCGCGGCCACGGCCTTATCTTGGGTCGCATCGGCCCCCAGCCCATAGACGGTTTCGGTCGGAAACGCCACCAGCCCCCCAGACCGGAGGTGACGCGCGGCTTCGGCGATGGTGGCAACGGTGGCGGACAGAATAGGCATGGCGGCAACCGTGCCGCCCCTGCCCGCGCGGGTCAAGCGAATGAGCGTATTTTTCAGCGCTTGCGCGGTTGCACCGCACGCAGCCCTTGCCAGCGACGCTGGGAGAGCGGATCATACCCGTATGACGGCTAAGATCATCACCATTGCTCAACAAAAGGGCGGCGCGGGGAAAACTACCCTCATCGTCCATCTGGCAACCTTCTGGAGCGGCCAAGGCTTCAAGGTTGCCGTGGCGGATATCGACCCGCAAGGCTCGGTAACGCAGTGGGCGAAACTCCGCACCGAAAAGCAGGGCCAGGAAAAACAGGGCCGGGGAACGCAGGAGGGGGCTGGGCCTTTTGTTCTCCCCATTACCGGCTGGCGCACGGCGGGGGAGGTGGAACGCCTCGCGAAAACCTACGACATCGTGTTGATCGACAGCCCCCCGCACGCCGCTACCGAAGCCAGAATTGCCGTGCGCGCCGCCCATCAGGTGCTGATTCCGCTGCAACCGAGCGTGCTCGATTTGTGGGCGACGCAAGCCACGCTCGATCTGGCGACTGAAGAAAAACGCCCGGCCCAGTTAGTGCTCAACCGCGTGCCGCCACGCGGGAAAGCGGCGCAGGAGGTGGCGGACGAAGCTGCGCGCCAGGGTATGCCGCTGTCGGCCTTCCGCATCGGCAACCGCACCGCCCTCGCGGCTTCGCTGGCGGCAGGTTTGGGAATTTCGGAGTTCGAGCCATCGGGGGTAGCCGCGCAGGAGATTGCGGCGCTGGCTGGGTCGGTCTATCCTGGGGGAGTTTGAACAGGCTTTTGAATTTGCGGCGCACTTGAGTTATAAAGGATTTATTGGCAAGGAGGTTAACCTAGGGTGTTTGGGATAGTATCGCAGGAAGTGGTGGGATACTTACCGGCGTTCTCCCTTGGGTAAATGCTGCAATCTATTTAGGCCTGGCCCGATGCAAAGGAAACCTGGCCGGAGGCGAGCGCCGAGAGCGAGGATAGAGAAAGTTGCACTTCAAAATTTAATCCACCGATCATGAGATCTGCTTCCCAATGGCCAAACTCATTTCGCTCTGTAATTTATTGTCGCATAATCATCATTGTGTGATTTTTATTAAAATGCTTATTATCTGATGGCTGCATTGAGCATGCCATCCGTTGCAATTCCGTTTGGGCCGCATTTCAAGTCGATGGTCCTATTCAGGTCTAATCCGGTATCTAATCGGGTGACTAATCCGGTTCATTCCGGTATTCATTCCGGTATTCATTCCGGTATATGAAGACCGATAGTATCAAGATCACGTCGGATTTCCTGGCGTTGATCGCCGAAATTGACGAATTTAAGGGCGCCTGGCGCGCCCTAGGTACCCTTGCGCCCGAGCGTTTGAGCGCATTGCGCCGCATCGCCACCGTGGCCGCCCACCTTTGCTGCCATCGCCATAGCCAAGCCCCTCGACAAGCCAGCCTCGGAAATACTCGAAATCAACCGTCCGCTCCAAAACCTCAAGCGGATCGCCGTGCGCACTCAAGGCTTTAAGATGATCGTTCAGGCTGAAAAGCGATTGAGGGTCCATCGGCGGGCTCCTGGCTAACATCCTACCAGTGAATCACAGACCAACTGAACGAGCGAGGGTTTTTGCGGGTGTCCAGCTATGGGGGGTTGGGGGAGGACGCAGAGTTACAGGGAGAAAATTCTGATATTGAGTCAAAATATCTCTTAGCCAGCAATGACGTATCCCAAAATATTGCTACAAACTCGAAATTCAAATCTGGTTTGGAGCATTTTTTAAGTTTTGGGTATGCTGAACATGATCGTATTGATTATGGATTGTTGTCGAAAGATGTTATTATTTTGGCAAGCAAAAATGCCCTGGACGATTTAAAAAATAATATTGGCATTGCGCGTGGTGTTGCAAGTGGTAGAACTAATGCAATTAGAATTGGTCTATATGATGATAATCCGAACCTTCTAGCGCAAGTTTCTCCTACAACGGCACAGGAGGCAAGTGGTGGTTCTATACAGACTCGGTCAGGGGCATTCGCTATTACTGATGTCCAAATCAGTTTTTCGGGATCAGGATCGTTTCAGAGTTTCTTTGGTGATCGAACTATTAATGGCAAAACAAGTGCACATGCCGGATTGGATATATCAACGCCAATGGGCCAACAGATTGGGGCACTTTTGAAAGGCGAGGTTGTTTTTGCCGGAATGGCAGGGAATTGGGACAACATGGTCGCCGTAAAGGATCAATATGGGAATATTGTAGCTGCTTCGCATTTGGGGACGGTAGATGTGAAGGTTGGTCAACAAGTTAATGTAACCACGCCCATAGGTAACGCGGGCAGGACAGG
>JAYSQZ010000021.1:0-1702 GCA_043721315.1 Alphaproteobacteria bacterium
ACCATTTGCCAAACTCCTCCGGCAAGTCCCGCCATTGCGCTCCGGTGCGCGCAATCCAGAATATCCCGTCCAACACAAGCCGATGGTTCGACGCAGGCCTTCCGCCACGCCCCCGAACGGCGACGATGAACGACTCAAAAAACGCCCCTTCGGCGTCTGCCATCAACAATCGAGCCAAGATAGCCTCCTCAGAAAACTATCTTGAATCACGCCTCAGACAATTTGGGAAGACAGTTTGTCAACGGCTCCTAGCTGTGAAAAGACACTAAATCGAAACCCATGCGATCATTGAAACATTAAAAATAATAAAATAAAATAAATTTGCCAATAAAATTAATAATTTTACTTTTTTACTTTTTGTTTTATTAAATAAAACAACACTTATTGGTAATGCAATAACAATATAGAGTGGAAAACTCATTCCTGCTGCATACCCCATACCTTCTGAAATGCCTTCAGAAAAAATAGCCATCACCCCTGCCCCCCAATCTCAATCCCCAGCACCACGTTCTTCAAGTCGGCAATCATCGCGTCCGTATGCCCGAACGGAGCCACCAGATCGATCAAGCGGGTGATCTCACCGCTGTTCCACTCGGCAGGATGCAGCCGCAAGATGCCGCTATTGAGCCGTTCCAGCACCTCCGGCGAGACCTTCCCCCACAGCGCCACGCCAATCGGCTTCTGCGGATCGCGGAAGATGCGGTAGGTGCCGAGCAGCAGGGCGGGCGCGACGAACCAATCGAGGTCCGCCATAAACAGGTGCTTATGGGCGGGCGACTGTGACATCAGCCAGCAAATTTCCCCCATCGTGCCGGCAACGGTTTGCTGCGCGGTTGGGGTAGGAGAGTCAGTTGCAGTCGTCACGAACAAATCTTTCGCACTTTAACGAGATAGTAACTATCTCAACACGGGTTGCAATCAGATTCCACCGCACACGCGCTCACGCTGCCCACCGTTGCGCTTCCGCCACAGCGCGGTATCGGCGCACGCCAAAGTCCACCTTGGGGGCGTTGCGGCCTTGGGCGGTTCCGGTGATAATCTGTTGTGCCGAATAGCCCGCCGCGCGCCCGGCGAGATAATTGACCCGGCTATCGTGATCTGCCGGATGGGGCACGTCGAGCGCCAGCGCCTCGGCCTCGGCCAGCACGGTATCCCAGGAGAAATTCTGCTCGCGCGCGAGGTGCAGCAGTTGGCCCGGCTCAGTGTCCTGATACGCCCGGTAATAGGCGTAGCGCCCTGCCGTCGTCAGATCCGCGCCCATTTCAGCACGCGTTGTCGCGTCCGAGCCATACAACCCGCGCTTGATGAACAGATTGCCGCCCTCGATTTGCGTACTGCGGATCTCCTTCAGCACGCCAAAATCTAAGGCTTCGTCCATCGTCTTAAAGCTGTTCGCGTGCACATCAGTATCCGGGCCGACGAAAAAGCTCATCTGGCCCTTTTTGTTGGTTTTGGTGCCATAGCGCAGGCCCGCGATATCCTCGGTATTGGCGATTTTGCCGCCGGCCATATCCAGGAACGCATTCAGCGTTTGCACCGCCGCCCCGGCCATCTGCTGCGTGACCGCCACCTGCCCGCCATTGCGCGACCCGCTGCCCAGCACAACAAAACGCCCCTCGGCATCAAGCCCCGTATCCGTTATCGCTTCAGGGGCTTTGAACTTGCCGCCCGTGAGCTGGACACCCGCAATAACCGTGTGATT
>JAYSQZ010000022.1:0-4216 GCA_043721315.1 Alphaproteobacteria bacterium
TGACCCCTACGATGTCAACGTAGTTCCCTGGGTTTCACCGGCTACGCTGACTTACGATAACATACTGATTTATATAAAAACATGGATGCAGCGTCTACCCGTTGACGCGCCCGATTTCCTGCTTTCACAGTAGCTAAAGAGTAGCTAGTTTTTGGCGGGGGAAAATGCCGATCACCAAACGCGATGTCGATGGGATAACCGAAGCGGGGGTTTTATGGGATAGCGGCAAGGGAGCCGTGACCGGCTTCGGCGTGCGCTTCCAGGGGCGCGGGAAGAGCTTCGTGCTGAAATATAGTTTCGATGGCAAAGCGCGTTGGTAAACCATCGGGCGGTTCGGTGCGCCCTGGACCGTCGAGAATGCCCGCGCCGAAGCCCGCCGCTTGACCGGCCTAGTCGCCGCATCGATCGATCCGATGGCCGCAAAACACGCCGTCAAGCCTTCACCCTCGGCGAGCTGTGCGACCGCTATATGGAGGCCGCCGAAGCCGGGCTTATTCTCACCCGCTTCAATCGTCCCAAAAAGGCGACAACGCTGGAAATCGATAAGGGCCGCATCAAGCGCCATATCAAGCCGCTAATCGGTACGCTCCCGGTAAAGGAAATCGATTCGCCGACCGTGCGCCGGATGATTAGCGATATTACGCTGGGCAAAACCAAAGACGATGAAAAGACCGCCCCGCGCGGTCGCGCTATCGTTCGCGGCGGTGCCGGAACCGCCGCCCGCGTCGCCGATCTGCTCTCCGGGATCATGGCCTGGGCCGTCGAAGAGCAAATTATTCACACCAATCCCGTGCATGGGGTGAAGCGCTATCGCGGCGAGCCGAAGGAGAGGTTTCTCAGCGAAGCCGAACTCGCCCGCTTGGGGGCAGCACTGACGGAGGGCATTGCTGCCGATGGCCGGGCGGTGCATCCCTATGCGGTACGCGTGCTTTGGCTTCTCAGCCTAACCGGCTTACGCCTCGACGATACCAAGACCGGGCGCAGTATGCGGGCAATCGGCTCCATCCCCTGCCGCCTGCTGACCGCCGCAGGTCGGCTCCCCCTTTGTGTTCCCCGGCACGCGCGGTAACGGGGAAACGCCCTATCAGGGCACCAAGCGCGAGGTGGGGAAGATCATGGCGGCGGCAGAAATTGCGGATGCGGGTTGCCATACCCTGCGACACACTTTCGGCTCGGTCGCTTCCGAACTCGGCTATTCCGACGCGACGATTGCCGGGCTGCTCGGACACAAGGGACGCGGCGTGACCTCGCGCTATGTTCATCGCCCTGATGCTTCGCTTATTGCGGCTGCTGAAGCGGTATCGAACCGCTTAGCGGAACTGATGGGCTATGCTGACAGACAGGCTTAGATTGCTTCGCCAAAATGCTGGTCTTTCCAGCAGCGGGTATCGCATCTCATTTTTCGTGGTTACGGAATGCCATCGCCCCCCGCTTGTGGTGGGCAGTATCCTGCTAAAACACACGGTAGCTGCTTATACCGAAACTCACTGCCTCCTCTCATAATCATATTTTGGCACGAAAATTTACCGCCCCATCTGCAGATAATAAGGATTACTATTAATTTTTATAAATTTCCATTTAACGCAGATCTATAGTTAATTTTTCCTTACTTCAGCCCTGGTTTTTATCTCAGGTTTTATGTCTATAACCTTTTATCATAGCGAATCGAAATCTTTCTGGACGGTAAGGGGTTCTGCGCTGGTGTTGAGAGTTTGCATAAGTCATATATTAAAGCGTATTACGGCCTCATATTATATTACTATTCATCCAACGATGGCTCATTTTAATGCCATCGTATGTCATTCCGAGCGATTTTATCTTCCCTATACGCGCCACGGCGAGATTTCCTGCGCGGCTGTTCTTGACTCTTTACCCCAGGCTGGTCATACGCTTTCCCTAAGATTTGATTAACTTGTCCGCAAAATGCGGGATAGTGGTTAAGGTAGGGTGCCAGAATGGTTCAAGTGCTTGCGTATGCTGGTGGGTCATCGAAGAACCCGTATTTCGCTTCAACGTCGAGCAATCCGCTCGCGCAAGCGGCAGCGCAAGGCACGCTTCAAGTTGGCCCCACGACCAATTACGGCCCGGCGGTCGTCATCTCCTACGGCGGCACCACTGCAACCCTAGCGCCGAACAGCTATAGCGCTTTGGGTGCCGGTGCCGGGGTCATTACGGCCGAGCAAGCTTATTTGCAGGCCAATGGCGATGTGGCTTGGCAAGTTTCTTCTGGTCGGCTGCAAACGGGGCTTCAGCATTATCTAGTATTTGGCGCATCGGAGGGTCGGTTTTATGCCGGGGTTGGCAACCAGAGCTTCACGGCGGAGCAACTCTATTTTGAGGAAAACTCCGACGTTGCCAATGCTGTTCGCTCAGGCTTGTACCGCAGCGGCCTTGAGCATTACCTGACCTTCGGTGCGCGTGAAGGCCGTTTTTATTACGGTCAATCGGGCAGCAGCATGTCCGCTGAAGAGCTTTATTTGCAGGAAAATGGCGACGTTCGGGCAAATTTAGGCAAAGGGCATTTCAACAGCGGTCTTGAACATTTTTATAAGTTCGGTCGGGCGGAAGGGCGGTTTTATGCGGGGGTATCGCAGGGGCCTTATCGCGATGTGTACGTGCCGACAGTGCAGGCGACGCAGAACGGCACTACCGTTAACCTTACCCCCGATCAGCAGTATCTTCTATCGAACCCCGCCGCCTCTCAGGCCGTGGCCTCGGGCCGCTATCAGGATGGGTTAGCCTACTTCATCAACGAAGGCTATACGGCAGGAAATTACCGCTCCCTCCAGGGTTGGACGCTGTCGGGGCAAACGGGCTCTGCCGAGCGCGCCTATCTGCTAGCGAACCGCGATATCGCCGAGGCCGTGGCGGCAGGGGCGGTTTCCAGCGGTCAAGCGCATTTTTTCAGCTATGGCAAGAATGAGGGCGTGCGCGCCGGCTATGGTCAACTCAGCAGCGCCGCATATAGTGCGAGCACGGTTGAAGGTGCGTATCTGCGCGCCAATCAGGATGCTGCGGTTGCAATTGCCAATGGTGTTTATCCGACGGGTCTAGATTATTTCCTGAATGTCGGGGCTGGTCGCGGTCAGAGCTTCGGGTCGATCACCGCTGCCACGCTTGCGGGTGGTGCGGGCGAGCGCCAGTATCTTAGCCAGAACCGCGATGTCGCCAATAGCGTTGCGTCGGGTCAGTATGCGTCGGGCCTCGCGCATTTCTTGGAAAACGGCTACCGCGAAGGCCGAACCTACGGCAACCTGCGTGGCACGTCGCTCACTTCCGGCCCCACAGCCGGACTCGATCTGACCTATCTGCGCGCGAATGCGGATGCCGCTCAGGCGATTGCCAATGGCCAGTTTGGCGCGGCCTTTGATTATTTCGTCACGCTTGGGGCCGATCGCGGGCAGCAGTATGGCCGTCTGACAGCCGCAACACTCGGCGATAGCAACGAGCGCAATTATCTGCTGAAGAATAAAGATGTGGCGGCGGGCGTTGCCACAGGGGCCGTGCCGAGCGGTTTTGATCATTTTCTGCAAAATGGTTATAATGAAGCGGGACGCGGCAATTACGGTGCGCTCCGCGTTAGCCTGTTCACCGATCCTAGCCTAGGGGCGACCGAACTCGCCTACCTGCAACAGAACCGCGACGTTGCTCGCGCGGTTGCCTCGGGCCAGTATAGCAGTGGATTGTCGCATTTCTTGACCTACGGTGCGTCGGAAGGCCGACGCTTTGGGTCGCTCACGGCGCAACAGGTGAGTGCGGGCACGCCGGACGGTCAGTATCTCATCGCTAATGCCGATGCTGCTGCCGCGATTGCCAAGGGGCAAGCGACCTCGGGCCTCGACTATTTCTTGAAGACCGGGATCGACAAGGGCCAGAGCTACGGCAAGCTCTCCGCCGCCGCCCTCGGCGCGGCGAACGACCCGGAACGCCTGTACCTGAGCCGCTTCCAAGATGTGGCCCAAGCGGTTGCGACCGGAGCGCAGGCGAGCGGTCTCGTCCATTATCTTAGCTATGGCTACAAGGAGCGCCTGGGCATCAACTACGGCGCGCTGACCGCCGAGGCGCTGAACCCGAACTTCCTCGAAGGCCAGTATCTGCAAGGCAATATTGCTGCCGCGAACGCCGTGGCGCGCGGGCAGGCGGTGAGTGGGGTTGATTATTTCTTAAAGGCGGGCGTCGATCAAGGCCAGAGCTACGGCAAGCTGACCGCCGCCAG
>JAYSQZ010000023.1:0-34931 GCA_043721315.1 Alphaproteobacteria bacterium
TTTGGCGTCTCGGGGCGGCACTGTCAAGTCTCGCACTCTTTAATCGCTTCGACAGTTTTTAACTCTCATACACCATCAAGCTATGGCTCGGCACGCCCAACGCTTCTAAGCGCTGCCGTCCGTTGAGGAAGCCGAGTTCGATCAGATAGGCCGTCGCCGCGACCTCCCCGCCGACTTTGCGGATCAGCGCAATGGTTGCGGCCATAGTGCCGCCTGTTGCGAGCAAATCATCCAACACAACAACGCGCTGACCGGGCTTAAGGGCGTTTTGCTGTATCTCGATCGTGTCTTCGCCATATTCCAGCGCATAGCTGTGACGAATGGTCGGCCCTGGCAGTTTGCCTTGCTTGCGGACCATCAGGAAGCCTATGCCAAGCTCCAGCGCCAAGGGTGCTGCGACGAGGAAGCCGCGCGACTCGATCCCGACGAGCGCATCGGGCTTTAACGGCGCGATCAGCGTGCGAAGCTGGCTCATCGCCTCCCGCCACGCCTCGGCATGGGCCAGCAGCGTGGAAATATCGTAGAACAGAATGCCCGGTTTTGGAAAATCCGGCACATGCCGGATATGGTCTTTCAGAATCACGCGCCCGCCCTTTTCAGAAATACGTCTGCCTTAGATGAACACTGGCGGGGCGCGGCTGGCAAGGTTAAGGTCATACTCTCGATTTCTGTGCGATGTTTTGCCCCATGACCCCCTCGCTTCTCTCGCTCGCGTCTGGCGCTTTGGCGCTGGATCTCGCCCCGGACCTCGGCGGCTCGATTGTGCGTTTCCAGCATGGGGAAGCAGCCCTCCTGCGGCCCCTCGCGCCGGATCAACCGCAAGAAGCCCGGTTGGCAAGCTGCTACCCGCTGGTGCCTTTCTCCAATCGGATTAAGGAAGGCCGGTTTCGCTACGGCGGTGTGCGGTATCAGGCGGGGCCGACGGGGCCGGATCAGCCCCACGCACTTCACGGCGACGGGTTGCGGCACCCGTGGCAGGTGATGGCTTCGGGGCCGAAAGCGGCAACCTTGGTCTATCACCATAATGGGGCCGAAGGCTGGCCCTTCACCTACCGCGCGGTCCAGCATTTCGAGCTAACCGATACGGGCTTAACCGTGCGAATGACGCTAACGAACGAGGATATTCGCCCGTTTCCGGCAGGGATAGGGCTGCACCCGTTCTTTCCCAAAGCCGGGGCAACGCTGACCACTTACGCGCCAACCTTTTGGAAGGGCGATGACACCAAGCTGCCGCTGCTCGAAATGCCCGTGCCGCCCGTGTGGGATTTCGCCGGAAGCCGAGTGATGGCGGAAGTCGAGGTTGATAATTGCTTTGCAGGCTGGAGCCGCCGCGCCATTATTCGGTGGCGCGATAAGGGCCTGAGCCTAACGATGTCCGCCGATCCGGTTTTCGGCACCATTGTCATCTTCTCCCCGCAAGGGCAGGATTTTTTCTGTGTCGAACCCGTAACGCATCTTAACAACGGTATCAATTTGCGCGCAGCGGGCGTGTCGCAAACCGGCGTGATTGATCTTGCGCCGGGGCAAAGCCTGAGCGGCGACGTTCATTTCGCGGTTGAGGAAGATTAAATCCGCGCCCTCTTCTCGGCTGCGCTGGCCTCGTGTATGGAACAGCGCAGCTTCGGCGGTAGCCTCCGCAGGCGCAAAACTAAGAGAGTGATCCGATGACGCAGGTAATAACGGTTATTGGGGGTTCGGGCTTCGTTGGGCGGCACTTGGTGCAGCGTTTGGCGAAAACCGGCGTGCAAATCCGCCTTGGGGTGCGGAATGTCGAAGCCGCCAAGCGCCTAAAGCCGCTCGGAAACGTCGGGCAGATCGTGCCGATGGGAGTGGATATCGGGCGTGGTATCGGGCTTGAGGCGGCAGTGGCTGGGGCCGATGCGGTGATCAATCTCGTTGGTATTCTAGCGCCGGGCGGCGGCAATGCGTCTTTCGAGGCGGTTCAAGCCGAAGGCGCGGGGCGGGCGGCGCAGGCTGCTAAAGCGGCAGGGGTTGCGCTTTTCATTCAAATGTCGGCCCTGGGGGCGAATGCCGATTCTGCCGCGCGGTATGCTCAAACCAAGGCGGCAGGCGAGTTGGCCGTGCAAGCGGTGTATCCCGATGCGGTCATTTTCCGCCCCTCGATTATTTTTGGGCCGGAAGATGGGTTCTTCAACCGCTTTGCCACAATGGCCCAGACGGCCCCGGCGCTGCCCCTGATTGGCGGCGGTGGTACGAAGTTTCAGCCCGTGTTTGTCGGCGATGTGGCGGAGGCGATTGTATTGGCAGTGCAGAACCCGGCAATCGTCGGCATTTACGAGTTGGGCGGGCCGAGCGTTTATAGCTTTAAGGAGCTGTTGGCTTTCACCTTGGCAGCCGCAAACCTAAAGGCCGTTCTGCTGCCGCTGCCGTTCTTCGCCGCATCCTTGCTAGGCTCGGTGATGCAGCTTATCCCCGGCGCGCCGATCACGGCAGATCAGGTGGAGTTGCTCAAAACGGATAATGTGGTCAGCGGTCGCTATCCTGGTCTACCAGATCTGGGGCTGACAGGGGCGACCATCGAGGCCATCGTTCCGGCTTATCTAGCGCGCTTCCATCCGGGTGGGCGCTTTGGGAATGTTAAAGGCAAGTAATATGGCCCTGCACTTCACCCCTGAAGAACTGGCGGCGCGGCGGGCAAACGCTTGTGCGGCAATAGCGGCGCAGGGGCTGGACGGGCTGCTGCTGTTCCGCCAGGAAAGCATGTATTATCTGACGGGGTACGATAGTTTCGGCTACGTCTATTTCCAGTGCCTCTACCTTGGCGCGGATGGGCGGCTGATGCTTCTCACCCGCGCGCCGGATTTGCGCCAAGCGCAGCACACGTCGATGATCGAGGATATCCGTATTTGGGCCGATCGCGACGGCGCGGACCCAGCGGGCGCGTTGAAGGATAGTCTCATCGGCTTCGGTCTTACCGGGAAAAAGCTGGGGGCGGAGTTTAATGCTTATGGCCTGCCCTATGCCTTGGGATCGCGGCTGGTATCGGCCCTGGAGGGGAGTTTCACGCTCACCGATGCGTCCGATCTCGTCACCAAGCTGCGTCTGATCAAAAGCCCGGCGGAACTAACCTACGTGCGCCGGGCGGCAACCTTGGCCGATGCGGCGTTGGATGCTGCCCATGATATCATCGCGCCGGGGGCCTTCGAGGGCGATATTCTGGCGGCGATGCACAGCGCGATTTACGCAGGCGGCGGGGACGATCCGGCCAATGAATTCATTATCGGATCCGGGCGCGATGCGCTGCTGTGCCGCTATTTTTCGGGCCGGAAGTATTTAGCTGCGGAAGATCAGATCACGCTCGAATTCGCCGGGGTCTATCGCCACTATCATAGCTGTTTGATGCAGACGATCCCGGTTGGCACGATCACCGAGCGGCACCGCACCTTGCACGGGGTTGCGATGGACGCGCTCGAAGCCTGCCGGGAAGCCCTAAAGCCGGGCGAGGCCGTGGGCGGAGTGTTCGATGCCTATGCCCGCGTGTGCGATGCCGCCGGTGAAACCCCGCATCGTCTGAACGCCTGTGGTTACAGCCTCGGCAGCACCTTTGCACCAAACTGGATGGATTGGCCGATGTTTTATACCGGCAATCCCGTCATCATTCAGCCGGGAATGGTGTTTTTCCTGCATATGATCCTAATGGATAGCGATGCTGGCATTGCCATGTGTCCGGGGCTGACCGTCGAAGTCACTCAAACCGGCAATCAGCCCCTCACGCGGCACCGCTTGGGGCTGATTGGTCGATAGTTGCGCCGTTAACCGATCTTCACGGCGCTGCGTTTGGCTTCGAGTGCGTTCAGTTCTTTTTGGCGCTTTTCCTCGACCGTTGCGAGGTCAGAGTCGCACTGGCCGGGCTGGCTGGCTGGGCAGGTTTCGCGCGTTTTTTTGGCCATTCCGTCGTACTTCTGAGTGATCTCACCCTTCAGCGTGTCGAAATAGCGGTCGCGGTCGCTGGTCGTTGGGAAGTTGGCGGGGGGCAGTAACAGTTTAACCGGGTTCGGGTAGCGGTTGTTTGCTCCGCTCGCCGCATCGACGATGAGGCCGATACCGCCGCCGAGCAGAATATTACCGAAGGTTGAGCCGGTAAACTGGCTCTCGACCCGCTCGGTTACTGTCAGTTGGCCCTGCTTCTCGCAGGTGACCGACAGGGCATTTTTCGATTTAGAGAGTTTTAGGCTGCCCGGCGTGGCATCGACTGTGCCAATCCTGGCACCGTCGCGCTCAATAATACAACGCGCGCCCGGTGGGGTGCTTTCAAACGAAACGAGATCATCCGTTCCTTCAACGACCGTGGCGCAGGCGGCAAGCTGAGCCGCAACGAAAAGAACTCCGAAGAGACGAAATAGGCGCATCAAAAACTCCGGCTGCTAACAGATTGTGATCAACAATGACCTTTCTCAAGGGCAGTATTTTAATAATTATTTAATCTATTGCTGTCAATTAAAACGCGTGCAAAAATTGATGCTTCTTTCGTTAAATGATACCGCTGGCCGTTGGCGCACCTGATTTGGCTTAGAAAACTGCTTTTTACGGTGACATATTGTTTTTCCTGTAACGATTTACACGTTCAAACAGATCAAAAGCGACCCGGCGCGGGGATAGGTCAATGTGCGATACCTAAATACAGATCATTTTCATAAGTTTAATAAGAGTAAGTCGCAATCATACCAGAAATTAGTCCGTTTTCGGCCATTTTTGTGCGTTTTTCCTGGAAAACAGCCGTTTCGCTTAGTAACCCTAGTTTTCCCCAAAGCGGGCGTGTGGTATTGGGAAGGGAAGGATCGGCGCGATGGCGTCCAAGGTAGAAAAAACGGCAGCCAATCAGTCGGCGATGCAGGCCCAGGCGGCAGCCAAGGCGGTGATGCAGCGCTTCACCAAGCTCACCAAAGCGATGCCCGATAAGCGCGAGGCGGAGGGCCGTAAGGAAGATTTCGATGAAATTTATGGCCGCTACAGCGCCGTGGAAGCCGTCGAGCAATCTTCCCGCTGCTCGCAATGCGGGGTGCCCTTCTGTCAGGTTCACTGCCCGCTGCACAATAATATCCCCGATTGGCTGAAGCTGACCGCCGAAGGCCGCTTGCAAGAAGCCTATGAGATTAGCCAAGCCACCAATACCTTCCCAGAAGTCTGCGGTCGCATCTGCCCGCAAGATCGGCTGTGCGAAGGCAACTGCGTCATCGAGAAGGGGTTCGAGTCCGTCTCTATCGGTGCGGTGGAAAAATACATCACCGATTCAGCGTGGGAACAGGGCTGGGTAACGGCCCCAACGGCGCGGAGCGAGCGCACTCAGTCGGTCGGTATCATCGGTGGCGGCCCGGCGGGGCTGGCGGCAGCGGATGCGTTGCGCCGCAAGGGCTATCAGGTCCATGTCTATGATCGCTACGACCGCATGGGCGGCCTAATGATCTACGGCATTCCGGGCTTCAAGCTGGAAAAGGATGTGGTGGCGCGGCGTACAGCGTTGCTGGCCGAAGGCGGCATTCAGATGCACAGTAACTTCGAGGTTGGCCGCGATGCCATGCTGTCGGAATTGCGGGAAAAGCATGATGCGCTGCTGATCGCGACGGGCGTTTATAAGCCGCGCGAGTTGGATGCGCCGGGCGACACGCTACCGGGCATTGTGCCCGCGCTCTCCTACCTCATTGCGTCCAACCGCATTGGGCTGGGCGATCCGGTGCCGGAGTTCGATTCTGGCGTGCTGAACGCCAAAGACAAGAAAGTCGTTGTGATTGGCGGCGGCGATACGGCGATGGACTGTGTGCGAACGGCAGTGCGCCAAGGGGCGGCCTCCGTCAAGCTGCTCTACCGCCGCAACCGGGTCAATATGCCGGGCAGTCAGCGCGAAGTGCAGAATGCCGAAGAAGAGGGCGTCGATTTCGTTTGGCTGACCGCGCCGGAAAGTTTCCACGGCGCGGGTCACGTCCGCTCGGTCAAAGCCAGCGAAATGCACTTGGGGTTGCCCGATGCTACGGGCCGTCAGGTGCCAACGAAGCTGGAAGGCTCGGAGTTTATTCTCGAAGCCGATCTGGTGATTAAGGCGCTAGGGTTCGATCCCGAAGACGTACCCGCGTTGTTCGGTGCGCCGGAACTGGCCGTTACCCGCTGGGGTACGTTGCGCGTCGATCATAAAACCATGATGAGCAACCTTGAGGGCGTGTTCGCGGCCGGCGACATTGTGCGCGGCGCAAGCCTCGTCGTCTGGGCGATCCGCGATGGGCGCGATGCGGCGGAAAGCATTCACCGCTATGTGCAATCCAAGGCAAGCGGCCTCGCGGCAGCGGCGGAGTAAAAAGTGATGAACCTGCACGTTATCCTCACCTTTGCCGGGCTTTGCGCGGTGATTTCGATCATGCCCGGCCCGAACGCCATGATGACGATGGCGCAAGGCATCACCAACGGCCCGCGCGGCGCGGTGTGGACAATTGCCGGGTCGATTCTGTGCCTAGCAGGCTTCATGCTGATCTCGGCTTTAGGGGCTGGGGCCATTCTGATGGCCTCGCCAACGCTGTTCGAAATCTTGCGCTGGGGCGGCGTCGCCTATCTCGTTTTCCTTGCCATCCAAGCCTGGCGCGCGCCGCCAATGGTCGTGCAGGCGGGGGTTGCTGAAAAGCGGGCGAGCCTTGCGGCCTTGTTCACCAAGGGTTTTGCGACCTCCTTATCGAACCCCAAAGCGGTGCTGTTCTGGGGCGCGCTGTTTCCGCCGTTTCTCGATCCCACTGTGTCGGTGGCAACGCAAATTGCGGTGCTGGGATCAATTGCCTTCTCCATCGAACTCGCGGTGATGCTGGGCTACGGCCTGGGCGCGGCTTATCTGAGCCGGGAGCTGGCCAAACGCGGCAAGACGACCGTCTTCAACAAGGTTTCTGGCGGCGCGATGCTCGGTGCTGCGGCGTTTCTGGCAGCGAAGTGAGGCGGGGGATGTGGGTATTAACTGTTTTTCTCGTGCTCGTGTTTCTCGGCGGATGTACTCCGCAGCGAGTTTCAACAGAGCCTGTTGTGGTGCCGCCGATTTCGGTAACTGAGCAAACAATGCGCCCGGAGCGAGTGGCCTATGCCTTGAAATCCATTAGCTTGATTCTGCCTGACTCTCAAATGACAAAGGATTTGAGCGAGGGGATAAGGACGCCACCATCGAATTATTTCAACCAGTTTCCAGCGGACAAACGAGGTCGCGCGGCAGAGCTTTGGTCGCAGGCATTCGTTCCCGAAATATTAGGACGTTTAACAGAAGTAAAAGAGCTTCTGGCCGGGGTGTTTGCGGATATTCTAACAACGGATGAATTAAGACGGCTTGCCGAGGTCGCGGATCATCCAGGGGCAGTTCGCTTTCAAAATAAACAACCCCTGACCGACCAAGATGTCCAGGATTTTGGTCGTTTAGGTCTTATAGAGCTGTCTAAACGACTTGAAGAAACGAAGCCGATAGGAAAAGAACTGTTGCGGGAACGTGCAAAAGAGTGGGCGATGGCCGTAGTTGGAGATCTGATGCGACGAAAACCAGAATTATTTGTCGATGCTACCAAATAAGTCAGTCTCGCTTCGGTGCGCGGTCTTCGTGAGGGGCAGATAGGAAATGATGCGAGCAACACTGTGTATGGCGATCCTGTTGGCGCTTACCGCCTGCGCCCCCGCCCGGCAGTCGGCCCCTGTGGCGGCGGTTCCGCTGGTGAATGACCCGGCGGGGCGACCGCAGCGGATGGCGTACGCGCTGACCTTCATCGAAGCGATGAAGAGCGATGACGAGATTCGCCGCGATATTACGCGCGGCTCCAAAGAGGCGGCGCGCACGGCCCTACCGCGTGACGCAAAGATCGGCCCTCAGGAGGCAGCCGTACTTACCGAACTTGCCGAACAGTATCTACTGCCGGAGATGTTAAAGCATCTTCCCGAGATCAAGGAAGGCTATGCAACCGGCTATGCCGATACGCTGACGACGGCGGAACTGAAGCAGTTGGCGCTTTCCGCTAAGAGTCCCGCCGTAAAGCGCGCGTGGTACGAGGAGCCTTTGTCGCAGCAGGATCAGGCCGAGCTTATCGCCCTCGGTTTCCCCGCGCTCCGAAAGCGTATGGCGGAAACGGCTCCCGTCGCGCAACGCCTCTCCCAGGCATACGGCGAGGTGCTGAGTAAGCGGTTGGTCGATGATTTCTTGGCGAAGATTGCAAAGCAGCTTCAGGGGCAACCCGCGTGAGTTGAAAAGCACTGGAACGGGAGTTAGGGGGTATGGCGATAGGCGGCAAAATTCGGGCATGGGCGCGGCAACTGGCTCTCGCTCTGAGCCTTTCGGGCTTGGCCGCGTTAGGCCTCAGCGGTTGCGCTGCATCCGTTAGCCCTGAGGAAGCCGCAGCCCGCCGGGTGAAGATTCAAAAACTCGTTCCCCTAGTTATCAACTATGATCTTGCGAAAGATTTGCGAAGTCGAGTAATCGCCCAGAATTATTCTGATAGGGATAAGACTCTTCAGTATGTCTATCGTGATTACCCAGGACGAAATACAGAGATCGATCAACGCTTCATAGAGCGGTCAGCCGCAATAATGAAGGATACTGATACCCCGGAAATTTATGGAGCGCTTGCAGCCCTGTTGGCTTTCTCGCTTTCCAATGAGGATATTGCGGTGTTAACGGCCCCGCAATACGAACAAGACGTGCGGGGTGCCCTTCGCATGACAACCAGTCTTGAAGATTTCTTGACGCTTCGCCGAACTTCCCCTGTAGGGCCGCCGTTGGGCCGCCTTTTGGGGGCTTACAACGGTATTGTTAGGCAATTCGCCCAGTCAAATGCTGCTATAGCGCGACAGAGTTTAGTGCAGGACTTCACGACCTATAAACCGCTTTTTCAACGTCAATAGTCAGACTAAAGCAGCGTTCAAAACCAGTCTTACAGAGAAGCCCAAGAATTTTATGGCGAGAGGTTAAAGACCATGACGAACACCACCACCACCGAGACCCTCGAATCGGGCGAAGCCTTTGCTGCGGCCTATGCGCGCAATCAGGCGCACCTTACCGCGACCGGGATGTATCATCCCTCGGAGGAGCATGACGCGTGCGGCGTTGGCTTTATCGCCGCGATTGATGGCAAGCCGACGCGGGCGGTGGTGGATGCCGCCATTCAGGCGCTGAAATCGATTTGGCATCGCGGCGCGGTGGATGCGGACGGTAAAACCGGCGATGGCGCGGGTATTCATTTACAGGTGCCGCAGACCTTTTTTCTCGATTACGTCCGCCAGATCGGGCATCCGGCGCGGGAGGGTGAAAAACTCGCCGTCGGCATGGTGTTTCTACCGCGCACGGATTTGGACGCGCAGGAGCGGTGCCGCTGTATCGTTGAGGCCGAAATTCTGAACTTTGGCTACACCATCCACGGCTGGCGGCAGGTGCCGGTGAATGTCGATATTTGCGGTGAGAAGGCCAATGCCTCACGCCCGGAAATCGAACAAATCATCATCGCCAACCCGCGCGGGGTGAATGAAGGCCAGTTCGAGAACGATCTGTTCGTTATTCGCCGCCGTATTGAAAAGCGCGTGGCCGATGCGCGGATCAATGATTTCTATATTTGTTCGCTATCGTGCCGCTCGATTATTTATAAAGGCATGTTTCTGGCCGAACAATGCACGTCCTTCTACCCGGATTTGCTGGATGCGCGGTTCGTATCGAACTTCGCCATTTATCACCAGCGCTATTCCACCAACACCTTCCCAACGTGGCGGTTGGCGCAGCCGTTCCGGGTGATTGCCCATAACGGTGAAATCAACACTCTACGTGGCAATGTGAACTGGATGGCCTGCCACGAGCCGCGCATGGCGAGCGACGTGTTCGGCGATCATATCGAAGACATTAAACCCGTGGTGCAGCCGGGCGGGTCGGATTCAGCGGCGCTCGATAGCGTGTTCGAGTTGCTTATTCGTGGTGGCCGCCCGTTGCCGATGGTGAAAACCCTGTGCGTGCCCGAAGCCTGGAACCCCGATGAAGGCACGACGCCCGATAGCTGGCGCGACCTCTATTCCTACTGCAATAGCGTGATGGAGCCGTGGGACGGCCCGGCGGCGCTGGCGGCTTATGATGGTCGCTGGGTGCTGGGCGGTATGGACCGTAACGGCCTGCGCCCGATGCGCTACGTTATCACGGGCGACGGGATGCTGATTGCGGGGTCCGAAGCGGGCATGGTGAAGATCGACGAACAGTCGGTCGTCGAAAAGGGTCGTCTGGGGCCGGGCATGATGATCGGTGTCGATCTTCAGCGGGGCCGCGTGTTCCATGATGCGGAAATTAAGGACGAGTTGGCCTCCCGCAAGCCGTTCGGGCGCTGGGTACAGCAGATCACCCGCATTGATGGCATCATCAAGGGCCACGCCTTGCCCGTGGAGCGCATGAACCGCGAGGCGATGCGCCGTCATCAAATCGCCGTGGGCTGGACCACGGAAGACCTGGAACTCATTCTGCATCCGATGGTGGAGGACGCGAAGGAAGCTATCGGCTCGATGGGCGATGATACGCCGCTGGCCGTGCTGTCGGACCAGTATCGGCCCCTGTCGCACTACTTCCGCCAGAACTTTAGCCAGGTCACGAACCCGCCCATCGACTCGTTGCGCGAACGCCGGGTGATGACCATTCGCACCCGCCTCGGCAATCTCGGCAATATTCTGGAAGAAGACGAAAGCCAGTGCCAGTTACTGCAACTGGATAGCCCGATTCTCTCCACGGCCGAGTTCGTGGCGATGCGCGCCTATATGGCCGATACTGCGGCTGAAGTGGATTGCACTTTCGATCCCAAGGGCGGTGAGTTCGCCTTGCGCGATGCGTTGAAGCGGGTTCAGCGCGAGGCGGAAGACGCGGTTCGCGCGGGCTGCACTCATCTAGTGCTGACCGATGCCCCAATGGGGGCAGGCCGGTCGCCATTGCCGATGATCTTGGCGGCGGGCGGCGTTCACAGCCACCTTGTACGCCAGAATTTGCGGACATTCACGTCGCTGAACGTCCGCTCTGCGGAATGCCTCGACGTGCATTATTGCGCGGTACTTATCGGCGTTGGCGCGACCACGATCAATGCCTATCTGGCGGAAGAGGCGATTGCCGATAGGCACGCGCGCGGCCTGTTCGGCACCCTGCTGCTCGAAGACGCTATCAAGCGCTTCAAGAAGGCGATTGACGACGGCCTGCTGAAAATCCTCTCCAAAATGGGCATTTCGGTGCTGTCCTCCTATCGGGGTGGCTATAATTTCGAGGCGATTGGCCTGTCGCGCACGCTGGTGGCGGAGTTCTTCCCCGGCATGACCAGCCGCATTTCCGGCCTCGGCATGAGCGGCATTCAGAAGGAAGTTGCGGGCCAGCACGGCAAGGCGTTCAGCGGCGATAGCAGCGTGCTGCCCATCGGCGGCTTCTACCGCTACCGCCGTAAGGGCGAAAGCCACGCCTGGACTGCCGAGCTTATTCACATGCTGCAAACGGCAGTCGCCACCGATAGCTATGCGACCTACAAGAAATACTCCGACGCCAACGGTAAATTGCCGCCCGTCGCCTTGCGCGATTTGATGGATTTCAAGCGGGGCCGTGCAGCGGTAGCGTTGGAAGAGGTAGAATCAATCACGCAGATTCGCCAACGGTTCGTAACGCCGGGCATGTCCTTGGGCGCGCTTGGGCCGGAAGCGCACCGCACGCTCGGTATCGCCATGAACCGCATCGGGGCGAAATCCGATAGCGGCGAAGGTGGGGAAGACTCGAAGTATTTCAAACCGCTGCCCAATGGCGATAACGCCAATTCGGCGATTAAACAGGTGGCCTCGGGCCGCTTTGGGGTGACGGCGGATTACTTGGTCAACTGCCGCGAGCTTGAAATCAAAGTAGCCCAGGGCGCAAAGCCCGGCGAAGGCGGGCAGTTGCCCGGCTTCAAGGTGACGGAAATGATCGCCCGCCTGCGCCATTCAACGCCCGGCGTGATGCTAATTTCCCCGCCGCCGCACCACGATATCTATTCGATCGAGGATCTGGCTCAGCTTATCTACGACCTGAAGCAGATCAATCCGAACTGTAAGGTCTGCGTGAAGCTCGTGGCGCGCTCCGGCATCGGTACGATTGCGGCGGGCGTTGCCAAGGCGAAGGCCGATATTATCCTCATTTCCGGCCAAGTCGGCGGCACGGGCGCAAGCCCGCAAACCTCGATTAAGTTCGCCGGTGCGCCGTGGGAAATGGGCTTATCTGAAGTCCATCAGGTGCTTACGCTCAACCGCCTGCGTCATCGCATTCGTCTGCGGACGGACGGCGGCATCAAGACCGGGCGCGACGTGGTGATGGCCGCCATGCTGGGCGCGGAAGAGTTCGGCGTCGGCACGGCATCCCTAGTGGCGATGGGCTGCATTATGGTGCGTCAGTGCCATAGCAACACCTGCCCGGTCGGTGTTTGCACGCAAGATGAAGCCTTACGCGCTAAATATGACGGCTCGCCTGAGAAAGTGGTCAATCTCTTCAGCTTCATCGCCGAAGAAGTGCGCGAGATTCTGGCGGAGCTTGGCTTCCGCACGCTGAACGAGGTGATTGGGCGGACCGATTTGCTCACGCAAGTCAGCCGGGGCGCGCACACGCTGGACGATCTCGATTTGAACCCGCTGCTGGCCCAGGCCGATCCGGGTGAGTATCCGCGCTATTGCACACTGGAAGGCCGCAACGAAGTGCCGGATACGCTCGATGCTCAGATTGTGAAAGACGCAAAGCCCGTGTTCGATGCGGGTGAGAAGATGCAGCTCACGTATAATATCCGCAATACGCACCGCGCGATTGGCACGCGGATGTCGTACCATCTCACCAAGCAGTTCGGCATGACGGGCCTGGCCCACGATCACGTTACGGTGCGTCTGCGCGGCTCGGCAGGCCAGTCGCTCGGCGCGTTTGCGGTGCAGGGGCTAACGCTGGAAGTATTCGGCGATGCCAATGATTACGTGGGGAAGGGGCTTTCGGGCGGGCGGATTATCGTGCGCCCGATGACCGCAAGCCCGCTCGCGACGAACCGCAACACAATCATCGGTAATACGGTGCTCTATGGGGCGACGGCGGGGCAGTTGTTCGCCGCAGGCCAAGCCGGGGAGCGGTTCGCGGTGCGGAACTCTGGTGCGCAAGTGGTGGTTGAGGGCTGCGGCTCCAACGGTTGTGAGTATATGACCGGCGGCGTCGCAGTTATTCTGGGCGCGGTGGGCGATAACTTCGGCGCGGGTATGACCGGCGGCATGGCCTTCGTTTATGATGAAGACGGTAGCTTCCGGCACAGGGTAAACCCGGAAACCGTGCTGCATCACCGCATCGAAGTAGCCCATTGGGAGAGTGTGTTGCGCGGCTTGGTCGAACAGCACATCAAGGCCACCGGCTCCAAATGGGCCATGAGCCTGCTGTCGGATTGGGAGCGGGAAATCGGCCATTTCTGGCAGGTGGTGCCGCGCGAAATGGTGGGCCGCTTGGCCTTTCCAACCCTGGTAGCGCAGATCAGCGCGGCGGAGTAAGGATTGGGGCGGGGAGAAACCTCCGCCCTAATTCTGTCGCCTTAGAGGATAGTATGATCCAGTTTATTCCCCGTGCGCTCGTCTGCCTTAGCCTGTTAACCGGGCTGCCTGCCCTCGCCCATGAGTTCAAAGCCGGGGCAGTGACGATTGATCACCCCTTCGCTCGCGCCACGACTTCGACGATGACGACCGGGGCCACCTATATGGCCCTCGCCAATACAGGCCCCCAGGCAGATCGGCTGCTGTCGGCCTCAACGCCGGTGGCAGACGGGGTAATGCTGCATATGAACGTGAAAAAAGGCACGGTTGTTGAGATGCACCACGTCACCACGCTCGATCTACCCGCCGGGCAAACGGTCGCGCTCAGTCCTGCCGGGAGCTTTCACCTCATGCTGATGGGCCTGAAGCAACCGCTGAAACTAGGGGCGACGTTTCCGCTAACCCTCGTGTTCGAGAAAGCCGGGGAAACTCAGGTAATGGTCACAGTGGAACGCGCGGGGTCGATGGGGCCTGCGGCGGGTAAGGCGCACTAAGAACCGCCTTGATCTGTTTCGATCAAGGCGGTTGGGTGTTAGAGCCTGTTTGAAAATGTCGGTCGGGTCGATCCTGCGGGTCTTTTTACGCCCTGCTGCGTCGCCGATCTTGCAGATATTCTCGATATCTGCTGCGCTTGGCTCCTATCAGGCCCCAAAAATCCCTCGCAGGCTCTCAGCCGCCGAATTTCCAAACAGGCTCTTAGAGCGTTTTCGGTTCGCTGAGCCTCACGTCAAATGCCCTAAAAATTCCGTTCCAGAACGCGAATAATATCGCCCGGCAGAATGGGTGTGCGTTCATTGGCGCGATACTCCTTCTGCTCGCTATTGATCGTGCGGACCAAAATCACGTCGCCCTGGCGGCCTCGGTAATCGTAACCCCCCGCCCGTGCTATGGCGGACAGCACGGTCATGCCCATAGAATAGGGAAATTCGCCAGGGCCGCGCACCTCACCCATAACATAGAACGGGTTGAAGGTCATCACATCCACCGCCACGCGCGGATCCAGCAAATAGCCGTCGCGCTTCATGCGCTCTTCTAAGCGCTGGCCGAAGCCCCGCGCGGTAACGCCTGTTGCCGAGACTGAGCCGATCAACGGTAAAGAGATCGATCCGCCCGGATCGAGTTGGAAATCACCCGAGAGATTTTGCTGATTGAACACGGTTATCCGAATACGGTTGCCCGGCTCCAAAAAATAACTTTCCGCCGGGTTGGCGATAGTCGGCGGGGCCTGATCACTCGGCAGCGGCATTCCCCCTCCACAGGCGGCCAGTAAGCTGAGGCCCAAGGCACCGGCTAGGGCCTTTAGGCGGTTATGGAACTGCATCAGCTTCCGAGTAGAGATCATATCTTGTCACCTTTTTCTGCTCGCAGCATCATTTCGATACCCTCAGAGATAAAGACCGAGTATCCCCCTTGGGGTACCTTTCGCGGTGCCACGATGCTAGAAGTTTTTTCATTCTTGAGGCTTTTTAATTCCTAGTTTTTTCAAGGATATAGCGACAAGAGAGTTTTGAAAAGGGAGGAGCAGTACGCCAATGGTCCTGGGTGCCGATTTTCTTGCCCGTCTTGGCCGCCGCTTTGGTGTGGTGGCGCGCGAGGCCACAGCCCTTACCGGGAGGGAGGATGCGCTGATTTATGCTGTGGGCGATATTCACGGATGCACGCGGGAGTTGGACGAACTGCATAAGCTGATTGCCGAAGATGCCGCCCACCGGAGGCAGGGGCAAGCGCGGCCCGTGATTCTTGTCTATGTCGGCGACTACGTAGATCGGGGACCGGACAGTGCCGGCGTCATTGAGCGCCTGCTAGGCCCTGCGCCTGTTAGTGGCGCGGAACGGATATATCTGCGCGGCAATCATGAGGATGCCATGCTCGCCTTCTTGAACGATGCCGATGTCGGGGCCGAATGGCTGGACTACGGCGGGCTTGAAACGCTGAAAAGCTATGGCGTTACTCCAGGTGGCGGGGCACTGTGGCGGCTCAAGCTGTCCGAGGGGTTGGCGGAAAAGCTACCCGCGTCTCACAAGCGGTTTCTGGAAACGTTGCGCGATCGTTGGAGTTACGGCGCTTACGGGTTTGTGCACGCAGGCATTCGGCCCGGTCTTGCGTGGGAGGCCCAGAAAACCGACGATCTTTTGTGGATTCGCGAGCCGTTCTTGTCGAGCCGGACGCGCTTTGATCGCAAAATCGTACATGGTCATACGATTACGGAAACGCCAGACATTCGGCCCAACCGGATTGGTATCGACACGGGTGCCTTTCACTCCGGCGTTCTGACCGCGCTGGTAATTGATGGTATAGCAGAGGTGTTTTTGCAAACCATTCCAGAAAGCCCCTCGTAAAGTTCTAGTTTTCTGGGTATCTGCATGTTTACTGCCTTGTGTTTAAGCCTGGACCAACGCAGAACATCAAAATAGAATAATGGGATATCTACCCTTTTGGGACGAGAGAGACGTTATGATGCAGTTGACGAAATTGACCAACTTGCGGCAAAGCGGCTTTGTTGGGCTTTGTTTGCTTATGTCCTGCACTGCGCTCGCTCAATCGGGCGCGCTTCCCGAGACGACATCGGGGCAGGATCCACTGCCCTGTGCCTCGCTCGCGCAATCAGGCACGCTTCCCGAGACGACATCGGTGCAGGATCCACTGCCCTGCACCGTGCTCGCTCAATCGGGCACGCGCCCCGAGACAAGATCGGGGCAGGATCCACGCCGCGCCGGGGGCGCTAAAATCACGACAGATACGACCCCGCCGACGAATGCGCGGGAAAACGACGACGTGGAGCAATTGGCAGATCGCTATCAGCCGAAAGGCATTACCCTCGGCAAGTTCCTACTTTTGCCGAAAATCGAATTCGATCAGACTTACAATGATAATGTTTTCGCGACTGAAAGTGATAAAAAAGCTGATTTCATTAGCATTATTCGACCGGAAATGAGCCTGCGTTTGAGGGAAGCGACATATTCCTGGAATACTAATGTTAGTATTGAAGCTAATCGTTATCATAAATATAAAGACGATAACAACATTCAAGGCCGCTTAGTTACGGATGGGTTATATGAGTTCAATCGTTCCTTTGAAGTGAGCGGAAGTTATATTTTTTCTGCCCTGGCTGAAGAACGCGGTTCCGACGAAGCGGTACAAGGTAAAGAGCCGACGAAGGTTTGGGTGAACGACGCGAGGGTCGGCAGTAAGATGCGCCAAGGCCGCTATACATTTGCGGTCGATGGCGGTGCCACCAAGTCCGCGCATGACAATGTGCAAGCAACGATGGGTACGATAGATAACTCTGACCGTGACCGCACTCAATACCTGGTGTCGGGGCGTGCTTCCTATGAAATCTTCCCAGGGTATGCAGCGGTTCTCGCCGCCTCGGTCAACCAGCGCGACTATGATCGGACGTTGGATCGTGGGGGCTATAACCGCGATAGCTCCGGCTATCGGGTCGAGGGCGGTATCGGTGTCGAACTCGCGCAAACCGTCCGAGGCGATTTACTCATTGGCTATCTGTCCCAGGATTATAAGGATAAGCGGTTCGAGGATCCTGCTGGGCTTGCCTTCAAGGCATCGTTCAATTGGACTCCCTCCCGCCTAACTTTGGTCGTGCCAACGCTTGAGCGTTCGGTTCAGGAAACCACAATGCTGAACGTCTCCGGTATGGTTCGGACATCCGCGAGTGTGCTCGTGCGTCACGAATATGCCAGGAATATTCTGCTGACCGGCTTTGCGGGTGTCTTTCACGATGAATTTAAGGGCATCAATCGCGACTCGCTTCTCTATGAAGCGAGAGGCCGCGTAACCTATGCCTTCGACGAGAATGTCTTTGTGAGTGGCGAGCTTGCCCACCGCACGAAGGATTCGCAATTGCCAGGCCGCAATTTCAACCAGAACTTCATTGGCCTGCGTCTCGGGCTGCAAATGTAGGGTTAAGGGGAAGTTTTCGTGTCTAATCCGGCCCAACTCATGCCCCCCGTACCATCTTCTCCCGTGTCTCTAGGGGTTCAGGGGCGGGATGCGTTTCGCTGGGTGCGGGGCGTTATATGGCGCGGAAAATACCTGATTCTCGCTATCGTTCTGCTGCTGCTCATTCCCACGATTCTTTATCTTCAACAGTTAACGCCACTCTATACGGCAACCGCCGAAGTTCTCATCGAGAGTGGCGAAAGCGGCGATACGTTGCTGGATCGGAGCAACCCTTATCGCGCGCGGCTCAATGAAGTTACGATCATGACCGAGTCGGAAGTCCTGACTTCGACGCCCTTGGCATGGCAGGTGATACAGAAGCTGGGGCTTGAGAATGACCCGGAATATAATTTGAGGCTCCGCAAGCCTTCGGCCTTCGGAATGTTCGTGGCCGACCTCCTCGCCCTCGAATGGGTGCCGGAAGAATGGCGACCCGCGCGGCCTGTGCCGACAGTGCCGGAACTGTCGCCCGAAGCGCGCGATAAGATTGAAAAAGCTCGAATCGTTAAGCGCTTTCTGGGTCTTGTCAATGTACGCGCCTCCCGCCGATCCCATGTGATTAGCGTAGCGGCCACCTCTGAAAGCCGCGAGAAAGCCGCCCGTATCGCTAATATGGTTGTTGAATTTTATATTCTCGACCGCTTAGAAGCCGGATTTCAAGAAACCCGCCGCGTCACAGGCTGGCTCTCCGAGCGGCTCGAAGGGTTGCGGCGCGATGTTGCCATTGCTGAAGCGGCGGTTGAGCAATACCGCATGACAAATAATCTGCGCCGCAATTCCGACCGGGCTGGCACGATCAGCGAGCAGCAGTTGAGCGAGATCAATTCCCGCTTGGTCATTGCGCGGGCTGATCTAGCGCAGAGGCAGGCGCGGCTGGAGCAAGTGCGCTCGTTAGTCCGTCAGCGCGGCTCGGTCGAAACATCGTCGGATGCGCTGCAATCGCAACTCATTCAGCGCTTGCGCGAGCAGGAAGTGACGCTGATTCGGGAAATGTCCGATGCGGCCAAGACGTTTGGCGACCGTCACCCGCGTTTGATTTCGTTGCGGGCCGATCTGAACGAACTGCGGGCTAAAATTGCGTTGGAAGTCGAGAAGATCGGCACCTCTATCGCCAATGAGTTGGAGGTTGCGGCTGCCGGAGTGCGAACGCTGGAGCGGGAGCTGAGTTCCCTGCGCCGTACGACAGATTCGGCGGGCGAGGCAGAAATACGCTTGCGCGAACTGGAACGCGATGCCGAAACGGGCCGCGAGCTTTATCAATCCTTCCTCGCGCGCTTCAAACGCGATGCCCAACAGGACCGCATTCAACGCGCCAATGCGCGGCTGTTGTCGCCAGCGGAGATTCCACTCGGGCCATCCTCGCCGCGTTCAACTCTTATCGTTGCTGCCGTGCTGCTGATTGGGTTTGCGGCAGGGATCGCCCTGGTCTTTCTGCTCGATCATCTCGACAATGCAGTCCGTTCCACCCATGAGGCGGAAGATATTACTGGCCTGCCGGTTTTCGCGTCGGTCCCCATCGCCCGGCGTCGGGGCGGGAATGCCGAAACTCAGGTTCTAAAGCGACCGCGCTCTGGCCTTGCCGATGCCTTCCGCACACTGCGAACCGCGCTAACCTTGTCCGGCACGCCGGAGGATAAGGTCATCATGGTAACGTCGTCGGTACCAGAAGAGGGCAAGAGCTTTGTCGCCCTCTGCCTCGCCCGCCAGTTCAAGCGGACGGATGAGCGTGTGTTGCTGATCGACGCCGACTTGCACCGTCCTCGGTTGCACAAGGTTGTCAAGGTCGATGCTGCACGGGGTATGCTGCAACTGCTCAACGGCTCTGGCACACTGGAAGAGTTGATTGTCCGTGATGAAGTCGGGGGAATCGATTTTCTACCTGCGGGTCGCCTCGGCGGTGAAAAACGCAAATCGGACGAGCCGGTGATGGATTTAACGTCGGAAGCGCTGGAGAGCGTGATGGAGATGCTGCGCGCCCGCTACGACAGGATTATTCTCGACACGCCGCCAGTGCTCGCTGTTGCCGATACGCGCGTGCTGGCGGGGGTTGCCGACCGGGTGATCTATCTCGTCCGCTGGAATTCAACCCCGCGTGAGGCCGTGCGGACTGGCGTGCGGTTGCTGCGCGATGCCCGTGCCAAACTGGCAGGTGTCGTGCTGTCACGGGTCGATGTCCGGCGTCATGCGCGGTATGGCTATGGCGATTACAGCCAGTATTATGGACGCTATGGTGGCTACTACGCTGAGTAATAGCGCAACCCGGCGCAGCGCGGCGCTGCTTGCGCTAACGGTTGGCGGGCTGCTGTGCCTGACCGGGGCGGCACGGCTGTTTTCAGTCTGGCAAGCGGAGCCTGCCCGCATCGGGCTTGAAACGCTGCGACGGGGTGATGCAAGGGATGAGACCCCGGCTCTGCTGCGCGACATCGCCGATTCTTTAGCCGAGGCGGGGCGGATGGGTCCGTTTATCGTACCCTGGGCGACCAGTGATCGGGGCGGCAGTCTCCAAGCGCTCATTCGCCTCCGGGCGGGCGATCCGTTGGCGGCGACCGTGCTGGAAGCAGCGCTGCACGCCGCGCCCGGCGATCCAAGCGGCTGGGTGTGGCTCGCGCGCTTGCGCCTCAAGGACGGGAAGCCTGTCGAGGCGGGTCAAGCGCTACGGGTTGCGCTGCTGGCCGGGCAGGTCGTGCCAGGGGCTATGCTGCCGCGCTTGCGCTTGGGGCTTGATCTTTACTCAGTTCTTGATGCCGATACGCAGAAACTGGTGCAACGGCAGGTACGCCTCGTTTGGGTGCTGCATCCAAAGGAAATTCTGCCGCTTTTCAGTGTTCAAGCCTATCTTCCGGCCTTGGCGGCGGCGTTAGCGGCGGTTACGCCATCGGATGAGCAGAAGTTCCGACCATTAAATCGGCTGGATCGGAGTCCGTAACCGGGGCGGCGAATTCACCACTCGGCCAAGATTGCGCTAGTCCAACCCCAGTCAAATAGGCCGCGAGCGCTGTGATTGCCGGGTTTGCTAGGCTAAAATCGAAGAGATTATGGGTTATCAGCAGGCCCGCGCTGGCGATTGCCAGGGCCGGATGAATTTGACTGCGCCGCCGCTGGACAAGGCCAATGGCGCAGCGGACGATAATCAGCACCAGAGCGGCAAGCCAGAGCAAAGCTGCGGGAATACCAAGCTCCATCGCCTGTTCCAAGGGCATCGAATGGGCGTAATCGAACAACACCTCGCGCGGCAGATCGGTGGAGCGATAGGGCTTGAAGCTGGCGAGAAAGGCACCGAACCCGTGGCCGGTCCAAGGGGCGTCGCTAATGGCATCACCCGTCAGGCTGAACACAAAACCGCGTTCGCCCCCCAACTCGTTGCTTTCAGCGATCCGCTCTAAGGTTGTCTCGCCGCTAACGATCACGAGGATCGTGCCGAGGGCGAGCATTCCTGCCAGCAGTAGCGTCGCCCATCGACGGGCGATTAGCCCGGCAGCGGCGGCGGCGAGAATGAGGAGGCATATGCTGATCCCGGTGGCCATAAAACCGCCGCGCGAGTGACTGAGCAAGATCGCGGTGCCAAGCAGAATTATCCCCAAAACAGCGGCTCCAGCTTCGGTGATGAGAATGGAAACCCGGTCGCGTAACCCAAGACGCTGATCATCCGAAGATCGCCGCCCGCCGCTGGTGGCGCGGTAGAGCGCGTGGATAGCAAGGGCGAGACAGAGCAATAACCCAAGGCCAGCGTAAGCGGCAAAGGCATTGCGGTTAACGAAGGTGGATGTCAGGTCGCCCAAATAGGCCCACTTGGGAAACCAAAGGATAGCCTCCACGCCTGCAAAAAACAGGATCAGCCCATAAACGGCATATAAAACCGTCGCCCGTGCGAGCCAGTGGAGGCCTAAGTATGCCCGCTCACGGTCGCGCCCCAACTGTAGGGCCAGCCAGAAGATGCCGCCATAGGTCAGGCAACGCTGAATAGCCCCCCACGTCGCGGCGGGATCCAGCGAGATGGGGGCGGCGTGCGGTTTCTGCCCCAGAGCCGCTGCGGCCTCTGCCCAAAGCGGATGAGCAAAGGGCGATGAGACGGGTACGACGGCCTGTAGGGTAGCCCACATCAGCACAATACCGCCTAGGATCAGCACTGTTGCCACGCGCCTTAAGGGAACGCCAAGGCGCACTCGGTTTTGCAAAACCCCATACCCCCAGGCGCAGAGAAGCAAACCGGTTAAGAGGCTGAGTAGGCTCCATGCCCAAGGGCGATGGCTGCCGAAGGGGAGCGGCGCGAGACACAGCAAGATCAACAAGGCGCGGAATAGCCGATCGGACATTCCTATCTCCGTTCAAGGTGGTAGGCAGCGAGGCTCTGTGTCATTGAGACTCAGTGTAATTGCGTTCCGCCAGCGGCGTTAAGAGCTTTCCCATGCCTTGCGACTCGCGTCAATCTGCGGCAATTATCGGTTCAGAGCAACTTCCGTTCGCGCTGGCTTACGTTAGAATATCCGAGATTTTATTTTGCTTATGCAATCCACTATTGTGAATAATTCTATCAAACTGAGATTATCTCTAATTGGAGTTGCGGTTCCTATACCTTATGAAAACTCTTCTCATTAAGAGAAAAGGCCGAAAAAATACATAAAACCATAGTAATTTTTTGGGAAAAGCAATATCTATTAAATCAGAACGGCTGAAAAATATTTTCTTTAATTCAAAAAAAAGAGATTTATTATTTGGAGATAATATTATATCAATGTATGTCTCTGATAATCTTTTCAAAACCCATTGACTGAACTTATTATAATTATTCGAATTTCGAATTTTTGCAAGTCTTTCTACTTGGGAATGAATTTTTTTTGCGGAATTGCACTGTTTTTTGCTCGCATTGATTGTTATTCCTGGCGATATATCTAAAAGTTCTTGTAATAAGATACTCGTATGAAGAATGGCAGGAATAAGGTTATAATCTTTTGAAATTAAAAAAAGATTTGTCATATCGTTTTTATTTTGAAATGGAATAGCTAAATCAACCAGCCAGCGTAAACGCTCCCACCCATGACGCAAGCCGTGTAAAGTATGGAAAAAAATATGATGATTTCGAGAGAGAGTAGGAATTTTCCTGCTCTGCATTAAGCTAACGAGAGTTCGATTAGACCATAAATCTTCAAAAGACCAAGGTAAGAAAGCGTGATTGTCGAATAGGCGCCAATGAAGCTCCACCATAGTTTTGCCAGAGAAATAGGCCTGATCTTTGTTCACAAAAGAAAGGCTTTCAACCGCGACCGGGTAAAGCGGCGTATATCCGCTTTTAACGATAACATCGTGGGCTTTAGACATCATCGCCGGATCAATGAGGAAATCAATATCCGACGACATTCGCAGATCGGCGCGGTCGTAAAGTTGCATACTCAGGGCCTGCCCCTTCAACACCAAGGCGCGGCAACCGGCTTGCTCGAAGAGGTCTAGGAGATGCAGGGTTGTTGCGGCTTGATGTAAGGCCCGCACGCTTTCCCGCTGTTGCGCTGCCTGAAGTTCCGGCCAAAGCGTGCCTAACCCTGATGAGGCGATGGCACCGGCGAGGGGGGGTAAAAGCCGATGCTCATGGGCAAGCCCCAGGAGTAATGGCCGGTCAAGAGCGTCGATCTGATTGGCCGTAATCTCTGTGTCTCTGCTAGGCCAGAGCGCAGTTCGGCGCAGAAAATCGGCTTCGGGACCGATAGGGAGTAGGGGGATGGCGGGTTTTGGCGACAGCAGTTTGTCCAAGGTTTTACTCCGACCTAATCATCGGTCTTGAGGCGTCTGACCTTCGGACCTCTTCCAAGAATGCCATGATCCGACCGCCGATAAGAGCGATATTCCCATGGTGCGCTGTGAAGGCCAGCCCCGCGGCTCCGCAGGCTTGCCGAAGAGACGCATCCTCCAGCAGTCGTCGCGCGGCTATCAGAAACCCCTGAGGGTCGTCCGGCTCAACGACAAGTCCAAGACCATAGTCGCGAATCAGCCCGGCGGCATGGTTTGTGTGGGGTATCGCCGCTAAAATCGGCAGGCCCGCCGCCGCATAGCTATAGACCTTCGAGGGAATGGACATGCCGCTGGCGACGGCATTGAGTTGGACGATGCCAATATCGGCGCTGGCCAGCATTGCGGGAACCTCTGCTGCCGGCTGATAATCGAATAGAATAAGATTGGGGAGCGCCGCGCCGTCTTTCAGCTTTTCGAGATACTCCCGTCCAGGGCCTTCGCTCACGATAACGAGGCGAACCTCTGGGCTTTGTATCAGGTCGGCAGCAAGCTGGGCTAAAAGCTCCGGGTTGTGTTTTTGCCCCAAGGTGCCTGCTGTTAGGATGATCTTGCCACAGCTTAACCCTTGCGCCTCTGCCCAAGACTTTCGGCGCTCCGGGGGATGCTGAGAAGACGCTGCCCAATTCTCCTGAACCAGTGTCATCGGATGATGTATCCCCTGGGCGGCTAAACTCGCGAGGAAGGCGGGGGCAATGACGATCAGGCCCGCCGACCGGGCTAACGTGCCAAATTCCAGTCGTCGCAGCGCGATCAGGGCGAGCGTTGCGATGGGTTTCGGCAGCCTGCGGGTCATCGGTGCGGCCCCCAGGCTGAAAATATCCTGTACCCATGCAACGCACGGGATGGCGTTGCGCCGGGCAAACCAGAAAGCAACCGCTTGGGCGAGGGGCGGTGTATTCGCCGACAAGACCAGATCGGGCTGAAATTCTAGGATTTTATGGGCCAAGCCCCGGCCATAACGATACTCGTCCAGCAGGCGGCGGGGCAGAGTGTAACGCCTGAAAGGATGCCCAAGCCGAACGGTATCGAACGCAAGGCTGGCCGGGTCGTCCTCCTGGCGAACGGCGCTGCCCCGTGGCCCAATCAGGTCTTCGGCGCTGAGGTGCAGCACCTGATGCCCTTGATGGGCAAGCCACCGCGCCAGCGGGATGATGAAGGCATAGCACCCGAAATCGTGTAGCAATATCCGCATTCGTCACCCTGTGACCTCGGTCGACCCTAAAGTTTTATTGTACTGCACCGCTCACGCTGGCGGTCTGCCTATCTGGCCGATAAGATGCCATAAAAAACCAATCGTGATACTCTTTCAAGAATAGTAGTATGGTTATGGCATTGGGGCTTTCGAGGCTCAGTCACAGCTAAAAACAAAAAACGAAGTGATTTTTTGGAAAATGGAAAACAGAAACGAAAAAAAATATGCTGAAGGGTTGAGATTAGAAAAAAACCCCCATTGCCGTCTAAAATTCTCTTACGGAATTCGCCATTTCATTATAATGTCGTCGGATGTATTTGCGTTTCTAATAGCTTTTTTCTTGGCATTGTTGTTGGGTATAATTGTTAACGACTTGTTTTTCGAGAGCACTTATGCCGCCGGTATCGCCGGAACATTTGAGCGGCGGTCAATACAATTCTTTGTTCTGGCAAGTATTGCGATATTTATTTTCTTTGTTCTAGGACACTATAGATTACCTGTCCCGGTTTGGACTTCTTACTCTCACATCGTTATGATTTGCTTTATAATGCTGTTGGCGGAAGGCTTTTTGATATATGCTGCTAAATATCATTTGTCCCGTTTGTGGTTGGTCAATACTTGGCTTCTTGCGGCTCTGCTCATTCCCTTGGGCCGTTTCATCGCGCGGCGGAGTTTGGATAGGTTAGGAACATGGCGGATTCCGTCTCTATTGGTGGGTACCGGAGGGGGAACAGACCATATTCGCGCGGCTTTGGCGGCTGATCCGGCCCTGGGGTATGAGATTATCGATGTTATCGATCCTGCCGCGATGCAAGTACCGCAAAACGGGCAACTCTGGCGGCAACTCTGCGAAAAGCGGGGGGCGCGTTTCATCATCCTGGCCCTCTCTGATCGGGAAATGATGACGTATGGCGATTTATTATCGGATTTGGTGTGGGAACGCTTGCCCTTTGCGGTCGTTCCGTCTTTGGGAGGCTTGCCAATCCTAGGGTTCGATCAACTCAGCTTTATCGGCCAAGATTTCATGATGTTGGTAACGAAAAATAATCTTGGGCAACCGATGCGCCGCCGAGTGAAATTCGTGTCCGATTTTCTAATGGCGAGCGTTTTGATGCTGGCGTGTTTACCGCTGTTTTGTTTGTTTTCTGGACTGATTGGTCGGGATGGTGGCCCGGTTCTGTTCCGGCACCAGCGGGTTGGGCGGGGCGGAAAGCTGTTCGACTGCCTAAAGTTCCGAACGATGGTTCCCAACGCTCAGCAAGTCTTAGAAGCGCACTTGCGGGAGCACCCGGAAGATGCGGCTGAATGGCAGGAGCATTTCAAACTGCGGAATGACCCGCGCGTGACGCCAATCGGTCGTTTTCTGCGCTCCACCAGCCTTGATGAATTACCCCAACTGTTTAACGTGCTGCGCGGTGACATGAGCCTCGTTGGTCCCCGTCCTGTGACGGAGGAGGAGTTGCCCTATTACGGGCGGGACGTAATGTTTTATTTAGAAATTCGTCCCGGAATTACCGGGCTTTGGCAAGTCAGTGGCCGAAGTGATACATCTTATACTCAAAGAGTAATGTTTGATACTTGGTACGTTAAGAATTGGACCTTATGGCACGATGTTGCTATTCTGGTGAAGACAATTCCAGTTGTGTTCGCCAGAAAGGGTGCCGTATGAAGGGCCGACGCGCTTTTTCTGTGCGTCCTTTTTCAGCGGCGGATTGCCTGAACGGACGTTTGATGCGCGGGATAGAAAAGGGTTCGGAATGGTTGTGAGCAGGACACCGTTCCGCATCTCGCTGTTTGGGGGAGGCACTGATTATCCGCGCTGGAGTCGGCGGCACGGCGGGGCCGTCTTAGGCATGGCGATTGATAAATATTGCTATATCCGGCTTGCGCCGCTTCGGGAGCCGAGCGCTGGATATCAGATCAGTTACGCCCAGAAAGAACAGGTTGATGCGATCGCCGCCATTCAGCATCCCGCTGTGCGCGCGGTCTATGGCGAGCAATCTGTTCCGCCGGGGCTTGATATGACACATGAATCGGATTTGCCCGCGCGCTCGGGCCTTGGTTCAAGCTCCTCCTTCGTTGTCGGTCTGCTACACGCGCTGCGGGCATTAACCGGAGAGCGCCCGGATCGGCGCTGGCTGGCGCAGGAGGCCATTCGGATCGAGCAGGACGTGATTGGGGAGAATGTGGGCAGCCAAGATCAAGTCTGGGCCGCTTACGGGGGGCTTAATCATATCCGTTTTCATCCGTCGGGCGATTTTCGAGTAACGCCCCTGTCACTCAGTCTGCCGCGTCGGGAAGAGCTTTGTGCATCGTTGTTGATGGTGTCCACCGGCTTATCTCGCATCGCTTCGGAGGTCGCGGGGCAGCAAATAGAGAATATTGATCGGCGCGAAACACAGTTGCATGGAATTGCGGCCTTGGTGGACGAAGCTGCGGCCTGGCTCGCGGACGATCATCTGCCGGTGTATCGTTTGGGCGAGTTGCTGCATCATTCCTGGATGCTGAAGCGGCAATTAGCGCAGGAGGTTTCTAACTCCCTCATCGACTCTCTCTATGCGGAGGCAATGGCAGGCGGGGCGACTGGGGGGAAGCTGTTGGGAGCGGGTAAGGGCGGCTTCATGATTTTTCTCATTGATCCCGCCCGGCGTCAGGAATTGGCCAACCGCCTATCCCGGTTGCGGACGGTCGTCATCGGGATCGATAGTGCGGGAAGCGTAATTCTGCCGTAATGATGGGTGGGCAAGAGTATGGATTGAAGGATGGGCGTGCATGGATACGGCTGATGTGAACGACCAAACGACGATCGCCCGGCTTTATCGGGGTATCGCCCGGATTCGCCGTGTCGAGGAGCGCGTGGCGGCGATTTACCCCACCGATAAGATCAAAAGCCCCATCCATCTCTCTATCGGACAAGAAGCCGTGGCGGTTGGTATTTGCGATACGCTTCGGGCGGACGATGTCGTGTCCGGTACGTATCGGGGCCACGCGACCTATCTTGCCAAGGGGGGGGATTTGCAGGCCATGCTCGCCGAGATGTTCGGCAAAGTTGGGGGGTGCGCGCGCGGGAAAGGCGGCTCCATGCATTTAGTTGGGCTTGACCAAGGCATTTTGGGATGCTCTGCCGTTGTCGGCTCTAATGTGCCAGTAGCGGCAGGCTATTCCCTGGCGCTCAAGCGGCGTGGGCACGGGCAGGTGGTGGCAGTGTTTTATGGCGATGGGGCCAGCGAAGAGGGCTGCGTCTATGAAACGCTGAACTTCGCAGCGCTGCACAAGCTGCCGATTTTGTTCGTCTGTGAGAATAATTTCCTGGCGATCCATGAACCTCTCAATCGCCGCTGGGCAGCCGATCAATTGACGGAGCGGGTCGCCACGTTTGGCATAACCGCGCGCCGGATCATCTCGGGCGATATTTTCGAGATCCGCGCTGCCGCTGCCGATCTTGTCGAGGGTATTCGCGCCGGGTCTGGTCCGGCTTTTCTGGAATGTCATACCTATCGCTGGCGCGAGCACGTCGGCCCGGCTGAAGATTACGCCGCAGGTTATCGCGCCCGCGCTGATCTTGAAGCCTGGCAGAGCAGGGACCAACTAGCCCGCCTGGCGGTAAGCCTGCCGGAGGCTCTGCGACAGTCCATCGACGCCGAGATTGAGGCAGAGATCGACACCGCCGTTTGCTATGCCGAAGAAAGCCCGTTTCCTGCGATTGAGGAACTCTACGATCATGTCTTCGCCTAGAGCAAATCCCGAGCGGGTGGAATCAGCCGCGACTAGCCTTTGCTTAAAAAACAAAAGATTAGAGCGGTTGACGTGAGCGACGCGACCGAAAACTGCTCTAATCCTCAACCCCGAAGCTTGCGCTATGTGGATGCCCTGCGCGAGGCGGTGGCGCAGGAGATGCGGCGCGACCCGGAGGTTTTCGTTTTCGGCCTTGATGTGGATGACCATAAAGCGATCCAGGGATCGACCCAAGGCCTGCTGGACGAATTCGGCGCGGAGCGTTGCTTCACAACCCCCCTATCGGAAGATGCGATGACGGGGATTGCCATTGGGGCGGCGATGGCGGGCATGCGGCCCATTCATGTGCATATCCGTATGGATTTTCTCATGCTGTGCATGAACCAGCTCGTCAATATGGCCGCCAAAGCGCACTATATGTATGGCGGGTCGGTGAAAGTGCCAATGGTCGTGCGCTCGATGATCGGTAAATCCTGGGGGCAGGGGGCGCAGCATTCACAGGGGCTACACGCCATGTTCATGCATGTGCCGGGCCTCAAGGTCGTCGCGCCCTCTAATGCTTATGATGCCAAAGGCTGCTTGATTGCGGCGATTCGTGACGATAATCCCGTTATCTTCATGGAGCATCGGTTGCTCTACTCAACAGAAGCACTGGTGCCGGAAGCGCCTTTCACGGTTCCCTTCGGTCAAGCCCGGCACATGCTGCGTGGCAGCGATATTACCATTGTCGGTATTTCCCATATGGCCGTTGAATGCCTGCGGGCGGCGAGCCTGCTGGCCGATCTTGGCGTTTCGGTCGATCTCATCGATCCGATTAGCCTTGTTCCTCTCGATATCGAAACGATTGTTGCCTCGGTTCGCCGCACGCGGCGTTTGCTGATGGTCGATAATGCCTGGGTTTCGGCGGGCGCGGGGGCTGAAATTGTGGCTCAGGTCGCCGAACAGCTTGGGGGAGAGGGGCCGCTCGCGTTGCGACGCCTCGGTTTCGCGCCGACGACTTGCCCGACGACGCCGATACTGGAAGCCGCTTTCTACCCCAACCCCGTGACCATCGCTCAAGCCGCCTATCGTATGGTGGGCGGTGATCCGGCGTGGGAGCCAGACCCGGTGCACGCTAATCTTGCCTATCAGCAGGTTTTCAAGGGGCCGTTTTGAGATGTTCTACGCGCTTGCCACCCCAAGTTGGGGCCAGGAAGAAATTGACGCCCTTCAGCGAGTGATTGCATCGGGCCGTTTCACGATGGGTGAACAGGTTGCCGCGTTTGAGCGGGCATTCGCCGACTATTTCGGCACGCGGCACGCGGTGATGGTTAATTCTGGCTCCTCGGCTAATTTGGTCGGGATCGCGGCACTGTGCTATCGTCAGGAACGGCCCTTGCAGCGCGGAGATGAGGTGATCGTACCCGCGATTTCCTGGGCAACCACGTATCACCCCCTCCAGCAATACGGGTTGCGCCTGCGCTTTGTCGATGTGGAGCTTGAGACGCTGAACATGGATGTCTCGAAGCTGGAAGCGGCGCTGACTCCGCGCACTCGCGCCATTTTACCGGTGTCAATCCTCGGCAATCCAGCGGCGCTCGATGTGATCCGGGCGTTCGCGGATGCCCACGGTCTTTATATGTTTGAAGACAATTGCGAGTCGATGGATGCCGAGATCGGTGGCCGCAAGACCGGCACTTTCGGCGATCTCAACACCTTCAGCTTTTTCTTCTCCCATCACATCTCCACGATGGAAGGCGGGATGATCTTGACGGACGATACCGAGTTGGCCCATCTCAGCCGGTCTTTGCGTGCTCATGGCTGGACGCGCGACCTGCCGCCAGATAGCCCCGTTTATCAGCGGCAGTCGGAAGATCATTTTGAAGCCTATCGCTTCATCCTGCCGGGTTATAATGTTCGTCCCCTGGAAATGTCGGGCGCGGTCGGTTTGGAGCAGTTGAAGAAACTGCCCGCTATGACGGCAACCCGCCGGCGCAATCTCGCGCTATTCCAGTCGCTGTTCGCGGGCGATGACCGCTTTATCCTCCAGCGCGAGAACGGTAAAAGCTCTAGCTTTAGCTTCACGATTATTCTTAATCCCGCCGCCAAGCTGGATCGGCGTAAAGTCTTTGCTGCCTTGGCGGATGCCGATATTGGCTACCGTATTATTACTGGCGGCTGTTTTCTGCGTCACGATGTCATTAAATACTATGATCATGATATCGTCGGCGGGATCGAGAACGCTAATCTGGCGCATGACTATGGTTTTTTCGTCGGTAATCATCCTGTTGATTTGACGCCGCAGATCGAGCGTTTGCGCGCTGTTCTCGACCAAGTTTGCCGCTGAGGGGTGTATTGATGACCAACGGTTCTTCCATTCTCATCACCGGCGGTGCTGGATACCTGGGCGCGGTCATGGTCCCGGCTCTGTTGGCCGCAGGGCACCGCGTGACCGTGCTCGATACCTTCCTGTTCAAGCAAAATTCCTTAGCGGCGGTTTGTGCCGATCCTGGGTTCGATGTTGTTCGGGGGGACGCGCGGGACGCGGCGATCTTGCGCCCGTTGGTCGCCAAGGCCGATATCGTCATTCCCCTCGCAGCCCTCGTCGGCGCGCCGCTGTGCGATGCTGACCCGATAGCGGCTCAGAGCACGAATTACGAAGCCGTTCGCACACTGCTGGGCCTACTGTCGCCCCAGCAACGGGTTTTGATTCCCGTTACCAACTCTGGTTATGGCATTGGTGAGCCGGGGCAGTTCTGCACCGAGGACTCGCCGCTGAAGCCCCTGTCGCTCTACGGGCGGAGTAAGGTTGCGGCAGAAGCCGCTGTTTTGGAGCGCGGCAATGCCATCAGCTTCCGGTTGGCCACCGTTTTCGGCATGTCCCCCCGTATGCGGATTGATCTGTTGGTGAACGACTTCGTTTATCGCGCCCTGCACGACCGGGCAATCATTCTGTTCGAGCCGCACTTCAAACGGAACTACATTCATATCCGCGATGTGGCGCGGGCCTTTTTGCATGGAATTGACTGTTTCGAGACGATGCGGGAGCGGCCCTATAATCTTGGTCTGTCGGATGCCAACCTCTCGAAGTGGGAACTCTGCGCGCGCATTAAAAGCCAACTTCCAGATTTTGCTATACTGGAAGCGCCCATCGGCGAGGATCCCGACAAGCGCGATTATATCGTCTCCAATGCCCGGATCGAGGGGACTGGCTTCCTGCCTGCCCATAGCCTTGAGGGGGGGATTGCGGAGTTAATCAAAGGCTACCGGATGCTTCGTAACAGCCGCTATAGCAATGTCTAACCCCGATACGGGGCAGGCCGTCCTTCTCGTCGGCGGTCGGGGAACCCGGCTGGGGGCTTTAACGGCGAGCGCGCCCAAGCCCCTATTGCTGGTCGCGGGGCGGCCTTTCTTGTCCTATCTCGTCGAGCGACTGGCGGCGCAGGGATTTTGCGAGATTTTGCTGCTAACGGGATATTTGGCACCGGAGTTCGAGGCGTTTCAGGCGGAATGGGCGGGCCGGGGCGTTACCGTTACCTGCCAAGTGGAGACAGAACCGGCGGGGACGGGGGGAGCCTTGTATCTAGCCTTGTCGAACCTCGCCCCCGAGTTTTTGCTCCTGAACGGTGATTCTTTTTTCGCTATCGATTTTGCGGATTTCGCCGCGCCGCCGCTGCCGCCGGGGATTGATGGTCGTCTTGCTTTGCGGCCCATGCCAGTGGCCGACCGTTATGGCACTGTGTGGCTGGACGGGGGCCGCGTCACTGGGTTCCAGTCCCGTGCGCCGGGCGCGGGGCCGGGGCTAATCAATGCCGGTGTCTATCGGTTACGACGGGAGGTGGTGGGCCATCTGGATTCGCTTCCTTGCTCGCTGGAAGTCGATATTTTCCCCCGGCTGGCGGCGGCAGGACGGCTGGAAGGCCGGGTTTTCGATGAATATTTCCTCGACATCGGCATCCCTGCCGATTTTACGCGCGCCCAGGCCGATTTCGCAGCCGGCGGGCAAGCGGTAAACTGGAAAAGCAAAAAAGAATGACGGAACACTTCGGTTTTAGACCCGGACTGCGGCCCCGTCCCGAAGCGGGTCTGCCTCTCTATACGCTGATTACGATCGTTCGCAATGCGGGTGCGACAATCGAGAAAACTCTGTGCAGCGTCGCGCGGCAAACCTATCCGGCCATCGACTATATCGTTGTGGATGCGGGATCGACGGATGGAACCGTGGACATTCTGCGCCGGTATGAGCATTTAATCAGTGCTTGGTGTTCTGAGCCAGACAACGGCCATGCCGACGGTCAGAACAAGGGCGTGGCCATCGCCCAAGGCGCGTTCATCGGCTTTGTTTATGCCGACGATTGGCTACCCGATGATTTTGTTGAAAGATCCGTAGCGGCCTTGCTGGCGGGTGATGCGGATTTCGTTTTCGGCGATATGGCGTATCACATGGAGGGAGAGTTTCTTTTCACCATCTTCGGGGATGCCAACTACCGCAAGCGAATCCACTACCGCGCTCCGGTAATGAATTACCCGACCGTGACCGCGTGTCGCCGGGTTTTCGAGACAGCGGGCGTCTTCAATCCGGCCTACAAGGTCGCGCCGGATTACGAGTGGCTCTTCCGGGTGCATCACGCAGGCTTCAACGGCAAGCATGATCCCGCCGTGCGCTATCATTTTGCCTTGGGTGGAAATTCTAGCCAGCACGCGATCCGGGCCGTGCTGGAAGTAGTGCGCGCCTTACGCGGGCTGGGCGCTAACCCTCTTCGGGTCTGGGCCTATGCCCTCCTCAGAATCGCCTTTCATGGGATCGACGAGCCGATCCGAAAGCAGGTCTCACCCACAGTTTACGCCAAAATGCGGGCGATCCGCAAAGCAATCACTGGGTAAGAAAAACCGTCTGGGATGCCTCGGGCGGTATGGTTTCCGGGATAAGAGCGACATAATTCACGATGCCCGCAGTTACCTAAAACGGCAGTCAGTAGGTATTTTGTGACCCTTCGGAAGGTTTGGATCATCATTCGACCCCAGGACGGTGGGCGCATATAGAATCTGCATAACCGGTCCAATCCCAAAAATCATACAGCACGAAGCGGCCATGCTTCCAACAGCTTCGGACGAGCAGCAGGGGGGCGAGCGCTTGGCGGAGCCGGTTCCGCCGTGGTCCGGCGGAGAGGATGGATAATCCAGCGTCTCGTAACTGGTCCGTCGCTGTCGTGAGGGAGATCGCGGTGATATGCGTCGGATCATCATAAAAATTCAAGCCGAGACCGCGCACCGGGAAACTTTGCGCGCGCGAAGACGGCCATTCGATGTAAAGATACCCCCCCGGTGCTACCAGGGTGGCCATCTCTGCCAGCAGATCGGCGCCGCGCGCCAGATGTTCGAGCGTGTGGGAGCAGATGACGTAATCGAACTGGCCGTTCAAGACCGCAGCCAACCCCTGCCGGTCGAGATCGGCCCACAGGAATTTCGCGCCCGGTGCCAAGGCTTTCGGAACGGCGATATTGACAGCGGTGAAGCGCGCATCGGGTAGGTAGCGGGCTGCCAGAAAACCGTCGATACCCTCGCCCCCTATATCCAGAATACTGCGGATAGAAGCCCGCGTGGTGGGTGGCAGCCAGCTATACCGGGGGTTCAACTGTCGCTTTATCCAGGTTAGGGGCATGGTGCCACGGCCTCGCCGAGGATGCTGTGCAGGGTTCGGCCTCGGTCACTCCAGTGGAACCGGTCGTGGCAGGCGTCATAGGCGGCGGTTTGCAGGGCGTTCAGTCCATCCAGATCGTCGATGCTGCGGATAATCCCTTCGACCAGGGCGGCAAAGTCTGGGAACAGGCGCAAGGAATGGCCGTCCACCAGCGGCACTTCGGTGATCGACTCCGCCATGCCAAAAACAGGGGAGCGCTGGAAAACGGCATTCAAAACCTTATGCTTGAAGCCCCCGCCAGTTCGTTCCGGCACAATGCTGATCCGTCCTCCCTGGATATACGGCTCCACCGCCGCCACCCGGCCATGAATTGTCACGCCGGGGAAGCGACGGCGCCACGCTTCCAGCACGCCCGCAGGGCCGCTGCCCACAATGTCGATACCGATGCCTTGACGGGCAAGGGGTTCTGAGGCGGCCTCCAGGAATTCCACGAGGTTCTGCTGTTTGACAATCCAATCGAAGCTGCCAACCACGACCACTCGGCGCGGCGTTTCTGCTGTCAGTCGGCGCGCTGCCAACCGTGGACCGTCATAGCCCGGCACGAGAATGGAGTATCGCTGGGCGGGGGCCTCCCTCTGAAACAGCCTGAGATCCGCCCCCGTATTGACGGTCACAAGGTCCACGCGCTCCAGCAAGCGGCGTTCTAGGGCCTCGATCCGCGCCCCGTCGAGGCGTTGAGCGAGGCGAAGGGCCGGGGATGCCGTGGAGTGCTGCCACGCTAAACGGCGCACACTGGCCTCATGATTGTGAGAGACATAGACGAGCCTCGGACGGTGCCCGCTGATACGGGCGCGCTCCGCCAGCAGCGGCAGAACCCAGCCCATGCTGACATAATCTATTATCACTGCGTCCCAAGTCTCGCGTGCCAAGAGCGATTGCAGCGCCCGGCGCGGACCGGGGGCCGAGAGCCGCAGGGCGTGCCGGGGTAGGCAGGAGAGCGGGTAGAGCGCCATTCGCCCCGCCCCGCCCTCTTGGCATACAACCCATTCGGCGCGACGGGCCGGGCTTTCCAGCGGGGGCGTAGGCGCGGTTTCACTCCCTGTT
>JAYSQZ010000024.1:0-4193 GCA_043721315.1 Alphaproteobacteria bacterium
ACCAGCGCAGGCACCAGAGAATGAACAAGACAAGACGCATGGCCGCCATTTTTGCACGGCTTCGGGTGGGAAGCGGTTGTCATCCTGAGCGATGCAAAGGATACCGGCAAGAAGGCGGCATCCTGTACGGCACCCGGGAGGAAAATGGTGAGAAAAAAATAAACCACCAGCACTGTAGCGGCGTTTCAGGCATTTATGCTCCGAAACGCCCGCCAATACTGGGGTTTGGCAAATTTTTGCACCACAATCCTTGACGGAAGTCTCCCCGCAAGCCATAATTCGCGCCCTTCACGAGTGTTGTCGCAACGCTTGTCACCACTCGAAGATTGGCCAATTAGCTCAGCCGGTTAGAGCAACGGAATCATAATCCGTGGGTCCCCTGTTCGAATCAGGGATTGGCCACCAGAGTTTTTATTGTTGGTATTCAAGACCTTCTTGCCACTTCGTGGATTATGAAGGGAGCCCAGCAAAAGTCAGCGCTGCAACTACACTGCAGTGACGCCCACGAAATGGGCTGTGGACAGATGGGCAACGCGCTCGCCTTTACTCTGCTCAAAGAGCAAAAAGGCGTCCCATATATATTTCACTTCGCCGTCGCGACGACGGTACATTGGCATATCAAGCGACCAACCGATCCGTCGGATTTGCAAGTTCGTCCCAAACCTTTCCGACGAAGGCCACAACGCACGCTTGGCTTGAGGATATGCGCAGCCAGCGTCTGCGACCAGTGCAACGACCCAGCGCAAGGAAACTCACTCACGTTAAGTGAGGCATTGAAGTTTTACCACGATGCGGTTGCAGTCGGAAAAGCTGGCAAGAGACAAGCGCAGTCTCGCATCAAGAACTGGCAAAAGTACCCATTCGCATCTCGGAAAATTGGACAGCTTTTTCCAGCGGATTTCGATGAATACGTTCTGTCGCGACGCGCTGAAGGCATGGCGGGGAGTACAGTTCGCAACGAACTGGCGTCGTGTCAAGCGCCGGTGTGACACCCATTACTTCCGCCTTTTGTATTGCGCTGCCGGGCGAGCTTCTTTTATTGGTTTGCGTTCGTGTGATGTTGTTCGCGCGACGGATCCGCTAGGATCGGATGGCGCTGCGCCGCTGCCCAGATGTTCGGTATGGAGTGATAACAGCGACTGCATCTGCTCCTCATCGGCGCTGGACATGACGGTCAGAACCTCTGCTTCGTCGCAGCCCTCTGCGGTTAAGTACGCGTGTCCCATGCTGGAATCAAAATAGATTGATTGCCCTTCATTCAGTATGACCGGATCATAGAATTCGGTATTCACTACAACCCGTCCACTTAACACATACGTGAATTCCTCGCCTCCGTGATGGACTAGGTCACCAAATTGTTCAAATGTCTTCGCGCGAATGCGCGCTATGACAGGGATCATTCGTTTCCGCCGCAGCTCAGTGCACAAATAATGATAGTCATAGTTGGGCGTATCGACGCGGATCGCGTGTTGCAGGTCACCGAGACTGCGGCGCGCCGTCACTGGAGAGGCATCTTCGCCGCCCGATTCAGCAAAGAGTTCGGACATGCGCAACCCGAGTTTCTGACTTAGCTGGTACAGCTTGTCGTAAGTCAGCGTCAGGCGGTCATGCTCGACCTTCGACAGCGTCGACACCGGGATGCCGCTTTTCGCACTCATCTCTTTCAACGTCCAGCCTTCCCGGCTGCGGAGGTTGCGAATGAGCGCGCCTAGTGTCGGCGAGGAAGCGGGCATTAGTTGTCCTATTAGTTGACAAAATCTCTAATCAGGACAAAAATGTCCCAATTGGAGCAACAAGAGTAGTTCGAGCAGTGGGTATTCTATTGGCTGGATTTGGCAATAGCAATCCCGTCCGAAAATGAGAGGCTAAAAGATGGAATTCCGAAAGATATTTCTATTGGGTTGGCTATGCCTTGCCGGCAGCGCGACACTCGCTGGTCAGAATGCGAAATTCGAGCCGACCGCTTTGTCGCCTCCTGTTGTGCCTGCAGCGGGCACTCCCAAGTCCGCAACAGCGATCCCAACCAAGCTACAAACCCTCAACAAAACCGATCTGGACGCTTGGCTTGACGGCTTCATGCCCTACGCTTTGCACGCGGGAGATATTCCCGGGGCGGTGGTGGTTGTGGTCAAGGATGGGCAGGTATTGACGGCTCGCGGTTTTGGCTACGCCAATGTTGAGAAACGTACGCCCGTCGATCCAGAACGAACCCTGTTCCGGCCTGGCTCCGTTTCAAAGTTGGTGACTTGGACGGCAGTGATGCAGTTGGTGGAACAGAAAAAGCTCGATCTGGATCGCGACATCAATTTCTATCTTGATTTCAAAATTCCGGCGCGCGACGGCGAACCCGTCACCTTGCGCCAACTCATGACGCACACGGCCGGGTTCGAGGAGGCGGCAAAGGACATCATTTTTTATGATGCCGCACATCTTCAACCCCTCGGCGCATTGCTCAAGACATGGGTGCCAGAGCGCATCTATATGGCTGGCACCACGCCTGCTTATTCCAATTACGCAACGGCGCTGGCGGGTTATATCGTCGAACGCGCTTCCGGCGAGCGATTCGAAGATTATGTCGAGCATCATATTTTCGCACCGCTTGGCATGCATACCGCGACCTTCCGACAGCCGCTCCCCGATACGCTTGTGGCTCAAATGGCGACAGGCTATTCGAAGTCGGGAAAGGCATCGTCCGGCTTCGAGATTATTGGTCCCGGACCGGCAGGATCCATGACTGCCTCAGGCACCGATATGGCGCGTTTCATGATGGCTAACTTGCAGCAAGGAGAATTCGACGGCAAGCGCATTTTCTCGGCATCAACCGCTGCCACCATGCACAACAGCCCATTGGCATCTGTCAACCCAATGTCTCTTGTACCGCCGCTGAACCGGATGGAATTGGGCTTCTTTGAGACCAATGTCAACGGACGTGAAGTGATCGGCCATCTTGGTGACACAGAGGCGTTTCATACATCGCTGCACCTGTTCATGAAGGACGGCGTGGGTTTTTATGTGTCTTTCAACGGTTCCGGTAAAGCTGGGGCGGCGGGCACAATGCGTGGCGCGCTATTTCACGATTTCGCCGACCGCTATTTCCCCGACGCGAGCCCGCAAGACGGCCGAATCGACGCGCAGACAACCGCAGAACATGCACGCATGATGAGCGGTAACTGGCAGAACTCCCGGCGTTCGGAGTCGAGTTTTTTTTCTGTTCTTGGGTTGATCGGGCAGACCAACATAGAAGTCGGCGCTAACGGCGAGTTGGTGGTTCCCGCCTTGGTCGGGCCTAACGGTCGGCCGCGCGAATGGGTTGAAATTGCCCCCTATGTTTGGCGCGACCGCAATGGGCATGACCGGCTCGCCGCCAAGGTCGTCGATGGCCAAGTGGTGCGCTGGAGCATGGATTTTATGTCGCCATTTATGGTGTTCGATCGCGTACCGGCAGGAAAGTCGGGTGTCTGGATACTGCCTGCGCTCTATGCGAGTCTTGCCATACTGCTGCTAACCTTCCTATCAGGGCCTGTAGGGTGGTTTTCCCGGCGCAAGTACAACACCCGCTTGGCGCTCACCGGGTCGGCATTGCGCGTTTATTGGGCGACTCTAATTTTGTCAGGCCTCACGCTGGCTATCCTTGCGGGTTGGGCAGGGTTGTTCGCGTCCATGCTTAGCAGCCTGAAAAACGCAACCGATTCGTCTGATCCCTGGCTATGGTTGCTACAGATCCTCGGCGGATTGGTCTTTGTCGCCGCCGTTCTGGCGAGCTTTTGGAATCTGCGATTGACATGGACCGACGGCCGCAGCCTTTTACGCAAAATCTGGAGTGTTTTGGTGGTCGCCGCGACATTGCTCATCCTGTACGTCGCGCTGCGCTTCGGGTTGGTCGCATTTACGGTCAATTACTGATGTCGCGCCTCACCTTTGACGTCGCGACGGAAACGCTCCGACTCGCGCACCCGTTCCGGATCTCAGGCTATGTGTTTGAAAGTTTCGATGTCGTGGTGGTCACGCTTCAGGACGGACACTATCAGGGGCGCGGTGAAGGCGGCGGCGTCTACTTTCTTGGCGACGATGCGCCGCACATGCTGGCGGCGCTGGAGGCCGCGCGCAAGGCCATTGAGTCAGGACTGACCCGTGCTGATCTCCGCGCTATCATGCCTCCGGGTGGGGCGCGCAACGCCATTGAGTCCGGGCTC
>JAYSQZ010000025.1:0-1690 GCA_043721315.1 Alphaproteobacteria bacterium
ATAGGAGCCAAGCGCAGCAGATATCGAGACTATCTGTGAGATTGGCGACGCAGCAGGGCACGAAAAGACCCGCAGGATCGACCCGTCCGACATTTTCAAACAGGCTCTAAGGCGTGATAGGCAAAGATCCCGTATCCTCAGCGGCTTCCAGCTTATTGGGGAGGGGTTTTGGCGGCTTGAATCAGATTATTGCTGCGATCGTCTCGGCGTGAAACGAATCTTGTGTTCTTAACGCGCTCGGTGTTAGGCTTCGCAACGGTATAGGTGCTATGCGATTAATAGAGGCCCTATAAATCTACGCATCGCACGCGCTTAGAGGACGAGATTGGGGACAATAAACTCCAGTCGGCAAAAAACTTAGGGAGAAGAACGAATGGAACGTCGTAAGTTTCTGAAAGCTGCCGGGATTGGCGCAGCCGCAACGACGATTGCGGCCCCGGCGATTGCTCAGAGCAACCCGGAAATAAAATGGCGCTGCGCGTCGAGCTTTCCAAAAAGCCTTGATGCAATTTATGGGGCGGCTGAATATACCGCCAAGCGCGTTTCGGAAATGACCGAAGGTAAGTTCCAGATTCGCGTGTTCGCGGGTGGGGAAATTGTTCCACCACTTCAGGTTCTCGATGCGGTGCAGGCAAATACGGTCGAGTGCGGTCACACGGCCAGTTACTATTATGTCGGTAAAGACCCGACGTTCGCGTTCGATACTGCGATTCCGTTCGGCCTAAATACGCGCCAGCAAATGGCGTGGCAGTACCAGGGTGGTGGGCAGGAGCTGCTGCGTGAGTTCTTTAAGGGCTACAACACCTATAACATTCCGCTCGGGCACACCGGCGCGCAAATGGGCGGTTGGTTCCGTAAGGAAATCAAGACCGTGCAGGATTTGTCGGGCTTGAAGTTCCGCATTGGTGGTTTTGCCGGGCAGGTTCTGGCGAAGCTTGGCGCAGTGCCGCAGCAAATTCCGGGCGGCGACATTTACCCGGCGTTGGAAAAAGGCACCATTGATGCGGCTGAGTGGATCGGCCCGTATGATGATGAAAAGCTCGGCTTCTACAAGGTCGCTAAGTACTACTATTATCCGGGTTGGTGGGAAGGCGGCGCGCAGCTGTCGATGCTGGTCAACGATGCCCAGTTCAAGTCGCTGCCGAAGCATTACCAGCAAGCGCTTGAAACCGCCTGCGCGGATGGCAATAACTACATGCTGGCGAAGTACGACGCTGCAAACCCAACCGCCCTGCGGAAATTGGTGGGTAATGGCGCTCTTCTGCGTCCGTTCCCGCGTGAAGTGATGGCCGCGTGCTACAAGGCCGCTTTCGAGCTTTATGAAGACGTTGCCTCGAAGAACGAAAAGTTCAAGAAGATTTATGAGCCGTGGAAAGCCTTCCGCGAAGATCAGTATGCGTGGTTCCGCGTTGCTGAAAACACCTACGATAACTTCGTGTTCAACGGCGGCGGTCAGCCCCCGAAGAAGTAAGCATAAAAGCTATCGGTTGTAAAAAAAGAAGCGAGGGAGAAATCCCTCGCTTCTGTGGTTTTGAGGTGATTCCGCGTCCGATTTATCGCTCATATCTCCCCTAGAGCATCGTGCGTCAACCATGACGCACGATGCTCTAGTTTTATTTTAGCCCTCGCCGCCAGGTGCGTTTGACGCGCCAAGCGCTTGGCCGGGCGCATCCGCGCCCTTGGCCGCCGC
>JAYSQZ010000026.1:0-93408 GCA_043721315.1 Alphaproteobacteria bacterium
GTGGGCAGGTTGATCATAACCATCCCGGCTTGGGCGTTCCGTTTGAAGTGGGTTGCATACTTTAGCGAGCTGGTGCAAATGCCCGACGATAGGCCGAATTCGGTATCATTGGCGACGGCAAGGGCCTCCTCGTAATTCTTCAGTGGACCAAGCGGGGAACGCTGCATGGGCTGCCGAGATGGCGGCTTCAGCCTGAACCGCATCGGCTTGGGCGTAGCGGCCTACGACATCCGCCAGATCGGAGGGGTTGATATTATCCTGTGCGCTGGTGGCCCGGCAAAAAATCTTTGCATCAGGAACGTGATTAGGGTTAAACAAGAACAAACGGGGAGAGTACCCATGTCCGACGCATTGTCTGCCGAGGCCAGCGCCGAAATCAGCGCAGCGGTGACGCGCGTGATCGAGGCCGACCCGCCGCCGCATGTTTTGGCGGCTGAGTGGCTGGAAACGCCGCTTGGTCCGATGCTCGCCGTTGCCGGGGTAGGGGGACTGCATGTGCTGGAGTTCGTGGACCGAGACATCCTGTCGCGGGAACTTAGCCGCGTGCGGCGGGAGATAGGTGGTATCGCCTTCACGCCGCATCCGGTGCTGACGATGCTTGCCATGCAACTCGCCGCTTATTTCACCGGACAGAGGGCGGCTTTCGATGTGCCGTTGCGCCCCTTGGGAAGCACCTTTCATCAATCGGTTTGGGCCGAACTGCGGCACATCCCGGCGGGGACTACAGAATCCTATAAGGCGCTTTCGATCCGCATGGGGAAACTTAGCGCCATTCGCGCGGTGGCGCAGGCTAATGGCGCGAACCCGATTGCGATTCTGGTGCCCTGCCATCGCGTCATTGGGGCCGATGGCAAGCTGGTCGGCTACGGCGGCAAACTGTGGCGTAAGCGCTGGCTGCTCAATCACGAACGACATTTCACCCCAGCCCCTGATTTGGAGACAGAGAATAATGGCTTCCTTCCTGGCTTACGCTAAGGCTTTCCGCGCGCTGCACCAACCCGGCACTCCGCTGGTTTTGACCAATATTTGGGACGTGGGCAGCGCCAAAGCGGTAGCTGCCGCAGGCGTTCCCGCACTCGCCACCGGCAGTTGGGGTGTTGCCGCCGCCCAAGGTTATGCTGATGGCGAAACCTTGCCGTTGGAGGCGGTTCTGGTGTTGATCCGTACCATTACGGCGGCGGTTTCGCTGCCCCTTACCGTCGATCTTGAAAGCGGTTACGGCGAGACACCCACTCAGGTTTACGCGACCATAGCCCAAGCATTGGCGGCGGGAGCCATCGGTTTCAACCTTGAAGATAGTCTGCCGGGCACCGCCACTCTGCGCGACCCTGCGGAGCAAGCCGCCCGCTATGCCGCCGCCCGCCGTGCGGCTGACGATGCAGGCGTGCCCGCCTTTATCAACGCCCGCACCGATGTTTTCTTCGCAACCCCTGCCGACCGACACGGGCCAAATCAAATTGCCGACGCCTTGGCACGTGCGCAGCTTTATGCAAAGGCGGGGGCCGATGGGATTTTCGTCCCCGGCCTTGCCGATGCAAGCCTGATTGAGGCCTTCACCAAAGCCTCGCCGCTGCCGGTCAATATCATGGCGACCGAGAGCACACCGCCGCGCGCGACCTTGGCCGCCTTGGGTGTCGCCCGAATCAGTCACGGGGCCAACCCTTACCGCAAGGCGATAGCTTTCCTGACGGATCTGGCGACAGATCACCAAGCCTAATCCTGCCGATCGTAATTCTGCGAACAGAACGGCCCACCTTGAAAGCGAACGGCAATATCGGTGGGGTCGCGCGGGTCGCCATTCGACAAAAGGGTGGCCGCGAACCGCTCGGCATTGTCCTTCGGTATCCAGGGTATGTATTTGGTTTTGCTATTGTCCCACCACGTCCGGTCGTTGGCTGACGCGCCGTAGATGATCTCGAACCCGAGTTTTGGAGCCGCCAGGCAGGCTTCGAGCAGGCTCAGCAAATCCTCGAAGGCCAACCAAGTGGAAAGATGCCGGGCGTCTTTCGGCTCGGGAATCGAGGTGCCAATCCGCAGGCAGGCGATTTCCAGCCCGTGTTTATCGACGTAAAGGCTGGCGAGGTTCTCGCCAACGGCTTTGGAGACGCCGTAGAACCCATCGGGCTTCATCACCGACTCGGCGTCGAGCCGCGCTCCGGCTTCGTGAAAGCCGATGACATGGTTCGAGGAGGCAAAAACGATACGCTTGACGCCGTTGAGTTTGGCTGCCTCGAAAACATTGTAGGTGCCGAGAATATTGGCGGATAGAACCCGGTGGAACGGCGCTTCTACCGACTGGCCGCTGAAGTGCAGGATAGCGCCCGCTTGTGCCACCATCCGTTCCACGGCAACGCCATCGGCTAAATCGCACTGAACGAAGGTTTCGCCCGGCAGAATATCCTCTATCGCGGCAACGTCGCTGCTGAGAAGACTGCCGTAGTTTGTCTTTTTCACGCGGGGTCAGGTTCATCTAAACGCTCCAGACACGGGGTAACGGGCGGCCCATCAACAGCGGCGCGACACGGGCGAAAACCTGGGCCAGCGGCTCCAGCCGGTCGGCGATGCCGCGCACAATCAGCATATCATCCCAGGTGCTCGCGGCGATCCGGCAGGCGGAGTTTTCCAGTCTCATTCGCACGGGGCCGAGGAGATCCGCCGCGCCGGGCAGTACCGCCACCAGCACGCCCGTGACGCAATTCCCGCCCGCAATGCCGGGCCGAGTGAGGTGAGCGTCAATCCAGCATTCTGTCGCAATAACATCAAGTCTAAGCAGGTGTAGGATTGAGTTGGAAACATCACGGCGTTACGAAATCCTGTCGTTCTAGGCCGTAGCGTAACATTTTTTCATTGAGGGTGCGGCGCGGTAGCCCAAGATCGGCCATGACAGCGGCAATCGCGCCCCGGTGGCGGTGCAGCGCGTCGAGGAGCAGGCGGCGTTCGAGGGCGTCCATCTGCACGTTAAGCGGTGCGCCGCCCGGCTGGACCGGGGCCGAGCCGGGGTCTAGCAGCGGTGGCAGGCCAAGGGCGAAGCGTTCGGCGCTATTCCGCAACTCGCGCACATTCCCCGGCCACGGATGCTGCCGAAGCTGGGCCGCCATCTCAGGGGAAACGGGCGGCAGCGCGCGGCGGTAAGACCGGGCTGCGCTGTCGGCAAAGCGCTGGAACAGCAGCAGAATATCCTCCTGCCGCGCCCGCAGCGGCGGAAGTTCGATTTCGGCCACGGCAAGACGATAATAAAGATCGGCCCGAAAGCTGGCCGTAGCGGTTAAGCGCTCTTTGGTGGCAGCAATCACCCGCAGATCAATGGCGATGGGTTTGTGGGAGCCTAACCGTTCGATCACCCGCTCTTGCAACGCGCGCAGCAGCTTCACTTGCAGGGCCGCGCTCATGCTTTCGATTTCATCCAGAAACAGCGTGCCGCCTGTTGCATATTCGAGCTTGCCGATATGGCGGCTGGTTGCCCCGGTGAAGGCCCCGGCTTCGTGACCGAACAGCTCGCTCTCCGCCATGCTTTCCGGGATGGCCCCGCAGTTGAGGGCCACGAAGGGTTTTTTCGCGCGCGGGCTAAAATCGTGCAGGCAGCGGGCGACCAGTTCTTTCCCCGCGCCAGTCTCCCCCAGGATCAGCACACTGGCCGATGTGTTGGCCAGATCGGCGATCAACGTCCGCAGCCTGTCCATCACAGGAGTGCGCCCGACGAGCAGCGCTTCCATACCGGAGGCGGCGCTATGGTGCCGCAAGGCGCGGTTTTCGAGAACCAGGGCACGCTTTTCCAAGGCGCGCTTCACGGCCTCCAACAGTCGATCCGGCGCGAAGGGTTTTTCGATGAAATCATAGGCCCCGCGCCGCATCGCCGCGACCGCCATGGGAATATCGCCGTGCCCGGACATTAGAAGCACTGGTAGGTCAGCATCGCGCGTTAGCACCGCGTCGAGCAGTTGCACGCCGTCCATGCCGGGCATTTTAACATCGCTTATCAGAATGCCGGGAAAATCGGGGGTGAGGCGGTGGAGCACGGCCTCGGCTTCTGCGAGCGGTTCGGGGGATAATCCTGCCACCTCCAGCCATTGCGCGAGAGAATCGCGCACATCCGCCTCATCATCGAGAATGAGAACCCGCGTTAACGGCTCAACCATGCGGCACTTCCCCCGTGCAAGGCAGGCGCAGCGTGAAGCGCGCTCCGGTTTTGGGGCTTGCGCGATTTTCCACCGTGAGCGTGCCGCCCATTTCTTCCACAATTCCCTTCGAGACGACCAAGCCTAACCCTAAGCCGTGGCCGGGCGGCTTTGTGGTGAAAAATGGCGTGAACAGACGCGGCAGTATGTCTGCGGCAAAACCGGGGCCGCTATCGGTGAGCGTGAGCACGGCGCTATTGTCCTCTGCCCGCGCTTCAATCTCCAAACGCCGATCGTCTTGGTCGGCCATCGCATCCAAGGCATTGCTGATAAGGTTGACCAGAACCTGTTCCAGCCGAACATCGTCGCCTTGCGCGGTTAGGGCGTCGGGTACGGCAAGATCAATGTGGGTTTCTTCCAGCTTCAGGCGGTTTTCGAATAAGGCCAGGGCGTTGCCCACTGCGAGGCGCAGGGGCAGGGCCGCTTGTTGGGGCGGGCTTTTACGGGCGAAGCGCTTCAGATGCTGAGTGAGGCCGGAAATGCGGGCGATCAGCACTTCCATCCGCGCGATATTGCCCTGAACCTTGGCCTCCTCCCCCCGCTCCAGCAGCAGGCGGGAGGCGGCGAGATAGGTTTGCAGGGCGGCCAGCGGCTGATTGATCTCATGGGCCAGCGCTGCCGACATTTGCCCCAAGGCCGCGAGCTTGCTGGCTTGCACTAAATCTTCTTGCGCTGCGCGTAAATCGGCTTCGGTGCGCGTGCGCTCTGCTATTTCGCGCTCAAGCTGGCGATTGGTTTCTGCAAGCGCCAGCGCGCGGCGGGCAGCAACCGATTGGTCGGCATAAAGCGCCAGTAGCGTGAGAATAACGATCCCGGCGCTCACCAATAATCCTGCGGTCCAGGCGGCAGTGCGCGGCGCGCCCAAATCGGTGACGAGATGTAGCGTCCAGCCGTGATCTGCAAGCTCGACCGATTGGCGCAGCAGCAGCGGGCCTGAGGCCGTTTCCCGCGCTAGGGTGTTGAACCCCGACACATGGATCAGCGGCGGCGGACCAATCGGGTACTGGGCGTACTGCTGGGAGCGGCTAACCTCCGCCCGCACTGCCGGATCGAGCGGGGTAAGCGCCCGATAAGTCCACTCCGCCCGACTGCTGAGAAAAATAATCCCGCGTCCATCGGTGAGCAGCAGAGTATCGCCCGATTTTTGCCAGTCGCGCGCAATGTCCTCCAGTTCCACTTTGGCGGCAACAACGCCCAAGGGGGAGCCGCTACCATCATTGACGCGCGCTGCCAGAAAATAGCCGGGCTGGCCTGTGGTGATGCCAACGCCATAATAACGCCCGCGCCCCGCCTGCATCGCATCGGTAAAATAGGGGCGGAAGGCGTAGCTTTGCCCAACGAAACTGCCGGGCGTTTGCCAATTGCTCGCGGCCAAAGTGAGGCCAGTATAATCCATTACGTAGAGCGCCGCGATGCTGACTTCCCCAGCAAGTCGCTCTAGCGCGTGATTAACCGCGTCAATCGCTGGGCCGGTTGACGCGACAAGTAGGCTTCGCATATCGCCGCTATGGGCCAACGCATAGGGGAGAGCATCGTAGCGGGCGATGGCGGCGTGCAGGTTGAGGGCGTAGAGATCAAGCCGATGCTGCCCCGCCTCGGTCAAATCCCGAAACACCCGCGCTTCGACAAAATGCCCCGCCAGCCCGCCGCCAAGCGTGGCTGTAAGCAGCCCAATCATGGCGCCCAGGGTTGGGGCGAGGCGGCGTCGGTGCGCCATTTCGGCTACTCTCCCCCTTGTGTGGCTAATCCGTCGTCAGGCCGCGTTCCTCATCGACTGAAAACCGCCGTTGTTCTTCCATCACCATATCAGCGATCTGGCGTTTCAGGTGATTGAACTCGGGCGCATTGGTGTCGCGCGGGCGTGGCAGATCTAACGGAATATCGGCTTTGATCGTGCCGGGCCGGTAGGTCATGACGACCACTCGGTCGGCGAGATAGATTGATTCTTCGATGGAGTGAGTAACGAAGATGATGGTCTTGCCTGTCGCCTGCCAAATCCGCAGCAACTCGTCTTGCAAGGAGCGGCGGGTTAGGGCGTCGAGTGCGCCGAAGGGTTCATCCATCAGCATAATCGGCGGATCGAGCGCCAGCACGCGCGCAATCGCCACCCGCTGCCGCATCCCGCCGGATAGATCCTTCGGGTAGCGGTCGCGGAACTCGGTTAGGCGCAGCATCTCCAGCAGGCTATCGACACGCTCTTTAATTTTTGCTTTCGGCCAGCCTTTGATGTCGAGGCCGAAGGCGATATTGCGGGCAACGCTCATCCACGGGAATAGGGCGTATTCTTGGAACACCATACCGCGATCCGGCCCCGGTTCGCGCACGGTCTGCCCAAACGCATCAATCTCGCCCGCCGACGGCAGGGCAAACCCGGCAATCGCGTTCAGCAGGGTCGATTTCCCGCAGCCAGAGGGGCCGAGCAGGCAGACGAACTCCCCCGCATTCACGATAAGATCAATATCCTTCAGCGCCACCACCTCGCGTGCGCCAGTTTTGAAGATTTTCTGAACCTGCCGCACAGTCACGGCGGCGGTTTTTGGATGCGGCATCTCGACGGACGCCAAGCGGGGAGCGGTCATTCTGGTTTGTTTTCCTAATCGTTGACGCCGCGATGCCAGCGCAGCAAATGGCGGTTGAGGCGGCTCATCGAGGTGTCGATGGCAAGGCCCAAGAGGCCAATGCTGATCATCCCGGCGATGATTTTGTCGGACCAGAGGAACTCGCGGGCTTCGAGAATGCGGTAGCCGAGGCCGCTATTCACCGCGATCATCTCGGACACGATCACGACGATAAAGGCCGTGCCGACGCCAATTCGCATCCCCGTTAGAATATAGGGGGTCGCGGCAGGCAACATGACGCGCCAGAACAGCGTGAGCTTTCCCGCACCCAAATTCCGGGCGGCGCGGATGTACAGCCCATCGACATGGCGCACCCCGGCAATCGTATTCATCAGCACAGGGAAGAACGCGCCAATGCTAATCAAAAACACCGCTGGCGGGTCGCCAAGCCCAAACCACAGGATTGCCAGCGGAATATAAGCAATCGGCGGGATCGGGCGCAGCACCTGCACGAGCGGATCGAACAGCCGATAAATGCGCTCATCGGCCCCCATCAACAGGCCAAGCGGTAAGGCCAGCCCCGTGCCGATAGCAAAGCCCGCGACCACGCGGTACAGGCTGGCGGTAGCATCGGACCAAAGCTCGCCCGACAACATCCACAGAAAGTAAGAATGACCTTCAAGTAAAGGCTCGCCCGGCAAGGCATAGGCGATCCATTTCTGTAAAACCGCGAGTGGGGCGGGCAGAATAATCGGGTTTACCCAACCGGCGGTGGCAACAAAATGCCACAGCAGCAGCAGCGTTAAGGGCACAAGCGCCCCCTGTACGCTGGAGAACAGCGTTTTTAAGTTCATGACGAAAGCTCCTGAAACGGGGCCGGGAAGCGCTGCTTCTCCGGCCCTTTCATGGGATGATTGGGCTATTTAGCCCTCGCCGCCAGGTGCGTTTGACGCGCCAAGCGCTTGGCCGGGCGCATCCGCGCCCTTGGCCGCCGCCGCAATGGTGGCTTTAGGGCAGCAAACGACTAGTCGTTTGCTGCCCTAATTCAGACCCAGCTTTTTCTTGGCCGCAGCGAGTGCGTCGAGCTTGACCCACTCGGTCGCAACGGGCGGCTCGCTCATCCGGCCTACGTTCAGGCGTTGCATCGCGTCCGTCACCAACTGCACGGTTTCTATGGTTAGATTATAGGTATAGGGCGAGTTTTCGATAGCATCGCGGAAATCTTGCGAGGTTAGCTGCCCTTTGAACATGCTTTCCCGCACGTATTTTTCTGCCAGCGCCGGGTTGTTCATGAAAGCGGCGGTCGCCTCAACGAAGCATTCCAGCACGCGGCGGGCCACGTCTTTCTTCTTCGTATACATGTCTTCGCTCATGACGAGGGTACGGATCGGCGGCCCCAGCGGCGTGTCGTAAGGCTTCAGCAACTCGCGCCCGAAGCCCAGGCTGATCGCTTGAGAGGCTTGCGGTTCGGACTGCGACATGGCGTCGATACTGCCCGCCATGAGCGCCTGATTGAGATCGGCGAAGGCCAGGTAAATCAGCGTTACGTCCTTACCCGGCTTATCAGAGGCGGTGAGTCCGTACATTTCAAGCTCGGCGAACAGCAGCATTTCCTGCGTCGCGCCGCGCGTCACGCCAACCCGTTTACCTTTCAAATCGGCCACGCTCTTGATCGTGCTCTGCGCGCCGACAACGAAGCGTACGCCGCCCTGGGCAAAGCCTGCGACGGCATAAATCGGCGCGCCGCCCGCCCGGCCCGAAACGGCGGCTTCCATCGCGCTTGCAGCAATATCAATCTGCCCGGACACAATCGCAGGCATAATATCAAGCCCTTTGGCGAACATGCGCTCTTCGATTTTCAGGTCATATTTTCCGGCAATTTCCTTCATGTAGGAAATCGCCCCGTAATGAGCGAATTTCAAATTACCCAGACGCACCAAATCTTCGGCTGATGCGGCACCACTCACCCCTAACACGAGGGCAAAAGCCGCTAAACTCTGGTATACTCGTTTCATTATCTTCCTCCCGAAAAGATTTTTCTTTTTCAGCGCGGTCTTGCGCCGCAGGGGAGGAAGAGCAAGCGATATGCCAGGTGCTTGGAATCTATTAGTCTATTGATATATAAAGGTTATTTCTGAGAGAATTATAAGAAAATCGGCGGATTTCCGCCGATGAATCAGGGGCTATCGGCGGAAATCCGCCGATCATCGCCAAGCGTAATTAAAGCTGATGGAAATGCGCTCGGCGTTAGCGCGGTTTAGGGGAACGGCGTGGTGCATCCAGCTTTCCCACAGCAGCAGCGTACCCGGCGTGGGGGTGACGGCGGCGAACGTCTGCTGCTCGCGCGCGGCTTTTTTCTTTTTCGGCGGGGCGGCCATCATGCGGGGCAGGCGAGGGTCTTCAAAAATAATCGCGCTCGCGTCCTCGGGCACCGACACGTAATAAGTGCCGCTGATCACGCTGCCGGGGTGAATATGGCCGGAGTGAAACCCACCCGGCTCCAGCACGTTGATCCACAGCGAATCCAGCACCAGCTTGCGGTCGCCTAAATCCCACTCCAGCAGTTTGCCGAAACTTTTCGCGTGCTTATCCAACTGTTTAGTCAGCGCTTTTATGGCAGGAAAGCGCCAGCCGAGGTCGTTCAGCGAAGCGTAGGAGGTATAACCGGGATAGCCGTTTTCTTCCGACCAATTCTGCCCAGCTTCGTCATCGGCGGCGGCGGTAAGGCAGGTAGCCAAAAGCTCTTCATTCAGCCCGGCCTTATCGGCCAAATCGGCGCGATAGAGGCGGGTGACGAATAGGGTTTCGACGGTGTGGGGGCTATCGCTCATATCAGAGGGTGTAGCCTAGCCACCCCCTATTTTTCAATCGACATCACGCAGCCTGGTCCAGCGGCTCCTTTGCGCCGGTCATGAAGGCGACTGCATCGGCCATCGAATACTCCTTAGGCCGAATGGTACACAGCCGCTGGCCGAGACGGTGAATGTGGATGCGGTCAGCGATTTCAAAGACATGGGGCATATTGTGCGAAATAAGGACAATCGGCATCCCCTTGTCCCGCACGCGCAAGATAAGATCGAGCACGCGGCGCGATTCCTTGACGCCGAGGGCGGCGGTAGGCTCGTCCATAATCACGACTTTCGAGCCGAAGGTGGCAGCTCTCGCGACGGCAATGCCCTGACGCTGCCCGCCGGAGAGAGTTTCGACGGGCTGGCGGATATTCTGAATGGTCATCAACCCCAACTCCGACAGCATGGCGCGGGCCTGGGCTTCCATTGCTGCACGGTCGAGAACGCGGAAATACCGCCCGAGCGGCCCTGGTTTCCGCAATTCCCGCCCCAGAAACATATTGTCGGCAATCGAAAGAGCGGGGGAGAGCGCGAGGGTTTGATAGACGGTGGCAATCCCGGCTTCTTGCGCTTCTTGAGGGGAGCGAAACTTAACCGGCAAACCATCCAGCAGAATTTCCCCTTCATCGGGCGTCAGGGCGCCGGAAAGCGCTTTGATCAACGAGGATTTGCCCGCGCCATTATCGCCGATGACCGCCAGAATTTCGCCGGGATACAGGTCGAAATCCGCCTGATTGAGCGCGACAACGCGGCCATAACGCTTCACGAGGCCCTTGGCTTGAAGAATGGGGGTCATGCCGAAACCTTTCGGATCCATTGGTCGAGGGCGACCGCGAGAATGATAAGCCAGCCAATCGCAAACATTTGCCACAGCACATCCACCCCAGAAAGGCGTAGGCCGGACTGAAACACACCAACGATCAAGGCTCCGATCAACGGCCCCATAATCGAGCCGCGCCCGCCAAACAGGCTGATGCCGCCAATCACCACAGCGGTGATTGATTGCAAATTGCCTTCATAGAAGCTCTGCGGGCTGACCGAGCCGACGCGGCCAATGGAGGCCCAGGCCCCCAGCGCGCACACAAGACCCGCCAACCCGTAAACGCTGATAAGGGTGCGGTTGGTACGGATACCCGCGAGTTCTGCCGCCTCCTTATCGTCGCCGATGGCATAGACATGACGACCCCAGGCCGTGCGGTTCAGCAGAAACCACAGAACCGCGAACACTATGGCCGTGAGGAACACCCCATAGGTGAACTGCGCGCCCATAAAGTCCACGCGCCCACCGAACCATTTTAGCAGGGGGGCTTTTTCGTCAACATCCTGACTGCGGATTGATTGGGCGCTCGACAGCCACAAAGTTAGCGCGAACAGAATGTTCCAGGTGCCGAGGGTTACGATGAACGGCGGTAATTTTAGGCGCGTCACTAAAGCGCCATTAAAATATCCGCAGCCGGTTCCGACCACAAACCCGACCAGCAGGGCAATCGGCGTCGGCACGCCCACGCCAATTGCGAGCTTGCCCATGATGACGGAGGACAGCACCATAATAGCGGCCACCGACAGATCAATCCCCGCCGTCAACACAACTAAACTCTGCGCCGCCGCTAAAATTCCGATCACCGAAACCTGTTGCAAAATCAGCGACAGGTTGAAGGGGTGGAAGAACCGATCGCCAGCAATGACGCCAAACGCGAAAATACTCAGCAGCAGTACGATCACCGGCACCATTGTGGGATTGCCATGCAAAAAATGCTGCACGCGCACAAGGGGCGAGGGCGCTGGCTCCAAGAATTTCACGAAATTCTCGTTAAGTTTTGTTTCGGGCAGCTTTGTTTCGGGCGGGGACGCTAGGGTCATGGGGGGATTTTCCATCGCTCGACATTGGCCTTGCTTATCGCAGGCGTCTTTATCCCCAAAAAAGCGACCCCTCAAAAGCGGTAGGGCGGTTCATTGGAAGCACTTCAAGGGGAAAAGTGCCACAAAACCGCCCTACCAGAGGAGCCTGGAGGGGGAGGCTAGAGGTTTAGCCCCAGCACTTCTTCATGCCTTCGTCGGCAGAGATCGACGGAATGCCGGGCACGGGCGAATCGGTGATTAGCTCAACGCCGGTATCGTAGAAATCAAGCCCGTCCGAGGATTTCGGCTTCTGGCCTGTTTTGATAAAAATTTCAATGGCTTCAACGCCTTTTGCCGCCATCAACAGCGGGAACTGCATTGAAGTTGCGCCGATGACGCCTTGCTTGACGTTCCGCACACCGGGGCAGCCGCCATCCACCGAAACGATGGTCACATTCTTCTGAAGACCGAGCGCCTTTAAGGCTTCATAGGCCCCTGCGGCGGCGGGTTCATTGATCGTATAGACGACGTTGATGGTGGGGTCGCGCTGAAGGAGATTTTCCATAGCTTTGCGGCCCCCTTCTTCATTACCCGCCGTTACATCGTGACCTACGACACGGGGATCGCCCTCATCACCAATTTTCTTCGGGTCTTTAATGTCGATACCAAAGCCCTTAAGGAAGCCTTGGTCGCGTAGATAATCCACCGAAACCTGCTGGGCGCTTAGGTCCAGCATGGCGATTTTCGCGGTTTTGGTTTTATCACCAAGCTTGGCAGCGGCCCATTTACCAATGAGTTCGCCCGCTTTGAAATTATCAGTCGCGAAAACCGCGTCCGAGGCAGAGGCAGGCTCCAGCGGCGTATCGAGCGCAATCACCAGCACGCCCGCTTGGCGGGCTTTGGCGATAACCGGCACCAGCGCGCGCGAGTCGGTCGGGGTGATTAGAATACCCTTTGCGCCCGAAGCGATGCAGGTTTCAACAGCGGCAACCTGGGTTTCCACGTCGCCGTCGAGTTTGCCCGCGAAAGTTTGCAGCGTAAGGCCGCTTTTGATCGCGGCAGCCGCCGCCCCTTCCTTCATTTTCACGAAGAAGGGGTTGGTTTCGGTTTTGGTGATCAGGCAGGCTTTGGTCTGCGCGAGTGCGGTTGTGCTTACCGCCATACCCGCGACCAAGGCCCCTACGCACGACGCGATAGTTAGAACTTTCATTATCAGATCCTCCCGGTGGATCGCTATAAGCGCGCCCTTTTGCGGGCTGCGCGGTGTTCGTTTGGGCGGTGCTCGCCAGGACAGGGGCTGCCCCCCTCTCAATACTTAGAAAACACCTCCTTAGGGTGTACGTCAATAGATAAAGCAAGTTGATTTATCTATTGAATGCGTCATTCTTGCTGAGTCTCACGTCTTGCCCTAAGACCGTGGCGGCGGGAGGAATGAGAGTGTTGAACACAAGTAGCCAAGGGCCAGGGAACCCAGGATTAAGCCCGGAGCCGGCGGGGCGCAAACCGTTGAACGGGCTGACGCTGAACGAGCGGCTGATGCTGTCGCTGGTACGCCGTCACGGCAGCTTGCCAAAAGCGGAAATCGCGCGGCTCACCGGATTGTCGCCGCAAACCGCCTCGGTCACGATGCGGCGGTTGGAGGAGGATCACCTGTTGGTGCGCGGGCAGCCGCAGCGCGGGCGAGTGGGGCAGCCGTCTATCCCCTTGGCCCTCAATCCGGATGGTGTTTTCGCGCTGGGGCTGAAAGTGGGACGGCGGAGTGCGGAATTGCTGCTGATGAATTTCGTCGGCACGGTGCGGAAAGTGTTGCGCGAAGCCTATGTGTTGCCATCGCCCGAGGCCATTGCCCGCTTTGTAGCCCAGGGCGTGCCCGCGCTCACGGAAACCCTTTCGCTGGAACAACGCGACAGGATTGCCGGGTTGGGCGTTGCGGTGCCGTTTGAACTTTGGCTGTGGAGCGATATTGTTGGTGCCGATATGTCTGCGTGGCAAGAGACCGACTTGGTGCAAACCCTCGCCGCCGTACAACCCTATCCGGTGTTTGTAGAGAATGACGCCACTGCCGCCTGCGGGGCGGAGCTTACTTTTGGGCAAGGCGCGGCCTACCCTGATTTCATCTATTTCTTCGTCGGTTATTTCATCGGTGGTGGTGTTGTGTTGAACGGCACGGTCTATCGCGGGCGCACGGGCAATGCTGGGGCCGTAGGCTCGATGCCGGTGCGGAGTGCAGGGCAAAAATGGGGACAGTTGATCAACGTCGCCTCCCTGCTCATGCTCGAACAGGCGCTTAAGGCAGCGGGGGAAGACCCTTCGTTATTGTGGCGCACCCCTGATTATTGGGACGATTATGGCCCGGTTCTCGAAACCTGGATCGAGACTACAGCCGATAATCTGGCGCAAGCGATTGCGGCGTCTTGTTCAGTCATCGACTTTTCGGCAGCGATTATTGATGGGGCTTTTCCCGTGTCGGTGCGCGCGCGGTTGGTGGCAGCGACGCAAGCCGCCCTCGGCAGGCTCGATCTGCAAGGCATCCGTGTCCCCGAAGTTGTGGAAGGCACAACGGGCAGTATGGCGCGCGCCGTCGGCGGGGCGAGTTTGCCGCTCTTCGAGTTGTATCTACTTGACCCTAAAGTCATGTTGAAGGATCCGGTGTGGTGACGATTCTGTGTTGCGGCGATGCCTTGATTGACATGGTGCCAGATGTGACTGCGGCGGGCGCACCGTGTCTGCGCCCACTCGTCGGCGGTGCGGTCTTCAATACAGCAATTGCTTTGGGCCGTTTGGGGGCACCTGCGGGGTTTTTCGCGCCGCTTTCCACCGATGCGTTCGGCGATAGTCTTTGTGCAGCCTTGGCGGAAAGTGGTGTTAGGACCGATCTTGCGCCGCGCACGGATCGTTTCACAGCCATGGCTTTCGTTACCCTCACCAACGGTCAGGCGCGCTACCGTTTCGTCGATACAGGTTCGGCGGGAGTGATGCTCACCCCCGGAGAATTGCCGACGTTACCGCCCGAAGTCACCACGCTGCATTTTGGGGCGACCAGTTTGGTGCAAGAACCTTGCGGCAGCGCCTTCGAGGCGCTCGCGCTGCGCGAAGCTGGAAAACGCCTGATTTCGCTCGATCCGAACATCCGCCCGGCATTGTTGGCCGACCCCGCCGCCTATCGTGCGCGGCTAGCGCGCCTGATTGCCGTCACCGACATTCTCAAACTCTCCGATGAGGATTTGGATTGGATCGGCGGCGAAGGTTTAGTAGGTCAGTGGTTGGCGGCTGGGGTTAAGCTCGTCGTTGTAACGCGCGGTGGCAAAGGGGCCGACGCCTGGGCGGCTTGCGGCCTTGTGGCAATACCTGCCGTTCCCGTCACGGTCGCCGATACGATTGGCGCGGGCGACACGTTTGCGGCAGGCATTCTTGCGGCGCTTGCTGTGCGGGGGCGCTTGAGTGCCGAAGGATTGGCGGGGCTAGAGAAGGATGATCTTCATGCGGCCCTAACGCTCGCTACCCGCGCCGCCGCCGTTACCGTCTCCCGCACCGGCGCGAACCCACCCTGGGCGGCGGAATGTCTCTGAGGCTCCCAATCGGCGTGCATCCCTATAGCGTCGTGCGTTAAATTAGACGCACGACGCTATAGGCTAATTTTTAGCCCTCGCCGGGCGGGCGCATCCGCGCCCAGGGCTGCTTTTAGAACTGCGTCCGATTTAACGCACGTAGCTCTAAGTAAAAATCTGCGTTGATAGAAAGGGGTAAAAATGTTGTTAGGGTTAGAAGGCGTATCGGCAGGTTATGGTGATAGTCAGCTTTTATCGGATATTTCTTTTAGTCTCGCACCGGGTCAGTCGTTAGCGCTTCTGGGGCGCAACGGGGTTGGTAAAACTACTTTGCTGAAAACTATTCTCGGCCTAACCCGGCAGCGCGCGGGGTCTATTCGCTTTGGCGAGAGCGATGTATCGCGTTGGTTGCCGGAGCGTCGGGCGATTGCCGGGATTGGCTGGGTGCCGCAAGAGCGCGGTATTTTCCGCTCGCTGACGGTACTCGAAAACCTAACAGCGGTAGCCCTGCCCGGCCCGTGGACGCCGGAGCGCGTGTTCACCCTGTTTCCACGTTTAGCCGACTATCGCCGCCGGGGCGGGGAGGAGCTTTCGGGCGGCGAGCAACAGATGCTGGCAATTGGGCGCGCGCTCGTGCTCAACCCGCGCTTACTGCTGCTCGATGAGCCGACGGAGGGCCTTGCCCCCGTGATCGCCGACGACGTTCTGAGCGCCCTTACCCGTCTGTTTCGCTACGAGGGGATGGCGGGAATCGTGGTAGAGCAGCACGCCTCTAAAATTCTTGGGCTGACCGATCAGGCGATTATTTTGGAGCGTGGCCATCTCGTCCATCACGCCGCCAGTGCCGATCTCATGGCCGATACGGCCACGCGCAGCCGCTTTCTAGGCGTGGGGTAAGGGAGCCGTGTCCGCCGCCTGTTCCCCAATCGCCGTCAGCCGTTTTTGCAAGGCAAGACGATCGAGCGAGGCGAAGGGCAGGGCGGCGAAGACGGAAATCCGCCGCCGCAACTGCTTGAAAGCGCTCACGAACGCGGCTTCGCGCGCAAGGTCGCTTCCGTCAACGGCGGCAGGATCATCGACACCCCAATGGGCCGTCATCGGCGTGCCCGGCCAAATCGGGCAGACTTCACCTGCGGCATTATTGCAAACGGTGAAAATAAAATCTATTTGCGGCGCATCGGCACCCGCAAACTCTTCCCAGCTTTTGGAGCGCAGCCCTTCCGTGGGGAAGCCTTCAGCCCGCAAAATCTTCAGGGCCAGCGGATGGACCTGGCCTTTCGGCTGGCTCCCAGCGGAAAAAACCTGAAACCGCCCCCCACCATCGTGGCGCAAAATGCTTTCGGCCAAAATGGAGCGGGCGGTATTGCCAGTGCAGAGAAACAGCACGTTGAACGAACGAGACATCATCACCTCCTAGCAGGATTTCGGAAGACAGGCGGGCGCGGATAGCGCGGTCAGGATCGAGCCACACAGCGCGGCTTCGCCCTGGCAACAGTCGGTGAGGAGAAACAGCACCAGCGCTTGCACACTCTCTAACCGCGCCCGATAGCGAATAGTCCGCCCATCCCGGCTGGACGTGACCAAATCGGCGCGCGCGAGCAAGCCAAGGTGCGTTGAAAGCGTGTTCTGCGGCACATCGAGCAAGCGCGCGAGTTCGCCTGCGGCAAGGCCCGCCGGTTCATGCCGCACCAGCAGCCGAAACGCAGCCAGCCGAGTTTCTTGCGCGAGCGCCGCCAATGCCGAGATTGCGTCTATATTTTCCATATATCGAGAATTATAGAAATATAACCGCCTGTCAAGTGGCGTGCGAAAGGCTGGGGCTATTTTAGCTCTAGCCGCGCCCCTAGCTCTGGTGCCATCAGGCTTTGAAGCTGGCTGACGATTTGCAGGGCGTGCTCGCCGCCCAAGGCTTCGGCGAGGTCCGGGTTTTGCGCGGTAATCGCCGCGATCAAGCCCTCGTGTTCGTCCACATAGCGCAGCGGTAGGCGATCGTCGAACCTGCGGTAGTAGAGCCTTAGCAGGCGCATACCTTCGTTGAGCAGCCGCGCAAAAAATTCAGTGTAGTAGGGATTATGCCCGGCAGCGGCAATGGCGAGGTGGAAATCGCGGTTGGAATGCAGCATCGCCAGCGCCTCTTCTCGCGCCACCGCGTCGGCAAACTTGGCTTGCGCTAGGCTAATCGCCTCGAGATCGGCTGCTGTGCGCCGCTCGGCGGCAAGACGGCTAGAAACGCGGTACATCAGCGTCAGCGCGTCCAGATAAGGCGGCAGGCTGGCGAAATCCAATATCGCCACAATAGTATTGCGGTTCGGCAGGGTCGAAGCCAGCCCTTCCGCCACCAGCCGCACGAGCGCTTCTCGCACAGGGGTGCGCGACGTGCCGAACCGCTCGGACAGGCCGGTTTCGTCCAGCGGGGCACCCGGCGCAAGGCTGAGGTTCAGAATATCCTGCTTCAACGCTTCATAAATGACCGGGGAGGCGGAGCCGCGCGGGGCTGCGCTGCGCGGGGGGGCGGTGTGCGCGCTCTCTAACTCAGTATCCATCCGGCCCGCCGCTCTTTCACGTTAAGCCCGACCATAAAGGAAATTGATGCAGTTTGTCGACAGCGCTTGACGGGCGGATTTTTTGAACACAGACTGTACACATAAATTGAACCGTTCCTCGGAGGCTTCTCCCCATGTCTGATCCCCGTAAAACTTGGCGCGGTATGTTCCCCGCTGTAACGACGCAGTTTCACGCCGATTTCTCGTTGGATCTTCCCGCGACGGGCCGAGTGATCGAAGCCCTGATCGCCGATGGCGTCTCCGGTCTCGTTATGTGCGGCACCGTGGGGGAGAATTGCTCGCTCACCCGCGATGAGCGGGGGGAGCTTATCGCGCTCGCCGCCAGCGTTACCAAAGGCCGTGTGCCGGTGATCGTGGGCGTCGCGGACTATACGCCGGTGTTGGCGGCAGAATCGGCGCGGCTGGCTCAAGCCAAGGGCGCGAACGGCCTGATGGTGATGCCAGCGATGGTCTATCCGGCCAAACCGCGCGAAACCTTAGCGCATTTTCGCACTGTGGCAGCGGCCAGCGACCTGCCGATCATGATTTACAACAACCCGCCCTCCTACCGTACCGACGTAACCCCGGCGATGCTGGCGACGCTTGCGGACGTTGATACCATTGTTGCCTTCAAGGAATCCTCCGGCGATACGCGCCGCTTGGTCGATGTTCGCACGATGACCGGCGACCGTTTCATCCCCTTCTGCGGGCTGGATGATGTGGTGTTGGAGTGCGTCGTGTTGGGCGCGGTCGGTTGGGTGTCGGGCATGTCCAACGTCTTCCCGCGCGAGGGGGAAACCCTGTTTCGCCTCGCGCGCGATGGCCGCCTAGCCGAAGCTATGCCGATTTACGATTGGTTCATGCCGCTGCTGCACCTCGATGCCCGTCCGGACCTCGTGCAGTGCATTAAGCTGTGCGAGCATATTGTGGGCCGGGGAACGGATCTCACGCGCCCGCCGCGTCTGGCACTGGACGACGCCGAAACGGCGGAAGTAACGGCGATGATGGCCCGCGCGCTCGCAACCCGCCCCGTTCTGCCGGATGTTGGCCTGCCGCCGATTGTATAATTCCCCCTGATCCAGAGGTTCCGTTATGGCGCGCTCCACGTTCTTTTGCATTGATGGTCACACCTGCGGCAATCCCGTGCGCGTGGTGGCGGGCGGCTCGATCCCCGTATTGAAGGGCGCGACCATGTTCGAGCGCCGCCAGCATTTTCTGGCGGAGTTCGATTGGATTCGCCTGAGCCTTATGTTCGAGCCACGCGGGCACGATATGATGTCGGGCAGCATTCTCTACCCACCGACGCGCCCCGACTGCGATGTGGCGATTCTGTTTATCGAAACCTCCGGCTGTCTGCCCATGTGCGGCCACGGCACGATTGGCACGGTCACGACGATCATCGAACACGGGCTGATAACGCCGCACACACCCGGCCTGTTGCGGCTGGATACCCCGGCGGGCGTAGTGGAAGCGCGCTACGAGATGAACGGGCCGTTTGTGGAGCGGGTAACGCTCACCAACGTACCATCCTTCCTGCTCGGGCGCGCTTATGCCGTCGATCTGCCCGGTTTCGGGCCGATCACGGTGGATGTGGCGTTCGGGGGGAATTTCTACGCTATCGTCGAGCCACAACCCGGCTACCGCGACTTGGCCGACCTGCAACCGTCGGAAATCCTCTCCCTTAGCCCAAAACTCCGCGCGGCTTTCAATGCCGCGCACACGATTGCTCACCCCACCAACCCAGCGCTCAACAAGCTCACGCATATTCTCTGGACCGGAGCCGCGCAAACCCCAGGCGCCACCGCGCGCAATGCCGTGTTCTACGGCGATAAAGCCATCGACCGCTCCCCCTGCGGCACGGGCACCTCTGCCCGCATGGCGCAGTTGCACGCCACCGGGCGGCTGAAACTGGGCGAAGACTTCATCCACGAAAGCATCATCGGCTCCACCTTCACCGGGCGCGTTGAGGCTGAAACCGACGTAGCAGGCCACCCGGCGATCATCCCCTCCATCGCCGGGTGGGCGCGCGTGACCGGGTTGAACACGATCTACGTGGAGGACCGCGACCCGTTTTGGCGGGGGTTTCAGGTGGCGGATGAGGGGTGAGGGGCTTCAAGGTTTTGTGGGGAGGTTTTGCAGCGCCATTAAAATAGCTTGTTCAAGCTCATCGAGATCCTCCGTGACAACATCCCAGATGCGCTGGACGTTCGTGCGGAAATATTCATGCACAACCCGGTCGCGGAGCGAGGCGATAGCTCGCCACGGAACGGAGGGGCTAACTTCAGTAAAAGCTGGGCTAAGGTGCTTTGCCGCCTCCCCGATAACGCTTATCGAATAAAGCGTAGCTCGGATAATGGCAGGCTTTCCGGCGAACCCCTCGTAGGAGAGATCCAGTGTATCGGCGCGGATGTCGTTAATTGCCGACAGAATATCCCGCGCCCGCTCCCTGTCACTGCGCGCCATCAGAAAATCATAATCTTGTCGCGCTCGAAGGCCGCGCGCACCTCGGGCCGGAAACTAGAAATTTCCCCTAAATCGACGCGCCGCCCCAGGCAGTCTTCGAGCAAAAGCCGAGTTTCTTCAAAGCGGATCAGCGAGAAGGCGCGACCCGGCTCGATCTCAACCGCCAAATCCACATCGCTTTCCGCCCGATTCTCCCCCCGCGCCATCGACCCAAACACCGCCAAATGCCGAACGCCCCGCTCACGTAGGGCGGGTTCTTGGTCGTACAAGCGATCGAGGATGATGGGGAGATGCATTGTATGCCGGGAAGAGTTGAAATCTATTCGAGAGTATCGCAGGCCGAGGATGGGGGGAAGGTCTTGCGGGCGCGGTGGGCGAAGGCGTCAGCGGCGGGCGATAGTTGTCCGTCGTTTACGGCCTGAGTGGTTATCGCCAGCACTTTCAACAGCGCTAAGGTTTGCTGCGTGGCCTCATAGCTTTCGATATCCTGAAGTACCGCGCGCGGCATCCCCTCTTCCAGAATAATCATCGGGCGCTGCGTCTCCGCCAAATCGCGTAGCATTTCCGGCGCATGTGCCGAGAAATGCCCGATGGTCGTCGTCTGATCCGTCAGCTTCATGGGCGGGAGCCTTATGAAGGTGATAAGACGTATATCTTAGCGAATAACCTGGGGTGAGAGGAAGATTTTTGCGGGCGTGCGTATCGAGCAATAAGCGCACGCGCTTACTCCCAAGCCGCTAGGTCCTGCTCAGACAGGGGCTCGAAAAACTCAGGCCCAACGCTGATGGGGCCCCGCAACACGCCGAACTGGCGTTTTGCAGAAGGGGGCTGGAAGGGGACTAACTTGGCGATAGGCTCTTTCCCCCGCGCAACAAGAATCTCCTCGCCCGCCTCGACTCGCGCTAAAAGCTGCGACAGGGTGGTTTTTGCCGTGTGAATAGTGACGGTTGCCATAGCTGCCTCCTTTAGATAGGTGTTTGGTCCCGGTGCGGTTCAGTTTACAATTAATTTTTTTCATGTAGTGTAAAATTCTTGTTTATTGGTCTTGAGAGTAAATATAGATGAAAAAAAATCAACCCCGCGCCTTTATTCGAGATCCACGTTGTGTCTATACAGGTAAAAAACTAGAGGCTGGGCACCCAGAATTTAGACCGAGCAATGAACATATAATACCACTTTCGCTCGGTGGCTCAAACCAGTTCACAACCAATGATGTGGCGTTGGAAGCTAATAATCGGGCTGGCCGGGATATTGATGACGCAGTTGCATCTGCGCTCCCCTTTTTGACTCTTCGCCATCATTATAAACTAGTTGGTCACCGGAAAACGATCCCCAATATCAAGCTCCAAGGCGAATTCCTAGATTTGCAGGCGAATGCTTCAATGGACATTGATGTCGATGGGACTATTAAATTCGAGTTTGAAGATGAACAACAGACTACCGGCCAAGTTATCACATTAGGTTCGACCAAAGAACGCGTTCGCTTTTTTCTAACTGGTCGTTTAGCTCAAGCCGAAAAGCGAGGCCTCAACCTGCTAACTCCATATGGAAATATTACTGATGCCGAAGATATCGAGATTGCCTTGATGCTTGCTGACCGGAACGAAGGTAATCAATTCAAAGGGACTATCACGATTGATATGTCAGAATACCATTTCTCTTTGGTTCGTCTCATGATCAAAATTGCTCTCGGTCTTGGCCATCGGGTTCTCGGGCCAGAGTGGACGTTCTCGCCTGGGGGACACAGTCTGCGTAAAGACCTCTTTAGAAGACCTGAAGATCGCACACGGCCATCTACGCATGGGACGCTATATGCCCGCTTGCCCAATAAGCTTCATCATCTCATCGGCATTCACCGAGATCAACACTCCATGATGGTGGCGCCAATTGGAAAAAAAACCGTAGCAATAATTGCTTTGTTTGGTGGCGATACAGGTGTCGCAATCATCGATCTGGGTTATGATTCGCGCTCTTTCTTTCAACGCGCTATGAAAGAGGGGCGGCCGGTAGAATGTGCCTTCACTATTCCGTTAAACACGACCGGAAGCCGACCGTTCAGAGGGCAGAGCATTGAGGAAATCGCCCATTTTGGAGCAGCCAACGGGCTACTCTAAACCACACGGGCTGAGGCTCTGCTGCGTGCTAAGAGGTCGCGAGGATAAATAGGCTGAGATTGAAACCTAAAGCTACGGAGGGCATCCTGCTTCGCGGTGAGGATATTTACAATCCTGCGAAGCTCGCAGAGCGAAGCAGGATGGCGGAGGGGATGAGATTCGAACTCACGGTACGGTTTCCCGTACACACACTTTCCAGGCGTGCGCCTTCAACCACTCGGCCACCCCTCCACTGCGGGCCGCACCATAGCGGAAACGGCCCGGCGATCAAGTCTTTAGTATGCGGTCAACTCCTCAGGGTTCCTCCGGTTGCCTTAGCGACGGCGCTTGTGATGGCGGTTGCCACCGTTTCGATCTCGGCGTCGGTCAGGGTACGGTCCATCGGGGTGAGGGTAACGCTGAGGGCCACCGATTTTTGCCCCTCTGGCACGCCTTTACCCGCGTATACGTCGAACACGGCCACGTTGGAAATCAGCGACTTATCGGCAGTCCGCACGGCGCGGAGGAGGGTTTCCACCTCCACCGACCGATCGACCAGGAAGGCGAAATCGCGCTGCACGGCTTGGAAGGCCGATACCTTCAGCATCGGGCGGGCGCGGCCTGCTTTAGTTTTGGGCAGCGGCACGGCCTCTAAATGAAGCTCGAACACGGCCACGGCAGCGTCCAGATCATAGCGCTCGGCAACTGCCGGGTGCAGCAGGCCGAAGTGCCCCAAAACCTGCTTCGGCCCGAGCTTAACGCTGCCCGATTGGCCCGGATGGAACCAAGCGGGGGCATCGCGGGTGAGCGGCATTCCGTCTGGGTTGAGGCCCAACAGGCGTAGGGCCGCGAACAGATCGGCTTTGGCATCGAAAGCATCCACCGGGCGGGCGGTGCCGCGCCAGGTGCGCTCCACGGCCTCGCCAACGCGAACACCCACGATGATCGTGCGCTGACCGTCTGGGCGGGCAGAAACGAAGCCCGGCCCGGCTTCAAACAGCGCGGGCGAGGCAACACCGCGCGCCCGGTTGCGGGATGCTGCGGCTAGCAGGTTTGGCAGCGCCGAGGGGCGCATCTGGTCGAGATCGGCGGCGATGGGGTTCACCACCGCAAGCTCCTCCTGCCCGCCGCCGAAAGCTACCGCGTCGGCTTTAGCGAGGAAGGACCAGGTGACGGCCTCGAACAACCCGCGCCCGGCCAACAGGCGCTTCAACTGCGTTAGGCGTTTCTGGGCCGGGGAGATGGCAAGTGGCGGCAAACCTTCGACTGCGAGGGAGACGGGTTCGATAGCGTCCAGCCCATGAATGCGGAGGATTTCTTCCACCAGATCGGCCTCGCCCTCAATATCGTCGCGCCAGGAGGGCGGGACGACCGATAAAGAAGACGAATCGGGCGGGGTGACCGAAAGCGTGTCGCCGCTTTGGATTACGCCGAACCCCAGGGCGGTGAGAATCCGCGCCTGCTCCTCCGTCGCAATCGCAACGCCGCCCAGGCTTTCGCACCGGCTGGGGCGCAGCGTGAGCGTTCGGCGCGTCTCCGGCACCTTACCCGCCTGGATCACTGGGCCGGGGGTGCCGCCGCAGAGATCGAGAATGAGTTGCGTGGCAAACGCCAAACCGTCTTCGCAGAAGCCGCTATCAATCCCGCGCTCGAACCGATACCGCGCGTCCGACAAAATCCCCAGCTTGCGGCCTGTGCGGGCCGTGCTGAGGGGGTCGAAATAGGCGATTTCGAGTAGCACGTCAGTGGTATCGAGATCGCACCCCGTACCCTCGCCGCCGATGATACCGCCGAGGGAGATGACGCCGCTGTTATCGGCAATCACCGTCATGCCGGGTTCTAGCACGTAGGTCTTGCCATTCAGCGCGGCAAGGCTCTCGCCCGCTTGCGCCGGACGGATGGTGAGATCGCCTTGCACCTTTGCAAGATCGAACACATGGGCCGGGCGGTTCAGGTCTAGCGTGAGCAGGTTCGTGATGTCCACCAGTGCCGAAATGGGGCGCAGGCCCACGGCTTGCAGTTTTTGCTTCAACCACGCCGGGCTTTCGGCATTCTTCACGCCCTTAATCACGCGGGCGAAGAAGACGGGGCAGGCGCGGTTTTCGTCGGGCAGATCAAGGCGGATCGCCGGGCCGGGCAGCGGCTGGGCCGTGATGTGCGGCACGGGCAGCGGCTTCAGCGTGCCAACGCCCTTGGCCGCCAAATCCCGCGCAATGCCGCGCACGCCCAACGCATCGGCCCGGTTCGGCGTGACGGCGATTTCGATGGCCGGATCGGCAAGGCCAAGCAGATCGCCAAGCTCCACCCCCACGGGGGTATCAGCCGCCAAGTCCATAATGCCTTCGTGCTCGTCCGAGAGGTTCAACTCCCGCGAGGAACAGAGCATTCCTTCGGAGGCTTCGCCCCGAATCTCGCCCTTTTTCAGCGTGATGCCGGAGTTGGGGACGGTCATGCCGGGCAGGGCGAGGATGGTCAGCAGCCCGTCGCGGGCATTGGGGGCACCGCAGACGACTTGGATTTCGCCCGCGCCGGTATCGACCCGGCAAACGCGCAATTTGTCGGCGTTCGGGTGCTGTTTCGCCTCGATAACGCGCGCGGTCTTGAAGCCTTTCAGCGGGGCAGACGGATCGGTGATCCCTTCCAACTCTAGCCCCACGCTGGTGAGCGCGTCGGTGATCGTTTCAAGCGAGGCGTTGGTGTCGAGATGCTGTTTGAGCCAAGAGAGCGGGAATTTCATCGGGCCAACCCCGTAATCAGCGAGGGAATATCGAGCGGCGGAAAGCCGTAATGATCGAGCCAACGGGTGTCGGCATCAAAAAAGGTTCGCAGGTCGGGAATGCCGTATTTCAGCATCGCAATACGTTCAATCCCCATACCGAAGGCGAAGCCCTGGTACTCGTCCGGGTCCAACCCGCAGGCGCGGATGACGTTCGGGTGAACCATGCCGGAGCCGAGGATTTCCAGCCAATCGCCATAATTGCCGATCTTGAGTTCCCCGCCACGGCGCAGGCAGCCAATATCCACTTCCGCCGAGGGTTCGGTGAAGGGGAAGAAGCTCGGGCGAAACCGCACCGGCACGTCGTCCACTTCAAAATAAGCGCGCACGAAATCGGTCAGGCAACCGCGCAGATGGCCCATGTGGGTTTTTTTGTCGATCACCAAGCCTTCCACCTGATGAAACATCGGCGTGTGCGTCATATCGCTGTCGGAGCGATAGGTGCGGCCCGGAATAATCACGCGGATTGGCGGGGTCTTGCCAAGCATCGTCCGCACTTGCACCGGCGACGTGTGCGTGCGGAGCAACATGCGGTGACTGCCGTCTTTCCCAGCTTCGGGCGAATCTGGCAGGTAGAAAGTATCGTGCATTTCCCGCGCCGGGTGGCCGATGGGGAAGTTTAGGGCAGTGAAATTATGGAAATCATCCTCGATATCCGGCCCGTCTGCGACCGAAAAACCCATCTCGCCGAAAATCGCTACGATTTCATCAATCGTTTGGCTGATTGGATGGATTTTTCCGGCACGTAACCCCTCGGCGGGAAGGGAAATATCAATGCGCTCGGAGGCAAGCCGCGCTGCTAAAGCGCTGGCTTTTAGCACGGTTTGGCGGTCGGAAAGCCGGGCTTCTAGCGCTTGCTTGACCGTGTTGACGGCCTGACCGAAGGCGCGTTTTTCGTCGGGCGGTAGCTTGCCGAGGCGGGCCATCAGCCCGGCCACCGTGCCGCTTTTGCCCAAGTGGGCAACGCGCGCCGCATCCAGCGCGGCAAGATCGGCGGCGGCATCGAATTCGGCCAGCGCCTTGGCTTGGCTTTCCTCTAGCGACGAATGATCGCTCATCAGGGCACCTTTGCGACAAAGAGTATCAAAATTCTCAAAAAGAAAGGGCCGCTCCGCAGGGGGAACGGCCCTTCCAATACCAACTCTGAGCAGCTAAGCGGCGTTACGCCAACCTTAAGCGGCCAGAGCAGACTGGGCCTTTTCGACCAAGGCTTTAAACGATGCCGGCTCCCGCGTAGCAATATCCGATAGAACCTTACGGTCTAGCGTAATGCCCGCCTTCTTCAGCCCGTTGATGAACTGCGAATAGATCATGCCATGTTCCCGCACACCGGCATTGATGCGCTGAATCCAAAGCGCGCGGAACGTGCGCTTCTTATTACGGCGATCCCGATAGGCGTATTGCAGCGCCTTTTCGACCTTTTCCAGCGCAATGCGGTAGTTGGACGAATTACGGTCGCGATAACCCTTGGCAAGACCAAGAATCTTTTTATGACGAGCATGGGACGTTACGCCCCGCTTAACACGTGCCATTTTCTAAAATCCCAGCGTTCGATTAGCGGTTGTACGGCATGTACTTAAGAACCAGACCACGATCGCTTTCGCACATGATCTCGGTCCGACGGGCTTGGCGAATCATCTTTTTAGGACGCTTGCTCATGCCATGGCGCTTGCCGGCAACACCAAACTTAACCTTACCGCTGGCCGTGAAGCTGAAACGCTTCTTGGCACTGCTTTTCGTCTTCATTTTGGACATTTTGGCCTCCATTCGGGGGAATATGAACCAACCGGCCAGGCTGTCCGTCTGCCTGGGCGCGGTTAGTCCCAAGGGTGTTACCCCAAGGGAGCGCGGAGTATAGCCAGATCGACCCGTGATGCAAGGACGAAGCTACTACGGTTTGCGGGCAATCGTCGGCACGGGTAGCGCGCGGGCGTAGAGGCTGGGATCGGCGAGAAGCGATTCCGCCACGGCCATGTCCACATCAGTCGTGCGCGGTTTGGTTAAGGGGGGGCAGAGGCCGATAAGGGTTTCCCGCGCCGCTTCTGTTGCTTTATCGAGGGTTCGGCGGGCTTGCAGCACGTCTTCCGGGTGGAAATCTGGGGTGCGGAGGTCCGCTGTAATCTGGGCGGCTGCCGAGGGTGAGTCTGGTTGCCGCGAGGTGCAAACAGTCGGCACTACGCCGTATTTATGCAAGGAATAGCCCAAGGGCGAGTGTAGGCGCATCGTTGTCATAATAAGCTCGCCCTTATTGGGCAAATCTTCATACACCGTTTGCACTAAGCCCTTGCCAAAGGAGCGGGAGCCAACAACAACCGCCCGCCCCCTATCTTGTAGCGCTGCCGCGAGCACTTCGGAAGCGGAGGCGGTCTGCCCATTTGTCAGCAGTACCAGGGGTATTTTCGTCGAGATCAACTCGTCGCCGGAAGCGGCGGTGCTTTCGCTGACAATACCGCGCCGGTCGCGCACGGTCATAATCGGGCCTTCGGTTAAGAAGAGGTCGGCGATTTCAAGCGCTGTGCGGAAAGTTCCGCCGGGATTATCGCGCAGGTCCAGCACCACGCCGCGCAATGGCCCGGCATCGGCCACTTTCTTCACTTGAGCTTTGAAGGCATCGAACGTGCCTTCGTTAAACCCCGAGAGTTTTACGGTTGCAAGGCCCGTATCGTCCCGCTGGGCACGTACGGTCACCTGATAGATTTTGGCACGGTTCAAGGTGCGGGTAAAGGCTGGTGCCGCACCGCGCTGCACCGCCAGCGTTACGGAGGAGCCAATATCGCCGCGCAACAGCGTGAACAACTGCGTTAGAGTAAGCGATTGGACGGGCCGGTCTCCCACGGTCAATAGGCGGTCGCCTGCTTCCAGCCCGGCGCGGGCGGCGGGGGTATCTTCCAGCACCGACCGGATGATGCCGATTTGCTCGGTATCTAGGGTTACGCCAACGCCACCGAACCCACGCCGTGAAGCCCGTTCCTCTAACGCTTGGGTAGGCGTTAAGTAGCGCGTGTACGGATCGAGCGTGCTAAGGGCGGGGTTGAGCAGCGCGCTTAGAATATCGTCGGTTTCCAGACCGCGTAGGGCGGGGGAGGCGGATTCGGCCAGTGCCGCCCCGGTCGCCACGACCCGGCTCCAGCCACTCGGGCTTTCGGTATTGCTGGGGGGATCAAGCTGGGCGATGGGTTTGCCGTCGTAAGTCAGGCGCAGGCTGCTGCCTTGATCTTGCACAGCGATTTTAGGGTCGAGCCGCGACAAGCCGTTCAGCCCGGCGATTACCAAAGGTTTTAGCGTCGTGCGGTCAACGTAATTACCGCTCACGCCCTTGTAAACGAAGGTTAGCACATCCTCCATCGTACGCGCTGGAATGCGCTCACCGACCACAGCCTGCGGGGCGGTCTCTGTGGCCGAAACTCCGCAACCGCCGATCATCAGAACGGCCAATGCCAGTACAAACCGCGCCATTCCGTTAAGCACCATCATCATCCCAATCCACACCGCTTACTTTTGCGCGTCACTCTTAACATCTAAAGCCCACTGCAATCCTACCACGGCCCCCTTAATCATCGGCAAGAAAGCGAGGCTCAGGAGAGTGGTTAAGGGCAACCATAGGGCCATATGAACCCAGTTCGGCGGCGAATAAGCCTGCTCCATCACCAACATTGCCGGGATGATAATGTGCGCGACGAGGAAGATCGTAAAGTAGGCCGGACCATCATCGGCGCGATAATCCGAAAATTCCAACCCGCAGTGAGTACACGTGGGGGCGATTTTCAGAAAGTTGCTGAACAAACGCCGCTCGCCGCAGTTCGGGCAGCAGCGCTTTGCGCCCTTCAGCATGGCTGAAACAAAAGAGCGTTGTTCCTGGTCGATATGAATGCCGAACTGTTCGCTCATTCTCACTCACTCCGCTTAGTATTCTGCTGGTATAGCAGACTAAGTGCGCCGCTGCTTCCGCGTTTCTGGCGCACCACCCCGGCGTGCCGGGCGGGCACCAGCGGGTTTTAGCCCCGGTTTGCCGCCGCGCGCGGGCTTCCGCAACGGGCCGGGCGGAACGGGTTGGCCGTCCGCGCTGCCCTCGCCTTCAACAAGCGCCAGCACCACGCCGCCCGTTACCAAATCGGCCTCAACCAGTTGCACCGAAAGGGTTTCGCCCAAGCGGAAAATCCGATGATTGCGGTCGCCGATAAGGGCGTGGGCCTTTTCATCGTGATGATAAAAGTCGGACGGCAGCGTGCGGATGGGAATAAGACCATCGGCCCCGGTTTCTTGCAACTGCACGAACAGACCGAAACGAGTAACGCCGGTAATCCGCCCTGGAAAGATTTCGCCCTGCCGCCCGGCAAGGAAGGCTGCGGTATAGCGGTCTTGCACTTCTCGTTCGGCGGCGGCGGCGCGGCGTTCGGTGAGAATGATATGGCCACAGATTTTTTCTAAGGCTTCCGCGTCCTGCCCTTCGGGCAACGCGCCCCGGCCCGGCAGATGCAGCCCACGAATAAGGGCACGATGCACCAGCAGATCGGCATACCGGCGGATAGGGGAGGTGAAATGCGCGTAGCGGCGCAACGCAAGGCCGAAATGGCCGATATTCTCCACGCTGTAGCACGCCTGCGCCTGACTGCGGAGCACCATCTGGCTTACCATTTGCGTGTAGGGCGTGTTGGCAGCCTTATCGAGCAGAGCCGAAAAATGCTTCGGCATCAGCACTTGGCCCTTGGCCAGCGGCAGTTCCAGAGTTTTGAGGAAGTCGCGCAGGGCGGTCAGCTTTTCTATCGAAGGCTGATCGTGAATGCGATAGACGCACGGCTGCTGGGCCTGTTCCAGGCTTTCCGCCGCGCACACATTCGCCAGAACCATAAACTCTTCAATGAGCTTATGGCTCTCCAGCCGCGCGCGGGGAGCGATACTGAGAACCGCACCGGTTTCCTGATCGACCGAAACAACCCGCTCGGGAATATCGAGATCGAGCGTTCCGCGCTCATTTCGCGCCGCCAGCAGCGCCTTGAACGCGCCGTAAAGCGGCTGGACAACCGGCACCAGCAACGGGGCCGTTAGGTCTTCCAGGTGCCCATCCATCGTAGCCTGAACTTGCTCGTAGGTTAGCCGCGCGGCTGAGCACATCAATCCGCGCACGAAGCGGTGGGAGAGTTTGCGGCCTTTGGCGTCGATCCAGATATGCACGGCCAAACAAGCGCGATCCTCGTTCGGACGCAGCGAGCACAGGTCGTTCGACAGGGCTTCGGGCAGCATCGGCACGACGCGATCCGGGAAATAGACTGAATTGCCGCGATCCCGTGCCGAAATATCGAGCGCCGAGCCGGGCAGCACATAGTGCGACACGTCGGCAATGGCGACCAACAGGTGCCAGCCGCCTTGATTGTTGGGGTCGGTATCGGCTTCGGCAAACACCGCGTCATCAAAGTCGCGCGCGTCGCTACCGTCGATCGTAATGAGCGGGATAGCCCGCAGGTCCGCCCGGTCGCCCAAGGTTTCCGCTGTCGCGGCTTCGGCTTCTTTTTGCGCGTCTTCCGGTTGATCCAGCGGAATATCGGCAGCGGCAATCGCAGCCATACTAAAAGTGCGCGGCTCGCCGAAAATGCCCAAGCGCTCCGTGATCTGCACGCGCTTCTCGCCGGTGCCGCGTTGGGGGATAAGCTCGGCTTTCACCAATTCACCGGAGCGCGCATCGCCCACATCGGCGCGGGCGACGCGATATTCCTCGCGGTCGCGCTTATCGGCGGGTTTGATAAAGCCGCCCGTGGGGGTTTTCTCGAACACGCCGACGACGGTTTGCGGGCTGAAGGTGAGGCGGCGGATGGGGAAGGCGAGATAATCGCGCCCTTCGCGCTCTAGCTTTGCCAGCAGCCGATCTCCCAGACCGACAGCGCCAATCTTTCCATTATCCGCAATGAAAATCTTCGGTGGCGGCTCGTTGCGGCTCCAACCCACGGGTTCGGCAATCGGCTCCCCATCCAGCGTGAGCGAGCGGACTTGAATGACGGCCACCGCCGCGAGCGGCTCGGTACGGCTCAAGCCGCCTTCGATTTGGCCGTCGCGATCCATCTGCTTCAGCAGAATTTTAAGCTGAATGCGCTCGTCGCCCACGATGTTGAAGGCGCGGGCAATTTGGCGGCGGCCCGCGTCGGGGCTTTCTTTCAGAAACTCAAGTACTTGCTCGCGCGTCGGGAAGGGCGTCGCGATTTTTTTCTTGGGGGGATGGGGGATCACAATATCCTACTCGGCCACGGGCGCGGGTTTGGTCCGGCGCGCGCGGGTTGGTGTCGTTTTCACAGTCGTTTCCACAGGCGTTTTCACAGGCGCATCGCCGTCATCGGCGGTTGCGGCCTGAGTGGTTTTCTTCGGTGCGGCCTTGGCCTTGGCAGGCGCTTTGGCGGTGGCAGTTTTGGTTGAAGCCTTCGCCTTACTCGCCCTCGCGGCTTTCGCTTTGGGCTTGGCTTTGCTTTTGCCGCTTTTCTCGGCTTCGAGCAGTTTGGGGGCGAGCAGGGCCGCTGCTTGATCGGCGGTCAGTGTAGACGGGTCGATATTCTTCGGCACGGTCTGGCGCACACCGTTGACTTCGACGTACGGGCCGTATTTGCCATCGTGCAAGGCGATATCGCCAATCCCACCCGGATGTGGGCCGAGCGGCTTACCGGGGTCTTTCACCGCGCGGCTCTTTGCCCGCTCTGCCGCTTCTGCCAGCACGACGACCGCCCGGTTGAGGCCAATGCTCAGAACATCCTCCCCCTTTGGCAGCGAGGTATAGGCTTTACCGTGTTTGATATAGGGGCCGAAGCGCCCGACACCCGCCGTTAGCTCGTCCCCCGTTTCCGGGTGTTTGCCAATAGTGCGCGGCAGGGCCAGCATCGAAATCGCGCGGTCCAGGTCCACATCGGCGGGTTTGACGCCAGCAGGGAGCGAGGCGCGTTTCGGCTTATTCTCCTTATCGCCCTCGCCTAACTGCACATAGATGCCGTAGGGGCCTTTACGAAGGGTGATGGGAAGTTTGGTCGCGGGATCGTCCCCCAGCAGTTTCGGGCCGGCCAACTCGCCGTCAGCATCGCCCTCGCCGCCCTCAATCGCCAGCGCGCGGGTATAGCGGCAGTCGGGATAATTCGAGCAGCCGATGAAGCCGCCCGTGCGCCCGAGGCGCAAGCCCAAGCGGCCTTCGGTGCAGGACGGGCAGGCGCGCGGGTTTTTGCCCTCACCGCGATCTGGGAAGAAATGGTCGCCCAAGGCAGCATCGAGCGTGTCGATAACCTGAGTGATCGTAAGATCCTTGGTGCCGTCCACCGCTTTGATGAACGGCTCCCAGAACTGCCGCAGCACTGCGCGCCAATCAATCCGGCCTGCCGAAATATCGTCGAGTTGGCTTTCGAGATTGGCGGTAAAATCATACTCAACATAGCGTTCGAAGAAAGACGCGAGGAAGGTCGTCACCAACCGTCCGCGATCTTCCGGCACGAAGCGCTTTTGCTCCAGCACCACATAGTTGCGATCCTGCAACACCTGGATGATCGAGGCATAGGTGGAGGGCCGCCCGATGCCAAGCTCTTCCAGCTTCTTCACGAGGCTGGCTTCGCCGTAGCGCGGCGGCGGTTGCGTAAAATGCTGCTCCGGGCGCGTATCGAGACGCTTCAGGCCATCGCCTTCGGTGAGCGGCGGCAACATGCCGCTTTCCTCGTCCTCGGCATCGTCGCGGCCTTCGAGGTAGAGCTTCAAGAACCCATCGAACAGAATAGTCGAGCCATTGGCGCGCGCTTGGGCCGAACCGTCGTGGGCCTTCAGATCGGCGGCGACTTGATCGAGCACGGCGCTTTCCATCTGGCAGGCAATGGTGCGCTTCCAGATGAGTTCGTACAGCCGGGCTTGGTCTGGGTCGAGGTAGCGGGCCATATCTTTTGGGCGGCGGAACAAATCCGTCGGGCGGATCGCCTCATGGGCTTCCTGGGCGTTGGCCGCTTTGGACTTATAAGCGCGTGGGCTGCTGGGCAGGTACGTATCGCCATAATCTTGGCCGATCAAGCGGCGGCAACCGCCGATAGCTTCCCCGGATAATGTAACGCTATCGGTTCGCATATAGGAGATGAGACCGACCGTCTCGCCGCCAAGCTCGATACCCTCATAGAGCTTTTGCGCCACGCGCATGGTTTGTTGCGCGCCAAAACCCAGCTTGCGGCTGGCTTCCTGCTGAAGCGTTGACGTGGTGAAGGGCGGGGCGGGGTGGCGCTTGCTTTGCTTCTTTTCAACCGAGGCCACGCGGAACTGCGCGGCATTGACCACGGCCACGGCGGCATCCGCCGCGCCCTTTTCCCCCAGGCTGAGCTTATCCAGCTTCTTGCCGTTAAGGTAGGTGAGGCGCGCGGTAAAGTTTTCGCTTTTGGTGGTGAGGAAGTCGATATCGACGGACCAATATTCGTCCGATTTGAAGATTTCGATTTCGGATTCACGCTCGCAAATCAAGCGCAACGCTACCGATTGCACGCGCCCCGCCGAACGGCTGCCCGGCAGTTTGCGCCACAAGACGGGCGAGAGGGTGAAGCCGACTAGATAATCGAGCGCCCGGCGCGCAAGGTAGGCGTCCACCAATTCCTGATTGATGTCGCGCGGGTTGGCAACCGCGTGGAGCACGGCGGCCTTGGTGATCTCGTGGAACACCACGCGCTTCACCTCAACGCCCTTCAGCACTTTGCGGTCTTGCAGGCATTGCAGCACGTGCCAGGAAATCGCCTCGCCTTCGCGATCAGGATCGGTTGCGAGGAAAACGCGGGCCGAGCCTTTCACTGCCTTGGCGATATCGGAAATGCGTTTTGCGCCCCGGTCTTCAACTTCCCAGGCCATCGCGAAATCTTGATCCGGCAGTACCGAGCCGTCTTTCGCCGGCAGGTCGCGGACATGACCGTAGGAGGCGATGACCGTATAGTCGGAGCCGAGATATTTGTTGATCGTCTTGGCCTTAGCGGGCGATTCGACGATGACGACGTTCATGAACCCTGTCTTCTCCCGGCTCCGGGCATTCCTATGTGTCAGCGCACCATCAGCAAGGCAACTTGCCCGCCGGGGTGGCGTTCCAGCCGCCCTGCAAGCTCCAGTTCTAAAAGAACGGTTTGCACGACAGCAGGGGAGAATTGACACCGCCGCAGCAATTCGTCAACCGCGACGGGGGAGGGTGACAACATCTCCAGCAGAATAGGCCGGGCGCGGGCTAGTTCTGCGGTCTCTGGATCAGGGGACGGGGGGGGTCGAAACAGGTCCGGTTGCGGCTCGGCAAGGTGTTTGCCCAGTAGGGGCAAGGCCGACAGAATATCGGCAGCATCCTCCACCAAGGTCGCGCCGGTTTTCAGCAGTTTGTTGGAGCCTTTGGCACGCGGATCGAGCGGGGAGCCGGGCACGGCCATCACTTCCCGGCCATAATCGGCAGCCAGTTGCGCGCTAATCAGCGAGCCGCTGCCCTCAGCAGCTTCGATGACGACGGTCGCGAGTGCAATGCCAGCAATAACGCGGTTGCGGCGCGGAAAATGCCGGGCCTGCGGTTGGGTTCCCGGTGGCATTTCGGCGATCAGAATGCCGCGCGTCGCAATATCGGCCTGAAGGGTTTCATGCTCGGGCGGATAAACAATGTCGATTCCGCCCGCAATCACCGCTCCCGTCGCCCCGCCCGCAAGGCCCCCGCGATGGGCCGCGCCATCAATGCCGCGCGCAAGGCCGGAGATCACGCAAATATCGGCTTCGGCGAGCGTGCGGGCCATTTGCTCGGCCAAGCGTTGCCCGTTCAGGCTGGCATTCCGCGCGCCAACAAGGGCGATGCACGGGCGGCGCAGCAACGGCACGTCGCCTTTTACGCACAAAGCAGGCGGCGCATCATCGCATTGAGCCAGGAGGGCCGGATAATCAGGCTCGCCATGAAACAATAAGCGCCCACCCAAAGCGCCCACCCGATCCATTTCCGCTGTTACCGAGGCTAGGGACGCGAGTTTTAGCGCCTTGCCGCGCCCGCCCTGCTTAACAAGATCGGGAATAGCCGCCAGCGCCCGTTCGGCAGACCCGAAGCGCGCGAGCAATTGGTGAAACGTGATCGGGCCGATGTTCTCGCTGCGGATGAGGCGCAGCCGATGCAGCCGATCTTCTCGAGAATAAGCGGTGGCCATAACACCCTTAGAATGCCGCCCCCCAGACGGGAGGTCAAGCGGATTAGACGATCAAAGGTTGTGTTGCATTAGCAGCAACGGCAGGACCGTTGAGATAGGTAAACCCAGCATCGCGGGCCGCGCGGACGATTTCCCGGCGCTTGATCCCGTAAAGATAGGATTGTACCCCAACCCTGGCTGCGTGCTTGGAGAGTGGTAAAATCAACTTGGTTAGGCTTGTCGGCGTTATGTCACCCACGTCCGGCTCTTCAAGGTCAATCCCAACAGCCGAGACTTTGGCGCGTGCCAATCGGTCAAAATCCGCAAATTCGGCGGTTACTTGGGCTGTCACACTGCGGCAGAACGGCTGGATTGCGGCCAGAGCTTCCCACATCTTAGTTTGCGGTGCGCCGGGGCTTTGAGCGTTGATGCCAATAATGAAGAAACGGCGAAACTCCGGCGGCAGCGCCCGAAACATATCTATAATCAACCCGCTAGAGTGGGTGACGAGCGAGCCTGTATGCAACGTGATGTGTAAAAGCCCTGTCCGTTGCCCAGCTTTCAGCGCGGCGCGCACTTGGTCCACCGCGCGCTTAGCGGCGGCCTTATCCATCTCGAACGTCACGGCGGCGTCATTCGGCGGAAAGGCGGCCGCACCGGTGAGAATGCGGTTCAGCGCGTCTAGCCGCAGAACGTGGGAATTGTAAATGCCAATCACGCCTTTGGCCGTCATCAGGGTTGGGCGGTAGGAAATCCCGACCTCGCCCAAGCGAGACTGAAGATCGGCATCAATTGCCTGCGGGCCGGGCAGGGGCGGGGCGCAATCTTCTTCGGAATCGAAAACCTTGTTCCAGCTTAACACCGTTTCTTCCGGCGAGGCCCCGGCGGCAGCGTTGAGCGTGGCAATATCGGTCACGAAAGCTTTCACCCAGCCGTGATCTTTCACGCCTAATTCACCCAACAGGCGCTCACGCACTTCACGGGCAATCGCGGCAGCCTTCAGGCGCGCCTGTTCCTCCGTCAGTTCGGCGAAGAGGACGATGAAACTATTGTCATCATAGGGCGCGAGCACATCGCTAGGCGCAAGACGGTGCCGAATGACCTGTTCGGCAATCGTATGGGCTTTTTCGGCCATCTGTTCCCAACGGTCGCCCGCGTCGCGCTTGATTTCGTCTAGGTTCAGCAGTTGCAGCTTGCCCGCGCTGCCCTTATCGCCTTTTCCGACAATTTCTTGCAGTTTTGCCGCGAAGACAACTTGAGACACGACTTGATCGGTGCTCTGGGCCGTTGTTGCCAGCGTACCGAAATCCTCATCAAAGCTCCAATCGACGGGCGCAGATTTAACGGCAACGCGGCCATCTTGGTCGTGCAATGTCGCGAGGCGCGCACTGATTTGGCCAGCTTCATCGCTGTCAAAAGCGGGGTCAAGCCCCGGTGCCGGATCGCCCACCGATAGAACCGAAACAGGGTGTTGCGCGGCAGGCTTTGGGCGTGACGATGGGTTAGGCTCTGGTTCTTCTTCGAACAACGATTCGGCTAATCGTTTCAGGAAACCGGGTTTTTTATCTTGCGTCATCCGCGACCTCACGTGTCACTATTTAGACTGTAGCATGAGGATTTTCAGATGGATAGAGTAGAATGTTAGGATTATTTCTTAGGTTTTTGGCTGCGATTTGCCGATTTTTGGTTCGGTTCCTGCGAGCAGCCGTCGGATATTATCCTGGTGACGCCAGAACACTAGGGCCGACACGGGCAACGCGGCTAGGGCTGCGGCGGGCGTTGCCAATCCCAAAGCCAAGAACGGCGTTAAGCCGATAGCGACCAGAGCCGCCAGCGAAGAGCGCCGCCCGATAAAGGCGGTCAGCAGCCACAGCAGGCCTGCGCTCACCCCCACAGGCCAGGCAAGCGCAAGCCACAGGCCGAGGGCGGTAGCAACGCCTTTTCCGCCCTTAAAGCGCAACCAAACCGGGAAGAGGTGGCCGAGAAAGGCCGCCACACCCGCAATCAGCGGCCCAATCTCCTCCGCCGTCAGCCAGCGCGCAAGCAGCACTGCCGCCGCCCCCTTGCCGCCATCGAGCAGCAGCGTTGCGACGGCAAGCCCCTTCCGGCCTGTTCGCAGCACATTGGTGGCCCCGATATTGCCGGAGCCGATGGTCCGAATATCGCCTAAGCCTGCCAGTTTGGTGAGGATAAGGCCGAAGGGAATCGCGCCCAGCAGGTAGGACCCAGCCGCAATCGCGGCCCACAGCAACGGCCCATCGGTCATGCTGGCCGCCGATAGACGATGCGTCCGTCTACCAGAGTGGCCAGAACCTTGCCCTGGCTGGGAAAACCGTCGAAGGGGGTGTTCTTCGATTTCGAGCGCATGGTTTCAGCCTTCAACCGAACCGGCGCGTCGGGATCGAACAGGACCAGATCGGCCACCGCCCCAACGGCAAGGCTGGGCACCGGCTGCCCCAGGATCGCTGCTGGAGCGACCGTTAGGCGGCGCAGCAGGTCCACCAAGCTTAATCGCCCCTGATGCACTGGCGCAAGGCCGAGCGGTAACAGGGTTTCAAGCCCGATAATACCGGGTTCGGCAGCCACGAAAGGCAGGCGCTTGGCGTCTTGGTCTTCCGGCGTATGGTCCGAGCTTAAGGCGTCGATCGTGCCATCGGCAAGCCCGTCGATAATCGCTTGCCGGTCTTCCTCCCGGCGCAAGGGCGGGCTGAGTTTGGTGAAGGTGCGGTAATCGGCAATAGCGATTTCGTTGAGAGTGATATAGGCCACCGCCGTGTCGCAGGTTACGCGCACGCCCTTGGCTTTGGCAGCGCGAATGGCCTCTACCGCAGCGCCTGTCGTGATCGGGCCGATGTGCAACCGCCCGCCCGTAAGTTCCGCCAGCAGCAAATCGCGCTGCACTTGTAAAAGCTCGGCAGCGGCAGGGGCTGCGGGAAGCCCTAGGCGTGTGGCATATTCGCCCTCGGTCGCGCAAGCGTTGCGGGTGAGGGCGCGATCTTCCGGGTGCGTGAAGAGCACGGCGTTGAAAGTGCGGGCATAGGCGAGGGCGCGGCGGAGCACCAGCGCGTCGGTGGTGGCTTTCGCCCCATCGGCAAAGGCGACTGCGCCTGCTTCTTGCAGCAAGCCGAACTCGGTGAGTTGCTGGCCTTTCCGCCCTTGCGTCATCGCCGCATAAGGCAGAACGCGGGCTTTACCGAGCGCCCGGCTGCGCTGGACGAGCCACGCCACGGAGGTTGGGTCTTCAATCCCCGGTTCCGTATCGGGAATAACGCCCATCGCGGTAATCCCGCCCGCGACGGCGGCATCGACCTGACTGCGAAGGGTTTCCTTATGCTCCTGACCTGGGTCGCGCCCGTGGGTTCGCAGATCAATCAGGCCGGGGGCGAGGCAGCCCCCCCGCGCGTCCAGCGTTTCGGCCCCGTCAGGGATGGGCAGGCTGGTTCCAGTCGCGGCGATTTTGCCGTCGATGATCAGCACGTCGCCGGGCTGGTCCGTTCTTGCGGTTGGATCGAGCAGGCGCGCGTTGCGGAGAAGCGTGGGGGGGTGGCTCATGCGTGGCGCTCCGACAGAACGTCTAAGCAGGCCATTCGCACGGCAACGCCCATTTCCACCTGCTCGTTAATCAGGCTGCGGTCGATATCATCGGCAAGGTCGCTGTCGATCTCGACACCTCGGTTCATCGGGCCGGGGTGCATAACGGCGGCATCAGGCTTGGCGACGGCCAGCTTCTCCCGATCCAGCCCGAAGAAGTGGAAATATTCGCGCATGGACGGGATGAGCGCCCCTTGCATCCGTTCGGTTTGCAGGCGCAGCATCATAACAATGTCGGCATCCACCAAGCCTTCGCGCATGGAGTGGAACACACGCACGTTGAGCCGATCAATTTCCGCCGGAAGCAGTGTTGGCGGAGCGACCACGCGCACTTCCGCCCCGAGCGCGTTCAGCAGTAGAATATTGGAGCGGGCAACGCGGCTATGGGCAATATCGCCGCAAATCGCCACCACTAACCCTTCCAAACGCCCCTTGCGGCGACGGATGGTGAGCGCGTCTAGCAGCGCTTGCGTTGGGTGCTCGTGCGTGCCGTCGCCGGCATTGATAACGGCGCAGTTGAGCTTGCGGGCCAAGAGGTGCGGCGCGCCCGAGTCGCCGTGGCGCACGACCAGCACATCAACGTGCATGGCGTTCAGCGTCATGGCGGTATCAATCAGCGTTTCGCCTTTTTTGACGCTGGAGGACGCGACCGACATATTGATAACGTCCGCGCCCAAACGCTTACCCGCTAACTCGAAACTCGTGCGCGTGCGCGTGGAGTTCTCGAAAAACAGATTGATGATCGTCCGCCCGCGCAAGGTGGCAATCTTCTTTTCGGTTTGACGGTTGAGCGCAACGTAGCTTTCGGCGCGCTCAAGCAAATACCGCAGATCGAGCGGGTTAAGCCCTTCGATCCCTAGCAGGTGACGGTGATTGAATTGATAGATCATAGCCGCAGGATCATAAGAGCCTGCCCCGCCGCCGACAAGATGACGCTAAGGGTACTATGACCCCTTTTTGGGATCGGTCCAGGCTTGGCGCTTGCAAATGAACAGCACGCAACCCTTAACTTCCAGCTCGCCAGGGCCTTTAATGCGGATAACGCTATCGTATTCCTTACCGTCTTCCGGGTTGTAGATATAGCCATCGTCCCATTTTTCGCCGTCCCACTTAAAGCCGCGCAGCATTTGCAGGCCGAGAATGGGGCGCTTTTTCAAAGCCTCATCAGAGTTTTCTTTATCAATCTTGGCGCTACCATCGGGGTTGGTCGGCTCGCGCAGCCAAACGATCTTGCCACAAAGCTGGGCCGGAGCACCGGGGCACGCGCCGATTTCAACGCGCGACTTGCCGCCGTCGGTAAGCCACTGCGCCGCTAAATCCGCAGGAGTGCCCGCCGCAATCGCCGACGTTGATAAAAATATGCCGCTTAATGCGGCTAAAGCCAGCAGTCGCATACTATCCTCCCGAGTGCGATGAAGGACTTTTAGCGTCCTCCTTACGGGGCAGCATAGCGCGTCGCTTTGCGCGTTAAAAGGGTCTCTTTTACGTTAACGACAGGAAGCGATTCTCTGCTTGCGCGCTTTCCGCTGTTGATCCTGCCTTGATCCGCTGCTCTGCCCGCTCTACACCATTGAGGCTTAGAGTATTCTGGAGTTTCGCCTTCATGTCCCACCCTCCGCGCTTTTGGCACGATCTTTGGCGTTTGATCGCTCCCTATTGGTTCGGCGATCAGCGGTGGGTGGCGCGCGGGCTGTTGGCGTTTTTGGTCGTGATCAATCTCGGGCTGGTTGGCATCAATGTGCTGTTCAACGACTGGTATGGGCGCTTCTACAATGCTTTGCAGGATTTAGATTATCCCGTTTTCCAGCGAGAAATCCTCTTTTTCGGTGGGCTTGCGGCGTTTTACATCAGTGTGCAAATCCTCCGAATTTATATGAACCAGATGCTGACGATCAAATGGCGCACTTGGTTAGTGGGGAAATTTCTGCATCGTTATTTGTCGGAACAGGTCTATTACCGCCTTCAACTCGGCGAGGCCAAGGCCGATAACCCCGATCAGCGCCTGTCCGACGACGTGAGCCAGTTAACCGCGACAACGCTCACCCTGTCCCTCGGTCTGCTGAGTGCGGTCGTGACCTTCGTCACCTTCGCTGGGCTGTTGTGGGCGCAGTCCGGCCCGCTGACGTTTTCGGTCGGTGAAACGGAAATCACCATTCCCGGCTACATGCTGTGGGCGGCGCTTATCTATGCGGTGCTGGGAACGTGGATGACGCATAAAATTGGCCGTCCGTTGATCGGCCTGAACTTTCAGCAAGAGCGGGTGGAAGCCGATTTCCGCTATGCCTTGATCCGCGCGCGCGACCATGCCGAAGGCATTGCCTTGTATCGCGGTGAGATTCAGGAAGAACATACACTGGCCGATCTCTTCAGCCGCATCGTGCAGAATTATAAAGCGATTATGCACCGGACCATTTTTCTCACTCTTGGCACGTCCACCTATAATCAGGCGGCGATTCTGTTTCCCTTCATCGTCGCGGCACCGCGCTATTTTGCGAAGGAAATTAAGCTCGGGGAGATCATGCAGATCAGCCAGAACTTCGGGCAAGTGCAAAGCGCCTTGTCGTTTTTGGTCGATGCCTACAGCGCTATCGCCAACTGGCGCGCAGTGGTGGACCGTCTCACCAGTTTCACGGCGGCGGTGGCGCAGATCGAACAGAGCCAAGCCGCCGACCGGGTTAGCCGCGTGAGTGCGCCCGACCGGCTTGAGGCCGAAGGGCTAGCCCTGTTTCTGCCGAATGGCCAAGCCCTCCTCGGGCCGCTCGATTTCAGCATTACGCCGGGCGAGCGTGTGTTGATTACCGGGCCGTCGGGCTGCGGCAAAAGCACGCTGCTGCGGGCGCTCGCGCGGATTTGGCCCTATGCCGAAGGCAGCCTAACGATGCCCGATTCTGCCGATTGCCTGTTCCTGCCGCAACGCCCCTATTTGCCACTGGGTAGTTTGCGCGCGGCGCTTACCTATCCTGCGGCCCCGGAGACGGTGGCGGAGAGCCGGATTGTGGCCGTGCTGGAGCAACTTTCGCTCGGCCATTTGCGCTCTCGCCTAGATGAAACCGCCCTGTGGTCGCAAATACTCTCAGGCGGGGAGCAGCAGCGGGTGGCGATTGCGCGGGCGCTGTTCCACAAACCGCGTTGGTTATTTTTGGACGAAGCGACCAGCGCTCTCGACGAGGCGGCTGAAACCAGTGTGTATGAAGCGCTGTGCGCCGATCCGAATGTCACCGTCCTGAGCGTTGGGCACCGGCAATCCTTGGTCGGCTTTCATACCCGCGCGCTGGATCTTTCAGGTTTTCGCGCGCTTCGGTAGCCCCATGCGGTTAGGCTATCTTAACCTAATCTTTACGTCAGAGCGGCACACTCTTTCGCGATCATCCGGTATCAGGGTGAACATCAGGACCAGCGCGTGATAAGCGAGCCAAACACGGGCCAGAACGGGCCATAGAGCCAGAATAGGGACGAGGGAAGCGTGCAAGACATTCTGGCAAAAATTCAAGAAAATGGTGACATTTTCTATGTCATCACGTTCTTATGGACGGCGGTAGAAGGGGAAACCTTCGTTATTTTCGCCGGATACGCAGCGCATCTTGGCTTGCTATCTTTGCCTATTCTGATTGCCTGCGCGTGGCTGGGAAGTTTCTGCGGCGATCAGGTTTATTTTTTCCTTGGGCGTCGTTATGGCCACTCCTTAGTGAGCCGTTTCCCCAAGTGGCAGCCGCGCGTTGATCGCGCGATGGATCTGCTCCAGCGCTATAATACGGGCTTCATTCTGTCGTTTCGCTTTATTTATGGCGTGCGGAATGTGAGTTCGTTTGCCATCGGCATGAGTGATGTTTCGTGGCTGCGCTTCAGCGTGTTGAATTTTATTGCCGCTGGCGTTTGGGCAATCAGTTTTGCCGGAACGGGCTATCTGTTCGGTGCGGCGTTTAAGGATATGCTGGGCGACTACGCGCTCTACATTACCGTGGGGATGCTGTTGATGTTCGTCACCTTCGCGTGGCTGGTGATCTCGGCCCCCGAGCGGCGGGAGAAGCGTCTTGCGCGGGAAGCCGCCCGCTTAGCCGCGCAATCGCCGCCCTCAACCAATCCGAACGGTGTTTGATTACTGGACGAGCCAGAGGGGGAGGGCGAACAGCCCCCACAACAGCAGCGCCATCAGCATCAACACCGGCACGAACAGCACGAACCAGCCAACGACTAAGGTAAGGGCGGTGACGCTATGGAGCGCGATCCGCCCGCCTCCGCTGGACGGTAGGGCCATTTCGCTCCACCGCTGGGCTACAACCAGCCCAATGAGCGTACAGAGGGCGATCAGGGCGATGATGAGGCTGCCGAATAAGCTTTGCCCGCTCAGTAATCCTAATCCCGCCAAAAACAGCCAATAGGCGAAGAAAACAGCGGCGCGCACACTGGCTCTAATCCCCGCAATCCGGTGAAGAATGCCGCGTGGGGACAGCAGCGATCCAGGCGCTTTTGGCAGGTTGAGCATTATCAGCGGTTCCGGCGGCGCTCGCGGCGCTCGCCGCCAGGGGCCGGTAGAGCGGGAAGCTCTTCCAACTCACTCTCGTCCTGCTCAGCCGTTGCCGCTGGCACTACAGGGCGCGCCACGGGCGGCGGCGGTGCGGGGGGAAGTGGGCGGAGCGGCCCCGTATCGGCAGGCCGGTTGGGGCGGAGTTGATCGGGCAGCGCTTCGGCCCAACCGCGCAACACGTCCCAGTCAATATCCAGGTAGCGCGGCTCCCGCCCCAGCGCGGCTTTCACCGCATCGGGTTGATACAAGCCAACGGCGCAGAGGCGGAAATAAAGCCCCAGTTGCTCCATCACCTGACAAAAATCATAAATCGCCTCGGCATCAAGGGCTAGGGCGGAGGCGGCCTGACGCATTTTGGTGGCAAGTCCGCGAAATAATAAGTCCGCAGTCGTGCGCCGGTCGCGCACAGTTTCCAGAATAATTTTTAGATCGGCCCGCCCTTCCAGATTAAGGGAATAGGCCAGCTTTTCCTCCACTTCCCCCGCGTGGGTAAAAAGCTGTGCGCCGTGGCTGCGAAAATAATCTTCCCAGCCTTTGAACTGCCGCAGCGCGTGCCGTTTCAGCACGCCATCAAGAGGGCCGAAGGCAGGGTAGTAAAGCTCGTGCAGGCGGCGGCGCAGGTCAGTAGCCTCCGCGCTCAAGCGCGTGCCAAGCTCCTCGAAATCGGCCCGAAGGGCGCGGGCATCAAAATCCGCACGGTCAAATTTACGCGAGAGCATTGCCCCTCCACTCTATCCCAACAGCCCGCAGTATAGGCGGCAGATTGGAAATTTCGAGTATCAATAACGAGCTTATCACTCTATCGACAGGTAAATCTGTATTACCTTTCAATGCGTTAAAAATAGTTCCGAGCCTAACGTGTTAGCAATCGCTGTGAAGATGCGATACAAACACACGTCAAGCCCTTAAATCACGGAAAAATCGAAAAAATTTACCCCTACCTCAACCAAAATGGTTGCTTGCTAAGGGCCGCTTCAAGTACCAAGGACTCCGTGCAGCCTGTATTGAGAGTTTATCTCAAAATCAAAATAAATACAAAAAATCGGCTGCACAGAGGCTTTACAGGGGCTTCTCATGTCGCTCGTCTTATCGAGTGCCGCGCAGGGTAGATCTTAGAGCAGACCTTTTGGTCTGGCCGCCAGATCGGGGGGGAACGAGCGTTTGATCCGAGATAATACTATTCGGCACTCCGTGGCGCAGCGCTTGCGCGCGAAACTGCATCAGTGGTTTCCAGCGCGGCAGCTTGTTATCCGCGAAGGATTGACGGTTCGGGCGGTTAACCTGAGTACGCGCTTTCAGACATTGATTGCCGCCGTATCCCTTATCTTGCTGATCTGGACCGTTGCCGGAACCATAGGTTACACTTACCAAACCTATAAGATTGACAAAAAAAATGGCGATATTGAGCGGACGCGGATTGCGTATCATGAGCTGATTGAAGAAGTTTCCAGCCAGCATTCAAAATTTATGTCGATTACGAAAGACCTCAATTATTATCGAACCTACCTGTTAACTTTGATTGAACAGAATGAGGGGCTTCGAAGTGATCTAGCCTCCATTCACGACCGCCTTGAAGACTCCGAAACTGAACGTGAACGCTACGCTAATGCCGAAGAAGCATTGCGGAAGCAGCTACATGGTATTGAAAGCGAGCTAACCAACCTATCCGAGCGCAACGATCTGCTGCAAACCGACGTGACGGTGATGCGGACCCGGATCGTTTCCACCGACGACGAGCGCCGCCGTGCCGCCGCCGCGCGCGCTTCAATTGATCGGAACATCGCCCGGCTGGAAGGGGAGCTTTCATCAACCCAGAACCGGGCTATGGAGCTTGAAAAGTTCCTAGTGCAAAAGCAGCAGGTGGTCGATCAAGCGCAGACGGTGCGTCGGCAAGCGGTAGCGGAGCGGGATTCAGCGGTGGAAAAAGCCGCGCAGGTCGAAGCTAAAATGGCGGCATTGGCCCAACAGCAACAGCAAGCCTTAGCCAAGCTCCAGGAGCGCACACAGGGCACGTTGCAGCGGGTAGAAGCGGTGTTTACGGCGGCGGGGGTCGATCCCAAGCGCTTATCGCCTTTAATCAATGGTCGCGACGGTAAGGGCGCACGCGGCGGGCCGTTCGTTCCTTGGTCCGATCAGGTGAAGGAACTCGCTCCCGAAGTGCGCGGCAAAACCGACCAACTCGGCACGTCTATCGAACGGCTGGACGCACTGCGCCCGTTGCTCAACTCCCTACCCCTGTCGGTTCCAGTACGGAACGATTACGCGGTCATGTCCGCGTTCGGCTATCGCAAAGACCCGTTCAATGGGCGCGCGGCCCTGCACGAAGGGCTTGATTTGCAGGCCGCCCATCGCACGCCGATTCGTCCCGGCGCACCAGGACGGGTTGTGTTTGCCGGCTGGCACCCGCAATATGGCCGCTTGGTGGAAATTGATCACGATTATTCCATTCGCACGCGCTACGCCCATCTGGATGAAATCAGCGTGACCGATGGTCAAGAGGTTGATCGCGGCACCATTCTGGGGCTAATGGGCCGCTCGGGCCGGGCTTCTGGTGTGCATCTGCATTATGAGGTGGTGGTGAGTGGCCGCCCCTTGGACCCCGCAAATTTTATGAGGGCCGCAAGCTATGTTTTCAAAGTCAAATAGCCGCCGCGATAACCAAGCCTCTCAGAAACCCGAGGTTGGAGTTCCCTCTATTCTCTCTACCGATATGGTCGTGACGGGCAACCTTGCCTCGTCAGGCGAAGTGCATTTGGATGGGGCCGTGAAGGGCGATGTCGATGCGCGGGTGCTTACCATCGGCGAGACGGCTGAAGTACGCGGCAATGTTTCTGCCGATACGGTGCGGGTTTCAGGGGCCGTTATTGGGTCCATCCGCGCCCGTGAAGTGATCCTGACGCGCAGTGCGCGCATCGAAGGCGATATTCACCACGATATTCTCTCGATGGAAGCGGGCGCGCGGCTTGAAGGCATGTGCCGCCGTTTGGCCGCTGTTATGGAAAAGAACGACGCGGAGCAGAACCCGTTGCTGCTTACAACGCGCGATAGCGAAGCTGCTGAATAAACAGCCTTCCCAAAATCATCGCGGTAGACGCAGCAACCCGACGAGATCGTTCAGAGACGTTAGCGTCGCGGTTGGGTGCGTGCCCAATTCTTCAATCGGCGCTTTAGGGCGATTGACCCAAACCGTGCGAAGCCCGTAGGCCGATGCGCCTGCCACGTCCCAACCATTCGCCGACACGAACAAAATCCGCTCCGGCGGCACGTCGAGCCGCTGCACAGCGTGGCGATAAACAGAGGGGTCGGGCTTATAGCACCCGGTCGCTTCCACCGACAGAACGAGATCGACGAGCGGCGTAACCCCAGCAGCTTCCCCCGCCGCGTGCAGCATTTGCGGCGTGCCGTTGGAGAGGATAGCCGTGCGGAACCCATTCTCGCGCAGCAACCGCAGCGTGCGGACGGCATCGGGGAAGGCATCGAGCGTTAGGAAGGTATCGAGCAATTCTTGGCGTAACGCCGCGTCGGCGGGATACTCCAGCGCGGCCAGGGCATAATCGAGCGACTCTTGCGTAATTTGCCAGAAATCGCAGTAACGGTTCATAAGGCTTCGCAGCCAAGAATACTCAAGCTGCCGCCGTCGCCACAGGGCGATAAGTTCAGGCCCTTTCGCTCCCAGCTTCGGCCCCAGCCGCTGCACCGGCGAGGCGACATCGAACAGGGTTCCGTAGGCATCGAAAACGCAGGCCGTAATCGTGCAAAAGGGATCAATTTGGGTGTCGGGATAGGTCATTGGGAGGTTTTATCAGGGCAGGCGGCCGGGAAGCGGCCCGCATTCGCTAAGGCACCAAGCCGACAGTTGCGTGGCGGCAGGGTGCGGTTGAGGGGGAGTATGGCGCAACCGATCCCGGTATACCGCAACCCCTTCCAGCACGCGCTGGACGTAGTTGCGGGTTTCCGAGAAAGGAATTTGTTCAATCCACGTTAGCCAGCCTTCGATATCAGTACCCGGATCACCATAATCACGCAGCCACTGGCGCACACGCCCAGGGCCAGCATTATAAGAGGCAATCGCCAGCACATAATCGCCGTTGAACTGATCGAGCACAGTCGCAAGATAGGCTTGACCGAGTTGGATATTATAGCTGGGTTCCGCCGTTAAGCGGCTATCGGCGTGGGTAAGGCCCAAGCGCCCTGCTACTTGTTTGGCGGTCGCGGGCATCAACTGCATCAACCCGCGCGCGCCAACACGGCTAACGGCGGTTGGGGAATAGTTGCTTTCTTGCCGAATGATGGCATGGACCAAAGCCGGCTCCGGCGCACTGGCAAGCACTACGGGCAAGGTGGGGTAGCCGCTTTCCGCGAGCAACGTGCCATCCCGATAAACCCGGCGGGCAATGAGCACGGAGGTTTCCGTTCGCCCAAGGCTATGGGCGAGTTGCGCTGCGCCCGAGGCCCGTTCAACGCCGCCTTCGGCCAAGCGGAACAGGAACGGGTCGGCTTTTTCGGGCAAGCCGATTTCGTTCAGGCGGCGGACAATCCGCACAAGTTCGAGAGAGTTGAACTTCTGCTTATCCGCCCCGGTCAAGATTGTTTCGGGTGGTAAGCGGCCTGGGACATTATCTCCCAGCAGCGCCATCGCAAGCTGTCCGTAGAAGGCGGCGGGGTAGGCAGCGGCGCGCATCAGCCACTGTTTAGCCTCGTCGGTGCGACCTAGGGCGAGGGCGGCGCGCGCACTCCAGAACGCCCCGCGCGATTGGCTGGGCGGCGTGCGGCTATTCTTCACCAGGGCTTGAAAATGCCCGAACGCCACCTCCGGCTGCTTTTGCCAGCGTAGGGCAATCAGCCCGGCCAGAAACTCGGAATCGGCGAACTCGGGCGAGCCGGGCGGTAGCCCATGATCGCGCGCGATGCGGTAAGCCGTTTCGGGGTTGCCTTCGCGCAACAGGCGGCGGGTTTGCAGATCGCGCTCGGTCCACCATAAATCGGGCCGGTGGGTTGCATCGACCTTCTTTGTCAGCAGCGCGCGCGCTGCGTCGTCCTTCCCGGCCCGGCGATAGGCGCGGAGGGCATCGAAAATCACGCCCGAATCGGCGGCAGTTGCCGCATCGGCGCGGGCTAAAACCGCATCGGGGTCGCTCCCGCTACGGATAGATAAGCGGGCTGAAATCGCGGCTTGATCGGCAAGGCTGAGGCGCGGCAGGGCGCGCTGCGCGGTATCATTGCCATCACGGGCCAGCGCGCGATCAGCGCGTGCGCGGTGATCTTCCGGGCGCAAGATATCGGCATAACGCGCGGAAAAGCTTACCTCTTCGCTCGGCGCGAAACTATCTTCGGTCCACGATCGGCGCACCCAGGTGGCGGCCTCGGCGGCGCGCCCAACGACCGAGAGCGCCTCGGCATAGCGCTGGCGCGCTTCCCGGCTTTGCGGCGGATTAGCGTCGAACCACTGCACAACGAAACTGTCGGAGGGTTCGGTGAGTAGAAAATCTTCCGCCCGGCGGCGTAGCGGGTTCTGTGCGGGCCAATCCGGGTGATCTTTCACGAACTGCGCGACATCCTCAAACCCGGCTCCGCCGAGACCTTTGACGAGAGCCGCCCATTTCAACACCTTATCCAATAAAGGATCGGTGGAGGGCGGCGGGCCTGCAGGCAAAGGCTTCCCCGCATCAAGCCCCAGGAACGCAGCGCGGTAATAGGCGTCCGAGCTGGCTGCAACGGCTGATTTTGCCACCCCAGCGGCGCTTACCGCAGCGGCGGCAGGAAGAACGCCGGGTTTTCCGGCAGTTTTCGCCTGCACCGGCGGGGCTTTTGCGGGGGTAGGCTTTGCCGAAACCGTCTTCCCGGCTGGTTTTGCCTTGGACTCCGGCGCGGTTTTGACGGCGGCGGGCTTGCTGGCACCAGATTTGATCGGCGGCACTTTAGCGGCGGAAGCCTGAGCCGGGGTCTCTTTCGTCTGCGATGTGGTGGTGGTCGCAAAGCTCTGACCAAACGGTGCCAGCACTATCAACGCAGCCAAAGCAACGCCAAATCCCAAGCGTTGAGCCAGGGAGAGGGGCGGAACCGGAGAGACGGGCCGGGGCCAATGCACAATCATGGTGCAGAGTGTATGCGCCACTTCAGGCGACGGCAAGTGCCCGCAGCAGGGACTTATCATCCTTCTATGCAGAATTGACGTACTCGAACCCTTGTCTTCGGCGGCCCGGCGCGGCTAGTGTCGGCTAACCCAAAGCGGTTCTAACCCCAAAGCGGTTACACGAGGATTTTTACCATGTCGGTCTCAGGCGCTCAGATGCAGAAGTTTCACGGGTCGATGGTCGCCCTGCTTACCCCGTTCAAAGACGGTAAGCTGGACGAAGCCGCGTTCCAAAAACTGTGCGCCTGGCAAATCGAACAAGGCACCGACGGGTTGATCCCCGTTGGCACCACGGGCGAGTCGCCAACCTTGAGTCACACGGAGCACAAGCGCGTTATCGAGCTTTGCCTGGAAGTCGCGGAAGGCAAGGTTCCGGTTATCGCCGGGGCGGGGTCAAACTCCACGGCTGAAGCCATCGACTTCATGCGCCATGCCGAAAAGGCCGGGGCCGATGCGGCCTTAGTCGTGACGCCCTATTACAATAAGCCTAGTCAAGAGGGCATGTATCTGCACTACAAGGCGCTGCACGATTGCGCCGATTTGCCGATCTTCATTTATAATATCCCTGGCCGCTCGGTGGTGGATATGACGCCCGAAACGATGGGGCGCTTGGCTGAATTGCCGCGCATTATTGGCGTGAAGGATGCTACCGCCGATCTCGTGCGCCCCCTGCGCCAAACGCTTACCTGCGGGACGGACTTTATTCAGCTTTCGGGGGAAGACGCCACAGCGCTGGCCTATCTGGTTCAGGGGGGGCACGGCTGTATTTCGGTGACGGCCAATATCGCCCCCGGCCTGATCGCACAAATGCACGATGCGTGGCGTGCGGGCGACGTGAAAACCGCCATGACGATTAACGAGCGCCTTTACCCCGTCCACGAAGCGATGTTCTGCGAAACCAGCCCGGCCCCGGTGAAATATGCCGCCTCCCTGCTGGGGTTGGGGGCCGCCGACTGCCGCCTGCCCATCGCACCGCTTTCAAAAGCGGGACAAGCGAGGGTTGAGGCCGCTTTAACGCAGGCAGGGCTGCTCTCCTAATGGCTATCCGCCCCGGCGACAGGTACGCATCGCTTAACCGACGCGCGACCTTCGACTATTTTATCGAAGAGCGGATTGAATGCGGCATGATCTTGCACGGCACAGAGGTGAAATCTCTGCGCCAAGGCCATGCCAGCATCAGCGAGGCCCACGCCAGCCAAATGGGCGGGGAAATCTGGCTCTTCAACTGCTATGTACCCGCCTACAAACAGTCGCGCGATAATCACGAAGAGCGCCGCCCGCGCAAACTGCTGCTGAATAAAAAGGAACGGAATAAGCTGATCGGTGCCATCAAGCGCGATGGGATTACGCTTATTCCCATTGGCATCTACTTCAACGAACGCGGTATCGCCAAGCTCGAACTTGGCGTTGCGCGCGGTAAGAAGAAGCAAGATAAACGCGCGAGCGAAAAAGAGCGCGATTGGTCCCGTCAGAAATCGCGCGTGATGCGGGGCGAGAGTTAGGCTTTCTTGGGGCTTTGCCCCAAACCCCACCCAGGGCTTCGGCCCTGGGAACCGATTTCTTGGGGGGTAGAAGCGTGACGACAGCTTTTCTGTATGTGTTTGCCGCGCTGGCTGAGATTGCAGGGTGCTTCGCTTTTTGGGCGTGGTGGCGGCTGGATAAATCGGCGCTGTGGCTCATTCCCGGAGTAGCATCGCTGATCTTGTTCGCCGGAGCTTTGGCGCTGGTTGAGCAAGCGGCAGCGGGGCGAACCTTCGCGGCTTATGGCGGCGTTTATATCGTCGCGTCGCTGGCGTGGCTTTGGGGGGTTGAAGGCGTGCGGCCTGTGCTCACCGATTGGATTGGGGCGGGCCTTTGCTTGGCGGGGGTCAGTATTATTCTGATGGGTGCGCCACGCGGCTAGGTGTCTCTCTGGGCGGCGGTGCGGGCGAGGGGAAGCGCTAGGATCAACAACCCCACGCCCAATCCCAAGACCAAATCCGGCACCGTTAAGCCGAGGGCGGGCAGCAGCGCGGTTCCGGCGGTGCCAAGGCCCATCATCCCGGCATTCGCGATATTATTCGTTGCCACCGCGCGCGCACGGGCTTCCGGCTGGGCGCGGCTTTGCAGCAGTGTGTAGAGCGGTACGGTATAAACCCCGCCCGCGACGGCCAGCAGGCTAAAATCGGCGATTAAACGCCAATTCGCTCCATCCGCCAGAAAAGCGGGCAGGGGGGTGAGCGCTGGGGTTAGCACTCCCGAAATCGGCGCTGTGGGCAGCGCGAACCAGAGATCGACGGTCGCCAGCGCCATGCCGAGCGCGCCAAGGCCAACCGGGCCGGATGTCACCCGCCCGCGCAATACTCGCCCGCAAACGCCCGCGCCGACCGCAATGCCAATCGAGAACAGCGCGAGGAAGAAAGTCACCACCTGCTCGTCCGCGCCAATACGGTTTCGCACCAGCCCCGGCAGTTGCGCCAGGAGGACGGCCCCCAACATCCAGAACCAGGAAATCCCCAACACGACCCGGCGCAATACCGGGCTTGCGAGCGTTCCCCGGCAGACGGCCCAGGTATCGGCGACGATATTCCAGCGCAGTTTCAGGCCGGGCCGAACCGCCACGGTGGGCGGTAACGCCCGGCAGGCGAGCCACGCCAGCACCGCGATGCCAAGGCCGGTTAGCCCGGCGATCCACGGGCCACCATCGAGCCGCACTAACTCCGTACCCAGTATCGTGCCGATGAGAATGGCAACAAAGGTGGTTGCCGCAAACAGCGCATTGCCGCGCGCCAGATCCTCCGGCTTCAGCAGTTCCGGCAACAGCGAGAACTTCACTGGGCTGAAGAAGGTGGAGAGAATGCCCATGCCAATCAGGGCGGCAAACAGCAGCGGGATCGACCCCAGCACCAGCCCGGCAAGGCCCAGCAGTAGGGCCGGAATCTCGATCAGCCGCACCCATTGCGCTAAGTGCGCTTTCGGCATTTTGTCGGCAAGGGTTCCGGCGAAGGCCGAGGCGAAGAAATAGGGCAGCACGAACAGCGCTGTCGCTAACCCGGCTAAGGCTTGCGCCGCATCGGGATCCGGCACCAGCTTGAACACCACCAGAATCGCCAAGGCATTCTTGAACAGATTATCGTTCAAGGCCCCCAGGAACTGCGCGATGAACAGTGGCAGGAAGCGCCGATCCCTCAGCAACGCCAGCATGTTAGAGCCTTATTAGGCGAATACTATCACCCTTGACCGTTAAGGCCACTTCGCCGCGCTTCAACGCCAAAGCATCCTCCCCGAACACTTCGCGCCGCCAGCCGGTGAGCGCGTGAATATCGGGCGTGTCTTCCATTGCCAGGGTTTCGATATCGGCACTATTGGCGACGAGCTTTTGGGCGACATCATTACTGTCGCATTTCGCTTTTAGCAGCACTTTTAACAACTCGATCAGGGCTGCTCTGCCACCGCTCACGTCCGGCTTTTCCGGCAGGGTGGGGCAGTCGGCTTCGGGGATCGCCGTGCCGCGTTCGACCGCCGCCAGAATGCCCTGGCCGACCGAGCCTTCCGTCATGCCTTTACTGAGCGCCCGCATCCGCCCCAAATCTGCCACCGAACGCGGGGCGTTGGCGGCGGCTTCCAGCAGCGCTTCATCTTTTAGCAAGCGTTGACGGGGGATGTTTTTGCGCTGGGCCTCTGCCTCCCGCCACGCCGCGAGTTCCTTCAGGATACCAAGGAAGCGGCGGTTGCCGGTACGCGGGCGCAGGCGTTGCCAGGCGGTTTCCGGGTCAAGCTGATAGGTTTTGGGATCGGTGAGAACCGCCATTTCTTCCGAAACCCAGGACTCGCGCCCGGCCTTCTCGATGCGTTTGGCCAGCTTATCGTAGATCACCCGCAGGTGCGTTACGTCCGACAGCGCGTAGGAGAGTTGCTTTTCGGTGAGGGGCCGTTGCGACCAATCGGTAAATCGGGAGCTTTTATCAATGCGGGCATTGGCGAGCTTCCCCGCCAGCGTTTCGTAACTGGCGCTTTCCCCGAAACCGCAAACCATTGCCGCCACTTGGCTATCCCACAGCGGCGTTGGCACTGTGCCGGTGAGATTGTAGAAAATCTCCAAATCCTGCCGGGCGGCGTGAAAAACTTTCAGAACCGCCGGGTTCGCCATCAACTCGAACAGCGGCGTAAGGTCGATGCCCTCCGCCAGCGGATCAATCGCGGCAGCCACGGAGGTTCCCGCAACCTGCACGAGGCAAAGCTGCGGCCAATAGGTCTTATCACGAATAAACTCGGTATCGACCGTTACATAGGCTTCTTGGGCGAGGCTGGCGCAGAGAGCCGCCAACGCGGCAGAATCTTGAATCATCATACCGTTGGCTATAGCACACTCTGCTAGCCCATCCTAGCCAACCCTTGACATTCACCGCTAAAGCGTGTGGCTTTGCCGCCTATTCTGATTTAGCCGTTGGGAACCTTTTTCATGCACGCCTATCGCACGCATACTTGCAACGCCTTGACCCGCGCCGAAACTGGCCAGACCGTGCGCCTGTCGGGCTGGGTCCACCGCAAGCGCGATCATGGGCAGTTGTTGTTCATTGATCTGCGCGACCATTACGGCATCACGCAGTTGGTGATAGATAACGAGTCGGCCTTTTTTGACGACGCCAGCCAAGTGCGTGTGGAAAGCGTTATCACGGTATCTGGCCTTGTCGTAGATCGTAGCGCCGAAACAGTAAACGCGGGCCTGCCGACCGGCGCGATTGAAGTGCAGGTGAAGGACTACCTCCTGCAATCTGCCGCTGAAGTGCTGCCCCTGCAAGTAAACAGCGATGCGGAATATCCCGAAGATACGCGCCTGCGCTATCGCTTCCTCGATTTGCGCCGCGACCGCGTTCACAAAAACATCGTGCTGCGCTCCAACGTCATCGCCAGCTTGCGCCGCCGCATGATCGAGCAGGGCTTCACCGAGTTCCAAACGCCGATTCTCACCTCGTCCTCGCCGGAAGGGGCGCGCGACTTCTTGGTGCCTGCCCGGATGCATCCGGGCCGTTTCTACGCGCTGCCGCAAGCGCCGCAGCAGTTTAAGCAGATGCTGATGGTGGCGGGGTTCGACCGTTACTTCCAAATCGCTCCCTGCTTCCGCGATGAAGACGCCCGCGCCGACCGCAGCCCCGGCGAGTTCTACCAACTCGATTTCGAGATGAGCTTCGTGACGCAAGACGACGTGTTCGCCGCCATCGAACCCGTGCTGCACGGCGTGTTCGCGGAGTTTGCCAACGGCAAAAGCGTAACCCCCTATCCGTTCCCGCGCATCGCTTACGATGTATCAATGCTAAAATACGGCTCCGACAAGCCGGACCTGCGGAACCCGATTATCATTGCCGACGTAACCGAGATTTTCACGCGCGAGGATGTAACCTTCAACGCGTTCAAAACGGCGGTTGCCGGGGGTGCGGTGGTCCGCGCTATTCCCGCGCCGCAAGTCTCCGATCAGCCGCGCAGCTTCTTCGATAAGCTGAACGATTGGGCCAAGGGCGAAGGCCACCCCGGTTTGGGCTATATCTTGTGGGACAAGAGCGGCGAGGCCAAAGGCCCCATCGCTAAATTCATTGGGCCGGACGCGCTCAAGCTGCTGGCGGAAAAGGCCGGAATTCAGCCGGGCGATGCGCTGTTCTTCGCCTGCAACAAGAAGCTGGTGGCGGAAAAATTCGCAGGCCAAGCGCGCAAACGCCTGGGCGACGAGTTGAACCTGATCGACCCTGGCGTGTTCAACTTCTGCTGGATCGTCGATTTCCCGATGTACGAGTTGAACGAAGACACCGGCCAAATTGATTTCAGCCACAATCCGTTCTCCATGCCGCAAGGTGGGCTGGACGCGCTGCTGACCCAAGACCCGCTGACGATCAACGCCTATCAGTATGATATTGTTTGCAATGGGATCGAGCTATCGTCGGGCGCGATCCGCAACCATCTGCCGGAAATCATGTATAAGGCGTTTGAAATCGCGGGCTATAAGAATGAAGACGTGGAAGCCCGCTTCGGTGGGATGCTCAACGCGTTCAAATTCGGCGCACCGCCACACGGCGGCTCGGCCCCCGGCGTTGACCGCATGGTGATGCTGCTGGCCGACGAGCCGAATATCCGCGAAGTCGTCTGCTTCCCCATGAACCAAAAAGCCGAAGATTTGCTGATGCAGGCCCCCAGCCCGATAGATCCGGCGCGGCTGAAGGAACTGTCGATCAAGATCGACATTCCCCTGACGAAACAGGCGAAGGCATGATTTTAGGGATCGGTAACGATCTCTGCGACATCCGCCGCATCGAACGGTCGCTGGAGCGCTTCGGCGACCGTTTCCGCAACCGTGTCTTCGCGCCAGAAGAGCAGGCGAAAGCCGAACGCCGCGCTCACCCCGCCGCCACCTACGCCAAACGCTTCGCGGCGAAAGAAGCCTGCGCCAAGGCGCTGGGCACGGGGTTTCGGAAGGGCGTGTTCTGGCGCGACATGGTAGTGATCAACCTGCCCAGCGGCAGACCAACGCTGCGCCTGACGGGCGGGGCGCTGGAACGACTAGCGGCAATCACGCCGGATGGCATGACCGCCGATATTCACCTAACCCTGACGGACGAGTTCCCGCTGGCGCAGGCGATTGTGATGATTTATGGGGTGCCCCAACCTTAAAGGTCTATAATTTTCTCTAGGAATGCTACTGCTGCTTTTTTATCAATGTCAATCTCGGGATTACGAATAAGTTCTCCAATAGTTCTACCTTCAAATTGCGATACTCCTCTGGAGTTTCTTCCGGCCCAATGCTTCAGTAGAATGGTTGCTTTTAGTAGTTTAGTCTGGAACATCGATAGAAGAACCGTATTCACAGTTTTATAAGGATCAATCCCCACAAAATAAAACATGAACACAGATTTGGGAGTCGTCAAAAATTCTAGTATTTTATCTAAGTTATAAGCCTTTGGGTTTGAACTCAGAATCATTATTTTTGTTTTTACGTCTGTCTCAGTGTGAAAATCATTGAAGATTTTCGTATAATCGCCCAAGTTATTGCCGTTCCTGAACGGAGGTATTTCTCTATTGCCTCTCAACGCAGAAATAAGATCTTGCCTCAGTTGTTCGTCTTCACCAGCGATAAGATATTCTATGATACGTCCACGCACATTCACATTTTCTATCAACGCAGCAATCAAAATCTCACTACGGAATTTGTCTACCTTTTCATCTAAATCCCTCTTTAGATCGATTGCTTCTTCTGAGTCTATGAACCTATATGCCCTAATCGGAGAATCAAGAATGGTGCTTCGGAGGGCTGCTGTTACGGCAAATTTCTCCCCGGTTGGCCTAATTCCAGTAGTTGCATCGACCAAGCGAATTAGGTTTCCATCAAAACCGATAGTGGCATGAATATCAAAAAGCCTATCAAAGTTATCAGGAATATTTTCTATTCCTGCAAATTCTCGCACTATATCTGAACCATTAAAACTACCCTTAATGTTATTTTCTCTTAATTCTTGTGATGTTTGACTAATTTTCTTTAAAAACGTAGTGTTCGCTAAATATAAGTAATTTTTCTTTGGCGTAACAAGACAAGCAATAAAAATTTTATGGTCAAACTTTTGCAACCTTGAAAGCGCTAAAACAGTGTTGCTAAATCTAGCACTATGAGATGAGCTAAACCGAATGGCAAATTCATCACAATAGTAAATAGATCCATCTTTAGTTAACGAAAATTTCTCAAAAACTAACGCTGTTAATTTATTTTTGTTGTTTATTCCGTCGTGATTTTCTATAAAATTCCGAATTGATTTTATAATGTCATTCATTGAAAAGCTCCAATTCAGTTTTTTGAGTTAAGTTCAATTTCGCAGACTTTTGATCGGCTAAAGAGTTTCTATCCCAAAAATAACCGTCATGATAGCCCTGAATTTTGCTGTCGATATCAGCATGCTTCAGACGCTTGACCGCTAGTTGGCAATACTCAGACTCTATTTCAACTCCACAATACCGACGCTCTAATTTTTTCGCAGTGACACAAGTACTGCCGGAGCCAAGAAAGGGATCAAAAACAAAATCCCCCTTTTTTGAACTTGCAAGAATTAATTTAGCTACAAGCTTTTCCGGCTTCTGAGTTGGATGATCGGTGTTTTCAGGCATAGACCAAAACGGAATTGATATATCTGTCCAAAGATTGGAAGGGTGCGTCAATCGGAAATTACCTGCGTCGGTTTTTTCCCAATCCTTCGGGGCACCAGTTTGGTCACGGTATGGAGCTATTACCTTCTTCTTGAGTTTTACAGCTTCGACATTGAAAAAATAATCGTTTGACATGGTGCAAAACCAAATGTCCTCCGAGCAATTTTTCCAGTTAGTAAGGGCGCCTCGGCCCTTCTCACGCTCCCATGTGATACGGTTCCGCACAATGAAGTGGCGTTGTAGAACGGACTGCACAGAACTGGATGATTGCCAATCGCAGCACACGTATATGGAAGCGTCTCGTTTAAGACATCGAGAGAGCTTTTTGATCCAGCTATCAAACCACTGCTCATAATTTTCTGATGATGTCTTCGTAAATTTTGTTTTGGAAAAGGTCTTATTGAGGTTGTAGGGTGGATCAATGATTAAAAGATCGATAAATCCATTCGGAAAATGTTCAATGCACTCAAAAATATCTTGATGTATAATCCTTCCATCAATCTCATCGACAGAAACAGATCTATCCAATGTAATAGTCTCACCAAGGAGCCTGGAAGCCTCATCCAGATCAATCCTCATAGTTTTATTGCGTGGCGCGCGCGCCTTTGGCGTTGAATAGGCCGTCATTATTAAACTTACCCCCCCCATCTCTCGCTGCGCGTAAGACATAAAAACTGCAAAAACTGTATATTTTATAATAACAGTCACGCAATTATTATTCAAAATTCCCTTGGCGCGCATGTTTGATAATGATTATTGCATCGCTCTTAATGGGTCAATCCCCTGCCTAAATTCAAGCTCATTATAATCGCATTCCGCCTTTTACCCTCTTATGGACAGAATGGGGATTGCCGTTAATTCCCCTCCCGACCTTCCCCCTTGCGTCCCCCCACCGAACCCGCTAAAAGGCGCGCACCTCACACGCGGGCGAAGGAGTTTAGCTCTCCTTGCCGGTGCCAATTTATTTGGTCACTGCTCGCGGCGGACTAACCGGACTAAGGATGCCTTATTATGAGCAATGTTCCCACGTTTACCATGCGTCAGCTTCTCGAAGCGGGCGTTCACTTTGGCCATAACACGCGCCGTTGGAACCCGAAGATGGCACCGTACCTCTTCGGTGTGCGGAATGGCGTGCATGTGATTGATCTTGAGCAGACTGTGCCGATGCTGTATCGCGCCCTGCAAGTGGTGCGCGATACGGTTGCTGCCGGGGGCCGCGTGCTGTTCGTTGGCACCAAGCGCCAAGCGGCAGAGCGTATTGCGGAAGCCGCGCGCCGGTCGGGTCAATATTATGTCAACCACCGTTGGCTCGGCGGGATGCTGACCAACTTCAAAACCATCTCGCTGTCGATTAAGCGTCTGCGCGAATTGGAAGAAATGTTCAACACGGGGGCCGTCGCCGGCTACACCAAGAAAGAACAGCTTAACCTAACGCGCGAGCATGAAAAGCTGGAACGCGCCCTGGGCGGGATTAAGGAAATGGGCGGTCTGCCCGACTTGATCTTCATTATCGACACGAATAAGGAAGCGATTGCCGTTCAGGAAGCCAATCGCCTGAACATTCCGGTCATCGCTATTCTCGATAGCAACTCCGATCCCGAAGGCATTGCCTACCCGGTTCCGGGGAACGACGATGCCTTGCGCGCTATCGACACCTATTGCGAACTCTTCTCGGCCTCAGTGCTGGCGGGTCTAACGCAAGAAGCCGTTTCGGCGGGTATTGATATTGGCTCGGCAGAAGCTGTGGTGGAAGAAGTGTTGCCGGTGGAAGAAGCGGCTTCGGCCTAAGTTTCATCGCGAGATAGGGACGACGCTAAGGCGGCGCTCTGCGCCGTCTTTTCACGAGAGCAAATCCCGAGCGGGTGGTAAACCCGCAACGACGCATTTGCGTAACGGATACGCATTAGAATCATCGGTTGATGCCGAATTGTTATAAAGAGGGATCAAATGGTCGAAATCACTGCCGCCATGGTTAAAGAACTGCGCGAAATGACGGGCGCAGGCATGATGGATTGCAAGAAAGCGCTGACCGAAAGCGCTGGCGATATCGAAGCTGGCGTGGATTGGCTCCGCACAAAGGGCCTCGCCGCTGCGGCCAAGAAGGCGGGCCGGATTGCGGCTGAAGGTCTCGTCGGCTCGGCCTCCTCGGGCACCGCCGGCGCGCTATTGGAAGTGAACTCGGAAACCGATTTCGTTGGCCGGAATGAGACGTTCCAAGGCTTCGTGACCGAAACGGCGGGCCTCGTGCTCACCATTGGGGTCGATGTGGAAGCCTTGAAGGCCGCGCCGTATCCGGGCAAGGACCATGCGGTTTCGGAAGAGTTGACCCAGCTTATCGCCACCATCGGCGAAAACATGTCGCTGCGCCGGGCCGTGCGCCTGTCGGTGACGGACGGTATTGTCGCCAGCTACATCCACGCGGCGACCGCGCCGGGCCTGGGCAAGATCGGCGTGTTGGTTGCACTCGAATCGACGGGCGACAAGGCCGCGCTCGCGGTGCTCGGCAAGCAGATCGCCATGCACATCGCCGCCACCAACCCGATGTCGCTGTCGGTCGAAAATCTCGATCCGAAGGCGCTGGAGCGGGAGCGGGACGTGCTGACCGAACAGGCGCGCGCTTCGGGCAAGCCGGACGCCGTGATCGAAAAGATGATCGAAGGCCGCATTCGGAAGTTCTACGAAGAAGTCGTGCTGCTGGAGCAGGTCTATGTCATCGACGGTGAAAGCCGCGTGAAGGATGTTATCGCCAAGACGGCTAAGGATATTGGTGCGCCGGTAACGCTGACCGCGTTTGCCCGTTATGCCCTCGGCGAAGGCATTGAAAAGCAGGAAAGCGATTTCGCCGCCGAGGTTGCGGCACAAGCTGGCGTCCGCTAAACCCTAAAGACCCTTGCGTTAAAGGGCGGCCGGATCGTAAGGGTTCGGTCGCCTTTTGTTTGATCCTGCGGACGATTAATCGGACGCAGGATTAGAAGCAGCCTCAGGCGTGTTTGACACGCCAAGCGTGTCGGGTGAGGCTGCGGCCAAGGGCGCGGATGCGACCGCCCGGCGAGGGCAAATCACAAGGCCCGAAGCAGATTGCGGTCAATCGACAGCAGTCTGCTTCGAGTAAGTTTTAAGAGGATATAAGCTATGGCTGCTCCCGATCTTAGCGATGTCAAGCGCCGCATGGATGTCGCGGTAGAGACCCTTAAGAAAGAACTCAACGGTCTGCGAACGGGCCGGGCTTCGGCCAATCTTCTCGATCCGATCATGGTGGAATCCTACGGTTCGATGATGCCGCTCGCCCAAGTTGGCACGGTCAGCGTTCCCGAACCCCGGCTGTTGACCGTAACGGTATGGGATAAGGGGACAGTGAAGGCCGTGGAAAAAGCCATCCGCGAGGCGGGGCTGGGGCTTAACCCCTCCACCGATGGCACGCTGGTGCGCGTGCCGCTGCCCGACCTTAACCAGGAGCGCCGCCAGGAACTCGTGAAGGTCGCGGGGAAATATGCCGAAAGCGCCCGCGTTTCGGTTCGCAACGTCCGCCGCGATGGCATGGACATGCTGAAGAAGGCCGAAAAAGCCAAGGAAATCAGCGAAGACGAACAGAAGAAACTATCGGACGATATTCAGGGCTTCACGGACGCGCACATCAAACAGATAGATCAGACGCTGGCGACCAAAGAAAAAGAAATTATGCAGGTTTGAGCGCGCCTCGGTTTCGCACCATGACAGAAACTCCGTCCGATTTGGGCCTTCCGGCACAGCAGGCCGACTTAGCCCTTCCTGCCCAACAGGCGGCAGCGGCGGGGCTTGATCCCGCAGCGCTGCCGCGCCATTTGGCGGTCATCATGGATGGCAATGGCCGGTGGGCGCGGGCGCGCGGGCTGCCGCGTATCGCAGGGCATCGCCAGGGGGCCGATGCCGTGCGCGAGCTTGTGACCAACTGCGCCCTGTTCGGAATTCCCTACCTTACGCTCTACAGTTTTTCGTCGGAAAACTGGAAGCGGCCCTTGGCGGAAGTCGAAGGGCTGATGGGGCTGTTGCGGCGTTATCTTCAGTCGGAAATCGACACGCTGCACCAGCAAAATGTCCGGTTTCGGGTGATTGGCACACGGGCGCGTCTGTCGGGCGATATTCAAAAGCTGATTGCGGCGGCAGAAGAAAAAACCGCGCAGAACACGGGGCTAACGCTCATTTTAGCGCTCAGTTACGGCGCACGCGAAGAGTTGGTGCAGGCCGTGCAGCGGTTGGCCCACGCGGTGCAGGCGGGCGGGCTTGCGCCGGATGCGATTAGTGAGGCGATGATTTCCCAGCATCTTGCCACTTTTGATATTCCCGACCCCGATGTCGTGCTGCGAACCAGCGGCGAGCAGCGCTTGAGCAATTTCATGCTGTGGCAAGCCGCCTATGCCGAGTTTGTGTTTGTCGATACCCTTTGGCCGGATTTCGATAAAACCGCCCTGGTTGCCGCCTTGCGCGCGTATGGCCAGCGCGATCGGCGTTTTGGGGGTGTCGATGGTTAGTCCTGCGGGGTCAACGCCGCGCCTGCGCTTTCGCCTGCGCCGCCCCACCAAGGCGCTGATGCTGCGGATGGTCTCTGCCGCGTTTCTACTCCCGCCGACTATTTTCGCTATTTGGGTTGGCGCGCCGTGGTTCGATTTGCTGCTTATCGGGGCTGCGGGCGCGATGGGGAGGGAATGGGCGCGGATGACCCTTGGGCCGGAGGCGCGCCCGCTGGGGGCCTGGGCATTGTCTGGCGGCTGTGTTGCGATGGTTACAGCGGCGGCGCTCGACACCGATTTCCTGACGCTGGCGGTGCTGCTGGGGGCGGGGGTGCTGGTGGCGCCGCTGGTATCGGGGTTTAGCCGAGGTAAGATGCCGACGCTCTACACAGTCGGCTTTCCGGTTATCGCGATAAGCTGCACCTGTTGGCTGTGGTTGCGCGTTATGCCGGATGGACGCGATACGGTGTTGTGGCTGATGGGCGTGGTTTGGGCGACCGATACGGGGGCCTATTTCGTGGGGCGGATGATTGGCGGGCCACGACTTGCGCCAACGATTTCGCCTAATAAAACCTGGGCCGGGTTGATTGGCGGTATGGCGGCGGCGGGCGGTATTGCCGCGTTTATCGGAAGCTCTTTTGGCGGCTCGGCGGCCCTATTGGCGTTGCTGGGGGCGGGCCTCGCGATTGTCGCGCAAACGGGCGACCTGGCCGAATCGGCGCTTAAGCGCCACGCCGGAGTGAAGGATTCTGGACGGATGATTCCGGGCCACGGCGGCATTCTCGACCGGGTTGATGGGTTGATGCCCGTGGCCCTCGTGCTGGTGTTACTCAGTGCCTGCTTCGGCTGGAGTCTGACGCCGTGAAAAGCGTGACTATTTTAGGCTCGACGGGATCGGTGGGGCAAAGCACGCTCGACGTTCTTCGGTATCATCCCGACCGATTTTCGCTGGAAGCCCTGGTGGCGGGTAAAAATGTTGCGGCGTTAGTGCGGGATGCGCGAGAGTTTCGCCCCCGCTTGGCCGTTATTGCCGATCCAAGCGCTTACGCGGCCCTGCAAGACGGGCTGGCCGGAACCGGGATCGAGGTTGCGGCAGGGGCGGCGGCAGTGATTGCGGCGGCAGAACGGCCTGTCGGTATTCTCATGGCGGCAATCGTTGGCGCGGCAGGGCTGGCCCCGACGTTAGCGGCGTTGGCGCGCGGAACAGATGTGGCTTTCGCTAACAAAGAAGTGCTGGTGTGCGCGGGTGATTTGGTGATGCAGACCGTTGCCCTTAGCGGCGCGGCGCTCTTGCCCGTCGATAGCGAGCATAATGCAATTTTTCAGGTGTTCGAGCGCGCGGGCCGGGCAGCAATCGAAAAGATACTGCTGACCGCCTCGGGCGGGCCGTTTCGGACCTGGACGCGGGATGCCATGACAACGGCAACCCCGGCCCAAGCCGTAGCGCATCCGAACTGGTCGATGGGCGCTAAGATTTCCGTCGATAGCGCGACGATGATGAACAAGGGCCTAGAGTTGATCGAGGCGCATTATTTGTTTGCTATGCCAGAGCCACACATCGAGGTTCTCATCCATCCGCAATCGGTGGTGCATAGCGCGGTGGTCTATTGCGACGGCTCAGTGCTGGCGCAACTCGGCTCGCCGGATATGCGAACGCCGATTGCCTATGCCTTGGGCTGGCCGGAGCGGTTGGCGGTGCCGGTGGCGAAGCTCGATCTGGTCGCGCTCGGCAGTCTAACCTTCGAAGCACCGGACGAGGCGCGCTTTCCAGCCTTGCGCTTGGCGCGGCGGGCCTTGCAGGCGGGGGTTGGCGCGCCAACCTTACTGAATGCCGCCAACGAGGTGGCCGTTGCCGCCTTTCTGGCGCATCGTTTGGCCTTCGGGGCCATCGCCGAAGTGGTGGCGCGCGTGTTAGAAACCGTGCCGGGACATGTGCCGGACAGCCTTGAGGCGGTTTTGGCGTTGGATGCCGAAGCCCGCCGCGCGGCGGAAGTCCTTATTCACCGCTTGGCAGCCTAAGCAGGATATATCATGCAGATTCTCGCCGACTATCTTCTCCCGTTCCTGGTCATTCTAACCGTGCTCGTGTTCGTTCACGAGTTCGGTCATTATTGGATCGCGCGGCGGGCCGGCGTGAAGGTGGAGGTTTTCTCCATCGGTTTCGGCCCGGAACTGTTTGGCCGCACGGCGAAAGACGGCACCCGCTGGAAGTTTTGCGCGCTGCCGCTCGGGGGTTACGTCAAAATGTCCGGCGATATGAACCCGGCCAGCGTCGGCGTTGATGATCGCCCGATGACGCCGGAAGAGCGGCGCGGTGCGTTCCAATACCAACCCTTGCGCTGGCGGGCGGCGATTGTAGCAGGCGGGCCGCTGGCGAACTTTTTGTTCGCGATTGTGTTGTTAACCGGCCTGTTCATTTTTGTGGGCCAGCCCGTTACCTCCCCGGTCATCGGTGCCGTGGTGGAGGGTGCGCCAGCGGCCCGCGCCGGGCTTGCGGTAGGCGACAAGCTTCTCGCGGTCGATGGCCAATCGGTCGAGCGGTTCGAGGATATTCAACGGATTGTGCAAGCCCGCCCTGGCCAGATACTGCCGATTGATGTGGAGCGGGGCGGGGTTACGCTCACTCTGCCGGTCACAACCGGCGTTCGCACGGTGGAAGATCGTTTCGGCGGCACGCAGCAGCTTGGCTATCTTGGCATCGGCGCGGGTGCGGGGCAGATGGTGCAGCATGATCCGCTGACCGCGACTGTGCAGGCGGTCAAGGAAACTTGGTCGATCACGACGGGCACGCTGCACGCCTTGGGTCAGATGATCCGGGGGGAGCGGGATACAAAGGAAATCGGCGGTGTGCTGCGGATCGCGCAAATGTCGGGCGAAGTGGCGCGGACAAGCGTGGTTAGCGTCGTTTGGTTCCTGGCATTGCTCTCGATCAATCTCGGCCTGATCAATCTTATGCCGGTCCCGGTCTTAGACGGCGGGCATCTGCTTTATTATGCCGCAGAAGCTGTGTTGCGGCGGCCCTTGGGCAAGCGCGTGCAGGAGGTGGGGGCGGCCATCGGCCTCACCGCTATTCTGGGTTTGATGGTTTTTGCGACCTGGAATGACCTTGTGCAGTTGCGAGTCTTTGCGTGGGTGGCTTCCTTAGTGTAGGACTTCCAGGGCTAGGGTTTTGGGCGTGACGGGAGGCGAGCGAGAATGACGGCTTGCAACACCACACCCCAGGCCAAACTACGGTCGCTCCCCTCGCGGGAGCGTGAAACTTAACGGTCGCTCCCCTCGCGGGAGCGTGAAACTTACTCGCGCGCAACGGCAGATGATGACACGGACTAAAAATCGAACCGCCCTGCTCACCGCCGTGCTTCTGGCCGGAGGTGCCTGGACCGCCAGCCTGATCGTGCCGACGCTTGCGCTTGCCCAAGGCCAAGGCCCGGCAGCGCCCGCAGGCCGCCCGGTGCCCCAGGCACCTTCCGCCGCGCCGCAGGTGGTGATCCAAACGATCCGCGTTGAGGGCACTCAGCGGATTGAGCCGGATACCGTTCGCAATTATCTAAACATCCGTTTAGGCGAGCCGGTAACGGCAGATATTGTCGATAGATCGCTAAAAACCCTGTTCGCCACCGGCCTGTTCGCCGATGTGAGCGTGGGGATTGATCGCGGCGATATTCTGGTTGTGCGGGTTGTCGAAAACCCCATCGTCAACCGCATCGCTTTTGAAGGGCTGGACAAGCTCGAAGAAAAAGACCTGCTTGCTGAAATGCAGTTGCGTCCGCGCGTTGTGTACACCCGCAGCAAATTGCAGGCCGACGTTCAGCGTCTCATCGACATCTACCGGAAAAATAGCCGCTTTGCCGCCGCGATTGAGCCGAAAATAATCCAACTCGATCAAAACCGCGTTGATCTGGTGTTCGAGGTAAAAGAAGGCGAAGCCACGACGGTGAGCAAAATCACCTTCGTTGGCAATCGCCAGTACGGCGACTCGTCCCTACGGAGCGAGTTGGTTTCGTCTGAATACCGCTGGTATCGCTTTTGGGCCAGTGATGATTCTTACGATCCTGACCGGGTAGCTTTCGACCGCGAAAAACTGCGCCGATTCTACTTGAAACAAGGCTATGCCGATTTCCGCATTCAATCGGCTGTGGCAGAACTGGCCCCAGATCGTAAGAGTTTTTACCTGACGTTTACACTCGATGAAGGTCAGCGCTATAAGTACGGCAAGATAAATATTACCTCGCAACTTAAGAATCTTGATCCGCAAACGCTGAATAAGTCGCTCGTGACTGTATCGGGCGATTGGTATAACACGGAGCAGATCGAAACGACGGTCGAAAAACTCACCCAGCAGGTGGGTGATCTCGGGTATGCCTTCGTCGATATTCAGCCCGTGACCAACCGCGATGCTCAAAACCGCGTGATCGACATTACGTTCGACGTGCGCGAAGGCCCTAAGGCTTACGTGGAACGGATTGATGTTTCCGGGAATATCCGTACTCAAGACCGAGTGCTGCGCCGCGAATTTCGCTTGGTGGAAGGCGATGCCTTCAACGCTTCCCGCCTGCGCCGCTCGGAACAACGCATTAAAGATCTCGGTTTCTTCAAGTCGGTTGAAGTCACGCGGGAGCAAGGAACGCAACCCGACCAAATCGTGCTGAAGGCGAGAGTGGAAGAGCAATCGACCGGCGACCTGACCGTGGGTGGTGGGTTCTCTACTTCCGATGGTCCGTTGGGTGAAATCGGGATTCGCGAACGCAATTTGCTTGGGCAGGGCCAGGATTTGAAGGTGACAACCTTGATCGCGGCTAAGCGCTCTAAGTTGGATGTGAGTTTCGTTGAGCCTTATTTCCTGGATCGCCAGTTGGCGCTAACGCTCGATGCTTTCCACACCACGCGCGACTTGCAAAAATATAGCTCTTACGATTGGCGCTCCACTGGGGCGGCCTTCGGTTTTGGCTGGCAGCTTAACGATGAGTGGGGCCAAAGCGTAAAATACACGCTGCGCTCCGACCGGATTAGCGATATCGAGGCCGATGCGTCGCGTTATGTGCGCGAAAGTGCCGGAACAACCCTATCGTCGTTCGTCTCACACACAATCGCCTTCGACCGCCGCGATAGTCGCCGCAACCCAACCGAGGGCTATATGCTCTCGCTGGAAAATGATTTCGCTGGATTGGGAGGGGATACTAAATATATCCGCACCAATTTACGCGCCGAATATTATTATCCGGTGGTGCCTGAAGTCGTTGCCTCCATGCGCGCAAATCTTGGGAATATTGTTGGGCTGGGTGAGGACGTGCGGATCAATGATCGCTTTTATATTGGCGGCGATGATTTTCGCGGTTTCCGTACTGGCGGTGTTGGGACACGAGATAGGGCATCGGGCGACTCGCTGGGCGCGCAGAACTACTACATCCTAACGCAGGAAGTGTCGTTCCCGCTTGGCTTGCCGAAGGAACTGGGCCTGTCTGCCCGACTGTTCCATGACATTGGCTCGGCCTGGGGGGCGGACGTGACGGGGCCAGGGGTTTCAGACTCAAGCTCCTTGCGGGCATCGTTTGGGATTGGCTTTACGTGGGTGTCGCCATTCGGGCCGATCCGAGTGGATTTCGGGATTCCTTACCTGAAACAAAAATATGACCGCACTCAGAACTTCACATTCGGATTCGCAACGCGCTACTAATGCCGCACTGTGCGGATGAGACAGCCTGATGAGATTAAGCGAAAGATCGGTAACGATGGTGACCAAGTTTTCTAGCCTTCGGGGTTGTGCTGCTGCAACGGCAGTGCTGATTTTGGTCGCAGCGATTGCGCCACGAGTAGGCTTTGCTCAAGCTCCCTCGGGAACCTTGCCCGCGCCGGCGCCTCGGCCCAGCGGGACCGCGCCCGCCCAAACCCAGGCACCTGCGGCGCCTGCACCCACCCCCAGCGCTGCGCCAGCACAACCGGGGACTCCAGCCCCCGCGCAGGCGCAACGGGCCGCTGCGCCAAGCGGAAGGCTCGCGCCGACTGTAGTGGGGATTATCGACATGGGTATTATCTCGCGGGATGCCGCAGCCTATAAGTCGTTGCGCGCCCAGCTTGATAGCCAATCGAAAGCCTGGGACGCGGAGTTGAAGAAAAAGAGCGATGATTTGCGAAAGCTGGAAGATGATTTCCGTAAGCAAGGCCCATCGCTAACGCCAGAGCAGGTTACGGAAAAGCGCAAGCAGTTTGAAACTCAAATGGGCGACTATCAACGTCAGTTGAATTCACGTCGCAGGCAGCTTGCCGATGGTGAAGCGCAAAGCGCTCAACCTATTGATGCGGCTTTAACTGAAATTTTGCAGCAAATCGCTGTTGAGCGCAGCATCAATCTTATTATACCGCGCGCGGCGACAGTGTTGTTCTCGTCGGAAATTGATGTAACGGCGGACTCGCTTCAACGGTTAAATGCTAAACTTCCGCGTGTTGCGCTAAAGTTACCGCCGCCGCAATCCGCAACTCCGGCGACGCCGCCGAAGAGCAACTAAGCCCTATCGTCGCCCGATGCCGGATTCGCGTTTCTTCCAATCTACTGGCCCGCTCGCCCTGAGCGCTCTTGCCGACCGGGCAGGGGCGCAGCTTCAGGACAGTGCCCGCGCGGGCACCCTCATCGAGACGGTGGCCCCGCTGCACGCGCCCGAAACAGGGGCAGTAAGCTTCTGTGACCATCGCCGTCATCTGGCGGCCCTCTCGGCTTGGCCTGCGGCTTCGGCGATTTTGGTGACGGCAGAGGTGGCGGCGGTTGCTCAAACCGAGGCAGCTTTGCTGATTGCGCCCGCGCCAACGGTGTCCTTCGCCCGGCTGGCCCGGCAGTTTTTTCCCGAGCCTATGCCGCCGCAGGGGGTTGCCCCGTCGGCTGTGATTGACGCGACGGCAGAGGTCGATCCAACTGCGAGGATTGCAGCACAAGTCTCCATTGGTCGGGGAGCTAAAATTGGCCCCCGCACAGTCGTGCGCGCCGGAGCGGTAATTGGTGATGGCGTTGAAATTGGCCCAGATGGCGATATTGGTGCGCTGGTGTCGCTTCACTACTGCATTCTTGGCGCGCGTGTGACAATTCTGGCCGGGGCACGTATTGGCGAGGCCGGTTTTGGGTTCGTCACAACGCCTACCGGGGTGGTGAAAGTGCCGCAGTTGGGCATCGTGGAAATTGGTGACGATGTGGAAATCGGCGCGAATGCCGCCATTGCCCGCGCTACGCTAACGCGCACGGTGATCGGGCAAGGCACGATGATCGATAATCTCGTTCATATTGCCCATAATGTTCATATCGGCAGAGGCTGCATCATTACGGCCCAGTGCGGCATTTCCGGTAGTACCGTGTTGGAAGATTATGTGGTTATGGGTGGACAGACGGGCATCGCCGACCATCTCCGTGTGGGCCGGGGAAGCCGCATCGCATCGCGCACGGGCTTGTTTCGGGATGCGCCGGCGGGGTCTAGTCTCGGTGGTTTTCCGGCGGTGCCTATTCGTGAGTGGCACCGCCAATCGGCTTTTCTGTTGAAGGTCGGGCAGAAAAAAGGAGCAGGCGAATGAGCGATACTATCACTGTGGAAGGAACCGAAACGGGCGTGTTACCCGAAACCATTCCCGTGCTCGATATTTCCCGCATTACGCAGATGATCCCGCATCGCTATCCCATGCTGATGATTGACCGGGTGATCGACGTGGTGACGAACGTGTCCTGCACGGGCATAAAGAATGTTTCTATCAACGAGCCGTTCTTTATGGGGCATTTCCCGTCGCGCCCCGTCATGCCGGGTGTGCTGATTATCGAAGCGATGGCACAGACGGCGGCAGTGCTAGTCGTGCAAACCTTAGGGCCGGAGGCGGAAGGCAAGCTGGTGTACTTCATGACTATCAATGAAGCCCGCTTCCGCAAACCGGTTACGCCGGGCGATCAGGTGCATATTCATGTTACTAAAATGGCCCAGCGCAAAACCGTGTGGAAGTTTTCGGGCGCGGCCAAGGTGAATGGTGTGCTGGTGGCCGAAGCCACCTTCGCCGCAATGATTCTGGACGAAAAATGACCGCATCCATACACCCCACTGCCATAATCGAAGACGGTGCCCAACTGGGGACCAATGTCACCATCGGCCCGTTTTGCCATATCGGCCCGAACGTGGTGTTGGGGGATGGGGCTGTGTTGTTGAGCCATGTCGTCGTCGCGGGTTACACACAGATTGGCGCGGGCAGTACGCTGTACCCCTTCGCCACTATTGGGATGCCGCCCCAGCACGCGCGCTATCAGGGGGAAGAAGTTCACCTGATTATCGGGGCAAACTGCACGATCCGCGAACACGCCACCATGCACCCCGGCACGCCGTTCGGCAGTGGCGAAACCCGCGTGGGGGATAATGGGCTGTTCATGGTCGGCGTTCATATCGCCCATGATTGCCGGGTGGGCAATAATGTGGTGATGGCCAATCAGGCAACGCTCGGCGGGCATGTCGAGATTGGCGATTACGTCAATATCGGCGGCCTCAGCGCGGTCCATCAATACGTTCGCATCGGCAAGCACGCGATGGTTGGCGGCATGTCGGGTGTCGAGGGCGACGTGATCCCCTACGGTATGGTGATGGGCGACCGTGCCCGGCTTTCGGGCCTCAATATCATCGGCCTGAAGCGCCGGGGATTTGAGCGCGAGGAGGTTCACGCCTTGCGCGCCGCCTACCGGCTGTTGTTTGCCGCCGAAGGCACGATGGCCGAGCGGATCGAAGACGTCAGCGGCATTATGAAGGATAATCACGCGATCACGGATATCGTCGAGTTTATTCGCACTGACAGTAATCGCCCCATCTGCCAACCGCGCTAATCGGAATGACGGACGATACCGCTCTCAGAATTCTAGGGATCGTTGCTGGGGGCGGCGCTTTGCCGCGCGAGATTATCGCCGCCTGCCGGGCGCGCGGGCAAAGTTTCTACGTACTGGCGCTCGATGGGCAAGCCGATCCCGAAACCACCAACGGCGCGCCGCATTCCTGGCACCGAATGGGGGCTGCCGGCGCGATTTTTGCGGCCTTGCGCGCAGCAGGGGTTCAAGAAGTGGTCTTTGCGGGCAAGGTAAAGCGCCCGTCGCTGCTTGCCGTCGCTCCCGATGTACGGGGTGCCGCCTTCATCGCCCGCATCGGCGTAAAAGCCTTCGGGGATGATGGCTTGTTGCGGGCGATTGCCGAGGAGTTCGAGCGCGAAGGTTTTTTCCTCCGCTCCGTGCCCGAGGTTTTGGCGCGGGACGGGAGCGGGCCAACCCACGGCCCCTTAGGGCTGCATGTGCCCGATGCTGTGGCCAACGCCGATATTGCGCGCGGGGTCGCCGTTCTGTGCGCTCTTGGCCCCGTCGATGTTGGTCAAGCGGTCGTGGTGCAGCAGGGCATGGTGCTCGCGGTTGAAGCCATCGAAGGCACCGACGCAATGATTGCCCGCGCCGGGCTGCTAAAACGCCCTGGCGGCGGTGGTGTTCTGGTGAAACTCGCCAAGCTCGGCCAAGATCACCGTTTAGACCTGCCCGGCGTTGGCCCTGAAACCGTGCGGGCGGCGGCGGCGGCGGGGCTGGTTGGCCTCGCGATTGATGGGGAGTTCACCACCTTGATCGACCGCGACGCCGTGCGGGCCTTGGCCGACGAAGCGGGGTTGTTTGTCATCGGCCTGCCTGCCCCATGAGTGCGCCCCCCCTCCTTTACCTGCTCGCGGGCGAGGTTTCTGGCGATTTGTTGGGCGGGCGCTTGATGGCGGCGCTCACGGCGCAAACCGGGGGGCGCGTGGCGTTTGCGGGTGTTGGCGGCGCGATGATGCAGGCACAGGGGCTGAACAGCCTTTTTCCGATGGAAGAGTTGTCGCTGATGGGCCTTGCGGAAATTCTACCGCATCTCCCAAAACTGCTGCGCCGCCTGAAAGAAACCGAGGCCGATGTACGTGTCCAGCGCCCGGCAGCGCTCGTGACCATTGATGCACCGAGTTTCACGCTGCGGATTAGCAAAAAGGTGGCGGATTTGGGCATCCCGCGCTTCCATTATGTTGCCCCCCAAGTGTGGGCGTGGCGGCAGGGGCGGGCGCGCAAGCTCGCGACAAAAACCGATCATCTGCTCACGCTACTGCCGTTCGAGCCGCCCTATTTCACCCGCTACGGGCTGCCCACCGATTACGTCGGCCATCCGGTGATCGAAGGCGGGGCCGGGCAGGGCGATGGGGCGGCGTTCCGGCTGCGGCATGGTATCGGTTCTTCGGCTCCGGTGTTGCTGGTGCTGCCGGGCAGTCGGCGAGGCGAGGTCGGGCGACTGCTGGGGGTGTTCGGCGAAACGGTTACACGCTTGGCCGCACAGGTTCCGGCGCTTCGGGTGATCGTGCCGACTGTGGCTCCGGTTGCGGCAACCGTGGGGGACGCTGTTGCCACTTGGCCGGGGCAGCCGGTGGTGATCGAGGGTACTGCTGAGAAATTCGATGCGTTTGCCGCGTCAACCGCTGCCCTCGCGGCTTCTGGCACGGTCGCGCTCGAACTGGCGTTGGCGGAGGTTCCCAGCGTTATCGCCTACCGGATGAACGCGCTCACCTGGGCCTTGGTTCAGCAGATGATCCGCATTCCCTATGCGTCGCTGGTTAATTTGATTTTGGAGCGGGAGTTGTTCCCCGAAAAACTGCAAGACCGTTGCACACCGGAGGAGATGACTAACGCTCTGGCTGAATTACTCGCGCCGAACAGCACGGCGGCGGCGGTGCAACGCGCCGGGTTCGGGCTATTGCGGGAAAAGCTCGGCGTGGGTCATGAAACGCCTTCGGATCGTGCCGCGCGGATTATTCTCAGTCGCATTTCAGCGTAGCGCGCTACCAGAGTTTCGGCAGGCCAACGACCCAGCTTGCCAGTGCGGCTACGATTATGAGGGCAAGACCCGCCTGCCCCAAGCGCCGCGCCCAGGGGGCGGGGTTATCGTTCGCCGCCGATTGCCGGGGGATTTTCAGCACAATAATCGGCACGCGGGAGAGGCGTCGTGACGCCCCTCCCTTATCCCGTGCGGTGCCGGAGCGGCCCCGAAGGGTATGAATATCAGCCACGCCGCGCCAACGGCACGAAGGGGCGTTCGACCGAACCCGTGTAAAGCTGGCGTGGGCGACCAATCTTTTGCCCCGGATCTTCGATCATTTCCTTCCACTGGCTGATCCAGCCAACGGTGCGAGCGACCGCGAAGAGCACCGTGAACATCGACGTTGGGAAGCCCATCGCGCGCAGGATGATACCCGAATAGAAATCGACGTTCGGGTACAGCTTGCGTTCAACGAAATATTCATCCTCTAGCGCAACCCGCTCCAACTCTCTCGCCAGATCAAGCAGTGGATCTTTAATGTTCAGCGTTTCGAGAACTTCGTAACAGGTCTGCTGCATTACTTTAGCGCGGGGGTCGTAGTTTTTATAAACCCGATGGCCAAAGCCCATCAGGCGGAAACTGTCGTTCTTGTCTTTAGCGCGCTTCACAAATTCGGGGATATTATTCTTATGGCCGATTTGCTGAAGCATGGTCAGCACGGCTTCGTTGGCACCACCATGCGCCGGACCCCACAGCGAGGCAATCCCCGCAGCGATACAGGCAAACGGATTTGCGCCCGAGGAACCTGCGAGGCGCACCGTAGAGGTGGAAGCATTCTGCTCGTGATCGGCGTGCAGAATTAGAATGCGGTCCATCGCGCGGCTGAGAACCGGGTTGTTTTTCCAGGTTTCGCACGGCACGGCAAACAGCATCCGCATGAAGTTTTCTGAATAGGAAAGCTCATTGCTTGGGTACACTGTGGGTTGACCGACTGAATACTTATAGGCCATTGCCGCCAGGGTTGGCATTTTTGCGATCAAGCGGTGCGCCGCGATCATGCGTTGGTGCGGGTCGTTGATGTCAGTTGAATCATGGTAGAAAGCCGACATGGCCCCGACTAGCCCGCACATGATTGCCATCGGGTGAGCATCCCGACGAAAGCCGCGCAGGAAGAACTGCATCTGCTCATGCACCATCGTGTGATAGGTGATGGCGTGATCGAATTCTTGCTTTTCGTTGGCCTTGGGCAATTCGCCATTCAGCAGCAGGTAACAGACTTCAAGGAAGTCGCTTTGTTCCGCAAGATCGGCGATTTTATAACCGCGATGCAGCAGAACGCCTTCGTCCCCGTCGATATACGTAATGGTGCTTTCGCACGAGCCAGTGGCCATAAAGCCCGGATCGTAAGTGAAGTAACCAAGTTGAGGGTAGAGAGCGCGGATATCAATAACTTCCGGCCCAAGCGTTCCCGGAAGTACCGGAAACTCAGCCGATTTACCCGTAGAATTATCGGTAATCGTCACCGTTTTCTTTGGTGTGTCACTCATCTCTCTCAATCCCCTTTATATTTTGGACCTTTTCTACCGTAAACGATCGAAGTGGTACCCGTTCGGTATCGACCCTCCCCAGGGCCTTCGTTAGGTCTTAAGGCGTAGCAACGACATCGGCAATCCGGCCACAGGCTTCGCTCTGGCCTAAAATCTCCAGAACATCGAAGATCGGCGGTGAAACTGTGCTGCCGGTCAGAGCGGCGCGCAGCGGTTGCGCCAGATCACCCAGTTTAGCAGACAGCGTTTCGGCCAGCGCCCGGATTGTGGCTTCCAATGCGTCAGCAGTCCAGTCGCTTTGCGCTTGAAGCGCAATGAGCGCCTGCGACACGAGGTCTCGGTGCTTTTCTAAAACCGCTGCCGCTTTCGCATCTACCGCGAGCGGGCGGGCTTTGAGGTAAAACAGCGCGCCCTCGGCCAGTTCTACCAGGGTTTTCGCGCGCGGCTGCAAGCCGGGAATGGCCCGCAGCAGCAGGGCCGTTTCGGCCTCCCTCAGCGCTCGGCCCAGCTTATCGGCGACCAAGGGCACGACAGCGGGCAGCAAAGCCTCCGGCGTCGCCTCTTTCATATAGTGGCCGTTGACGTTGGCGAGCTTGACGAAATCGAAACGCGACGGGGCGCGGCCCACGGCGGTAATATCGAACAGGCTAATAGCGCGGTCGGTGCTAATCACCTCTTCATCGCCATGGCCCCAGCCAAGGCGCAGCAGATAGTTCCGCATCGCTTCCGGCAGATACCCCATTGCCTCATAGGCTTCGACACCCAAGGCACCGTGGCGTTTAGAGAGTTTTGCCCCATCCGGCCCGTGGATGAGCGGAATATGCGCGAAACTCGGAACACCCCAATCCATCGCCCGGTAAAGCTGCACTTGGCGGAAGGTATTGGTTAAATGATCGTCGCCACGAATAACGTGGGTAATGTCCATATCATGATCATCGACGACCACCGACAGCATATAGGTGGGCGTGCCATCGGCGCGCAGCATCACCATATCATCAAGCTGAGCATTGGCGACGGTCACAGAACCTTGCACTTGATCGCTAATCGTCGTCTCGCCCGTTTGCGGCGCTTTCAGGCGGATAACGAAGGGGGTGTTCGCGGGGGCTTCGCGGGGGTCGCGGTCGCGCCAGCGGCCATCGTAGCGCACGGGCTGGCCTGCGGCACGTTGGGCTTCGCGCATCGCCTCCAACTCTTCCGGCGTTGCGTAGCAGCGGTAGGCGCGGCCTTGGGCGAGAAGCTGATTGGCAACTTCGGCATGGCGGTGCGCGCGCGCGAACTGGAACACCACATCGCCATCCCAATCAAGCCCCAGCCACTTCAGGCCCTTCATAATCGCCTCGACCGCTTCGGGCGTAGAGCGCTGCCTGTCGGTATCTTCAATCCGCAGCAGGAATTTTCCACCTAAATGCCGTGCGTATAGCCAGTTGAACAGCGCCGTGCGTCCGCCGCCGATATGCAGGAAGCCTGTAGGTGAGGGGGCGAAGCGGGTAACGATGCTCATAGAGAATCCATAACTACAAAGAATAAGTGGTATTGCCTTAGCATGTTGCGCGGCACAACGAAACCCGATTATCGGAGCCGAACGGTCTGGACAGGATTGCTAAATACGTAATGATACCATTGGATATTCCGTAGTGGGGGCGCATCTCCCCGACTTAATCCCGCTCGCCAGCAGGAGTATAGCATCCGATGCGAACGGCACCGATCCAGCTTTTGTGGGGGCATTGGCTCGCCCACTGGTTTGGGATTCGTCAAAGCCTAACCGGGCTGTGGGCAGCGCAGGCGGATCGTTTCGGTTTGTGGGTGCCGGGATGCTTGGGGCTGGGCATCGGCCTGTTCTTTGCCCTGCCACGCGATCCTCCCCTGTGGACGCTGGCGGGGCCGGGGGTGGGGTTGCTCGCGCTCTTCTTCACCCGGCGAACCGAGACGTGGGTTATTCTGAGCCTGCGGGCGGTGTTTTTTGTGAGTTGCGGGTTTGCGAGCGCACAGTGCCAGAGCCTTCTAACCGCGCCGGTCGGTCTCGCTTGGCCCTTATCCGCGCAATGGTATGAGGCGGAGGTGGTGGCCGTGGGGCGCACCGATGCGGGCCATCGCCTCACCTTAGCCAAGGTCACGCGGGCGGGGGCAGCAGTGCCGGAGGTTGGAGGGGGCCGCCTTCGGCTATCGCTTCGGTCGGGAGAAGTGCCGCCTGTTGGCGCGCGGGTGCGCGTTCGGGCCGTACTTAACCCCGTGCCGCCGCCGTTGGTTCCGGGCGGTTTTGATTCGCGGTTGGCGCAGTATTTTCAGGGGATCGTCGGCCACGGCAGTATTTATGCGCTGGAGGTTCAGGCAGGCGCGACCCCGGCACGCTTAACGGAATGGCGTCAAGCCCTTGCCGCGCGCATTCGCCAAACCGTGCCGGGCGTCGCGGGAGAAATTACCATTGCGCTGGCGATTGGCGACCAGAGCGGGATTGCCGCCCCCGTGCGTGCTGCGATGCGGGATAGCGGTTTAACGCACATCCTCTCGATCAGCGGTCTGCACATCGGCCTGGTTGCGGCTTTGGCGATGGTCGTTACCCGGCGCGGCCTGGCGCTGGTGCCTGCGCTTGCTTTGCGGCTCGATACCAAGAAACTCGCGGTGTGGCCCACGGCACTGTTGGTGCTGCTCTACGGCGTGCTGGCGGGGTGGGACGTGCCGGTTCAGCGCTCGGTGATTATGACCGGCGTCGTGTTGCTGGCAATTTTGCTGGACCGCACGCCGCTTACCCTGCGAACAGTGGCCGTTGCTGGGGTTCTAGTGCTGTTGGGGTCGCCCGAAGCGCTGCTGAACCCCGGCTTTCAAATGTCGTTCGCGGCGGTTATTGCGCTGATTGCGGGGTATGAGGTAATCGGGCCGTGGCTATCCAACCTGCGCGCGGCCTATGGCGGGGTTTTGGGGCCAGTGATTACAGTTGGCTCGGCCCTACTCACCTCGCTGGTGGCAACGCTGGCGACCGCGCCGTTCACGGCCTTTCATTTCCACACGGTTGCCCTCTACGGCATTCTGGCTAATCTGCTGGCAATTCCGCTGACGGGGCTGGTGATTATGCCGGGGGTAGTGCTGGGCTTCCTGCTGCTGCCGTTCGGGGCCGATGGTTGGGGCTGGGCACTGGCGGGCTGGGGGATCGAGGGGCTAACAGGTCTGGCGGTACTGATTGCGGCGCTGCCTGGGGCGTCAATCCCGGTTCCGGCGTTTTCGGAAACGGTGCTTCTGCTAATCGTTGGCGCGGGGTTATGGGCGTGCCTCTGGTCAGGGCCGCTGCGCTGGGGCGCGCTCGCGCCCTTCGGTTTGGCGTTGGGGCTGGCGGCGCTTGCGCCGAAACCGCTGTTCTTGGTTGGCGGCACCGAGGCGACGTTGGCCATGCCGCGCGCCGATGGGGTTGTGGAGATTTTTGGGGCGACGCCCCAATCTCTCCCCGCCCGCGCGCTCGGCGCGTCCCTAGCCGCAAAATCTATTATCGCAATGGGCGGCGAGGGCAGCCTTGCCACCTGCGATCCGTGGGGCTGCCGTTTTCCCACTGCCTACGGCCCGCTGGCGTTCACCCGGCACCCCGCAGCGTTGGCGCACGACTGCCGAGAGGTTTGGGGGCTTATTGCCTCAGCCCCCATCCGCACTCCATGCCCGGCCCCCGCTTGGGTTCAGTCTCGCACTCAGTTAAAACGGCTCTCGCCACTGCGGGTAGAGCTTGTCGACGGAAAACCGCAACTTTCCCCAACCCGCCACACGGGCCGCCGGTGGATGCCGCCCGCGCCCGAACGGCGAGCGGTTGCCGCTCAGTAACGTCGCAATAGCCCAACGAGTTTGCCTTGAATCCGCACGCGATCCGGCCCGAAAATGCGGGTTTCATAGGCTTTATTGGCAGGCTCCAGCGCGATGGAAGCCCCTTTACGGCGCAGGCGCTTCAGCGTTACTTCCTGATCGTCCACCAGTGCAACGATGATCGTGCCGGTTTCGGCAGTATCGCAGCGGTGAATGATCGTGATGTCGCCATCGAGAATCCCCGCTTCGATCATCGAATCCCCGGCAACTTCAAGTGCGTAATGGTCGCCCTTGCCTACCAAGTGATTGGGAATATCTATCATCGCCGTGTCGCGGGTCGCCTCAATCGGCAAACCGGCGGCGATGCGGCCATAGAGCGGCAAACTAGTGTGATTAGCGGCGGCCCGCGCGATGAAGGCCGTCGCGACTGGGCTTCGCATCAGTGTTACCGGCATGGCTGCCGCAGCCTCGGGACTCAGAATGCTGGGTGCTGGTTGCGGGTTCGCGGCGGCTTCCGGTAAGCGCAGAATTTCAAGGGCACGCGCCCGGTGCGGCAGGCGACGAATGAAGCCACGTTCCTCAAGCCCAGTAATGAGCCGATGAATGCCGGATTTAGAGCGCAGGTCGAGCGCTTCACGCATTTCATCGAACGACGGAGACACGCCGGTTTCCGCCAAACGCCGATGAATGTACAGCAAAAGCTCGTGCTGTTTGGGGGTGAGCATTGCCCGCCGCTCCTGTCCGGTTGAATCCTGTTCTGTTCTATGTTCATTCGCGGCCTCCCGTCAAGTAGGAAGAGAACCTGCCGGGAACAAAATTATCGAAACTAAGTCCCCTGGGGCTTTTCCGGGATCGTGGGGCGGGCGCACCAGTAATCCATCGGCGTCCGCGAGAACATTCATCATCGCACTGTCCTGCACGGGGAGTGGTACGACAGCGCCATCCATCACCCGCGCCCGCACGTAATCTTGCCGCTCGTCATTGGGGGCAAGCGTTATGCCGAGCGGGAGTTGCGCCATTGGCAATTCCCGGCGCGGCAGCCCGAGCAAGCGTTCGATGCAGGGTTTCAGGAATAGCAAGGCGCACACAATGGTAGAAACGGGGTTCCCCGGCAGTCCCAGAAAGGGCCTATTGCCCAAACGCCCAAAAATCAGCGGTTTGCCGGGGCGCAAGGCCAGTTTCCAAAAGCTCACGGAAAGCCCGACCGCGCCGAGGCCCTGCTGCACTAAATCATGATCCCCGACCGACGCGCCCCCCGTGGTCAACACCAAATCGCAGCCCGCCGCATTCTTCGCGGCATCGGCTAAGCCTTCGAGCGTATCCGGCACGATGGGCAGCACGATAGGTTCGCCCCCAAAACTGCGAATAAGGGCGGCCAGCGCGTAAGTGTTGGAACTCACAATGTGTCCCGGCCCAAGCGGATCGCCGGGGCGGCGCACTTCGTCCCCCGTCGCCAGAATCGCGACACGCGGGCGGCGACGCACTGTTACCCACGGGTGGCCCGCAGCGGCAATCACGCCGATACGCCGGGCGGTAAGCTGCGTATCGGCCTTGGCAATGAGCGCGCCCGTGCAAAAATCGAGGCCCGCCGCACGCACGTTCTTTCCCGGTACGGGCAGCGCGTGCAGATGCACCGTTTCGCCGTTGCGCGCGGCATTCTCCTGAATAACCACTGTATTGGCCCCGGCAGGGAGGGGGGCACCGGTGAAAATCCGCGCGGCCTCCCCCGCGCCCACCGTGCCATTCCACGGGTGGCCTGCGGGAATTTCGGCGACGATGCGGAGCGCGAGCGGTGTTGTTCCAAAATCTGCCGACCGTACCGCCCACCCATCCATCGCCGAAACCGCCTGGGGCGGCTGCGTGTGGCGCGCGATGATCGGCTCGGCGAGAACCCGGCCTGCGGCGTCCAGCAGCGACACATCCTCGCACCCCACCGGGCTGAACCCATCAAGGGCGGCGTGAAGCTGATTGAGCGCCGTTTCCACTGGCATCAGCGGCGGGCGGCTCATGCTTGGCTAAACTCGCCAGATTTGCCGCCCGCTTTATGGATTAGGCGCAGGTCGGTGATCTGCATTCCCTTATCGCGCGCCTTGCACATATCATAGACGGTGAGGGCGGCGACGGAGGCAGCGGTAAGGGCTTCCATCTCAACCCCGGTTTTGCCGGAGAGTTTGCAGGTGGCCGTAATCTCGACACTGTTTGCCGCTGGGTCCAGCGTGAGATCGACGGTGACGGAGGTGAGCGCCAGCGGATGACACAGCGGAATAAGGTCCGGCGTGCGTTTGGCCGCCATAATCCCGGCAAGTCGGGCGACGGCGAGAACATCGCCCTTGCCGATTTGGCCTTGGGCAATCGCCGCTAGGGTTTCCGGCTGCATCATTACGCGCGCGGCGGCGGTTGCGGTGCGGGCGGTGATGGCTTTATCGGTGACATCGACCATCACCGCGCGGCCTTCGCTATCGAAATGTGTGAAATTGCTCATACAAGGGTTTATAGCAGGGGCAATGACGGCTGACGAGATTGACGCCCCAGGAAACCAGTATGAACCAAGACGATCTTTTTGAGGCTCCTCCCGCGAAAACCCCGTTGAGCACTCGCTGGCAGCATGGCTGGCGTGGCCAAAGCCTGACCGTGGCGGCCCTGCTGCTCGGCGGTATCGGCGCGGGGTTGGTGACAGGCACGCTTCTGCGCCCGAAAGCATTGCCGCCGACCGTGGCACTTCTGCCGCAAGTTTTCTCCGAAGCCGCTGAACCCGACGCGCCCGATACCGGCGCATTAGGGCCGGATGCCGTAAGTCCGCCCCCTTCAACGCCCGTTCATGCGATGCCGGACACGCCGCCGACAGCACCCCCCGAAGAGGAGAGCGAAACGCTGGCCGCCCTGCCGCTGCCGCCCCCACCGACAAAGCCGATTGTGCTGCCAGCGCCTTACGCCGGCACTCAGCCACCTTGGCGGCGCTATGCCGTCGCGGCACCGCCCAGCGAAGGCCGGGCGAAAGTGGTCATCGTGATCGACGATATGGGGGTGGATAGGGGGCGTTCGGCGCAAACGGTCGCCCTGCCAGGGCCGTTAACGCTATCGTACTTGCCCTATGGTCAGCACCTTCCCGCACAAACGGCAGAAGCCCATCAGCGCGGGCACGAGTTGATGGTGCATATGCCGATGCAACCTTCCTTGCCGATGGACCCTGGCCCGGACGCGCTGACGGTGGCCCTCTCGCCGGAAGAAGTGCAGCGGCGGGTTCGCAGCAATCTCGGAAAATTTGAGGGGTATGTGGGCATCAACAATCATATGGGCAGCCGCTTTACCACTTGGGAAGCGGGGATGACTCCGGTGATCGCCGAGTTGCGCGCGCGCGGGCTATTGTGGCTCGATAGCCGGACCTCGCCCAAATCGGTGGGAACGGCGCTGGCGCAAAAAATGGCGGTGCCGAATATCGACCGCGACGTGTTCTTAGACGACGACCCGTCGCTAGAGAACGTGCGGAAGCAGTTGCAACACCTGGAAGCCGTGGCGTTACGGACTGGCAAGGGCGTCGCCATTGGTCATCCCAAAGACAATACGATTGCCGCCCTCAAAGAATGGCTGCCAACGCTGCCCGGTAAGGGCCTCGTGCTCGTGCCGATCACCGCTGTGGTGAAGGCCCCCGCCGCGCGCAGCGTTAGCTTGCCTTAGCTGGGAAATACGTCTGGCGTAGAATATTCTTCTGCACCTTGCCCATTGCATTCCGGGGTAGGTCGGGCGTGAAGAACACGGCTTTCGGCACTTTGAAGTTGGCGAGGTGGGTTTTTACATGCTCGACCACGGCGGCTTCGGTCAGGCTTGCGCCAGGCTTTAGCACGATCACAGCCGCCACCGCCTCGCCGAAATCCGAGTGGGGCATGGCGATAACGGCGCTTTCCTCAATCCCCGGCACGGCATCGAGCAGCTCTTCGATTTCCTTGGGATAGACGTTGAGACCGCCGCAGATGATAAGGTCCTTCGCGCGTCCAACGATGCTGATGTAGCCGCTCCCCTCGCGCTTGCCCATATCACCGGTTTTGAACCAACCGTCGTCGGTGAAATCTTCCTTAGTTTTTTCCGGCATTTGCCAGTAGCCGCGAAAGATGTTCGGGCCTTTTAACAGAATTGCGCCCGTCTCGCCCGTCGCACTCTCGGCCCCAGCTTCATCAACGATCCGCACGCTAACGCCGGGCAGGGGCAGGCCAACGGTGCCGCCAATGCGCGCGCCCTCAAACGGGTTGGAGAGTGCCATTTGCACTTCGGTCATGCCGTAGCGCTCCAGAATCACGTGCCCCGTACGCGCCGTGAACTCCTGGAACGTCTCAATCAAGAGCGGTGCCGAGCCGGAGATGAAGAGGCGCATAGCGGCAACGGTGTCTTTACCGAAGTCGGGCAGGGACAGCAGGCGCGTGTAGAAGGTCGGCACCCCCATGAGCACGGTGGCGCGGGCGAGGTCTTTCAGAACCGCTGCCGCATCGAACTTCGCGTGCCACAGCATCGGGCTGGCGTTATAGAGCGCGTTATTGCAGGCGACGAACAGGCCGTGGACGTGGAAAATCGGCAGGGCGTGCAGCAACACATCCCCCGGCACCCACCCCCAGAACTGATGGGTTACGGCCACATTGCTGGCAAGATTGCCGTGGGTGAGCATCGCCCCCTTGGCGCGCCCTGTTGTGCCAGAGGTGTAGAGAATCGCCGCCATATCGTCGGGGGCGCTGGTAACGGTGGTAAAGCTATCGCTCTGGCCCGCAGCCGCCTCGGTTAGCGCGCCGCTGCCATCGCTTTCCAGTGTGAGAACGTGCGCGCCGCCGGCAATGCCGATAATCGCCTCCTGGGTCGCCGCCCGGCAGATCACGGCTTTCGGCGCGGCATTCTCCAGAAAATAGGCCATTTCGGCGGTTTGATACGCGGCGTTCAGCGGCAAAAACGCCAAGCCCGCGCGCTGCGCGCCGAGGCAGAGCATGAGCGCTTCCGGCGATTTATCCACCTGGGCTGCTACCCGATCTTCTTTCTGAAGCCCCAGGCCGGTCAGCAGATTGGCAATCCGCGCCGTCGCTTGGTCTAGCGCGCGGAAGGTGATGATCCGGCCTTCGCTGGTTTCGATACAGGTCGCATCGAGCTTATGTTGGAACCGCGCGTAGAGCGTTGCGTAGATATTCGCGTTCACCCCGTCCTCCCCCTTGTTTTTTTAGATTTTTAGCTTGGGTGCTAGCCCGGCGTTGAGTGCCTGGGTCCATAATTCAGCCCAACGGTGGGCGGTCGCGGGATCATGCAAACAGGCATTCTGATAGGTATTGAGCCGGGCAATCCGCTCCAAGAGCTGAATATCGGCCTCGTGCTCGCGGGCAACGTGGGGGTCTTCAAAAAACAGGATCGTCGCCCCCGGCTCCCGCAGCACACGGTCGGCAATCTGGGCGTCACCGCCCTTGGGGCCGGAGAGATAAGGCACTGTCCACGGGCCGGGCCGTCCGCTTAATCGTGCCGCCTGCCGCGCGACCTGGGAACGCATGGCATCGCTCACGGCCCCAAGCCGTTCCGGTAGCGCTCCATTGAGCAGCCCGCCGGTGGTGCCGGTTGAAAGCCGCAAACGGAACTGATCGAGCAGCGGAAACCAAGTTTCCACATAGGTCAGCATCGCCGCCTTGCGCGTATCATGGGCAACCAGGGCGAGGGTGGTGGCCGACGGTAGGCACTCTGCTGCCGCGTTATCGCCGAGGCGGCAGAGGTGCCGGGCAGCGCTAACCGGATCATGCTCGATCCAGTGCAATAGGCACCATTCGGCGGCGGCGCGAACTGTCGCGAGAAACGGCCTGCCATGCACAACGCACTGGCGCTTTAACGCAATTGATTCAGGAAAGAGCGAAATCAAATCACCCGGATCGGCCAGATAGATCACCCAATCTATCTGCCCTTCGACCAGTCGGGCCGCGACCGTGGCAATCGCGCCTTCCTCCCACGGGGGCAGTACGTCCCAGCCGGGATAATCGGTTAGAAACCCTGCCGCTTGCGCTGCGTCATAGGTGGGCCGCATCGCCACCAGCTTGGCAGGGCAAACGTGGCTCAGGAAGGGGGCCAGCGCTGTCAGCAGGGCTGCGAGCGGACTATTCTCCGAACGGCGAAACCCAGGACTGGCAAGTAGGGCGATGGTGGGGGGCTTGAGCATCATGGCAGGGATAGGCTAGCAAGTGGCGTGCGGGGCGGCAATCGGTCTTGTCTCTGAAATTATCCAATCAGTCGTCGATTTTAACCTTCAAATAGTATAGCAGTATAGTCCATTGCGCTCTGTAGAACGTGGATAATGACGACGCGCTCATCTTGAATGCGGTAGAAAATCAGGTAATTTCCATGAACCCGGCGGCGAATGCCGTGCTGTTCATATCGAGGTACCAAAGGGAAGGCCTTCGGGGCAGTCGCCAGGGCCTCACACGTGCCGCGTAGCTCTTGAACGAACGTAAGAGCACGCCGAGGGCTATCCTTGGCTATGTAGTCCGCAATCCGTTCGAGGTCGCCTTCGGCCTGGTCCGAAAATTCAACCGTTATGCGGATTTTTCGGCCCGATCATCCATAGCGCGATATTTTGCTTCCAGTCGGTCAAAAACGTCGCTTGCAGGCTTTGTTCGGCCCGCACTAGCATCGGCAATACCCCGTATGATCGAGGCATCGGGCGCAGCAAGGCGGGCCTCACGATCTTGAATCAATCGCACCCCCTCCCGTAGCACGTCACTTTTGGAACCATAGCGGCCCGTTTCGACGAGTTGCTTAACAAAGCTTTCGAGCTGTTTACCCAAATTGGTACTAATCATGGTCAATCCTCGCTCGATCAAACCGTGCTTAAAATGGCATGTTTATCAACTATTATCAATATAATGGGCACGGAAGCCCGCACCTGTCTTCACGCCGAAACCCGCTGCGAGACCAGCACCCCATCCACCCCAAAAATCTGGCGCAGGCCACGCCCGATCATCGCGGCGTCTTCCTGCCCCAACCCGTCGATTTGAATATCGACCGAAACATCTTCGCCGTGTTGGCGGGCGTAGAGCGCAGTGGGCGTCAGTCCGCGTTTGGCAAAGGGCTGTAAGAGGCGCGGCAATAGGCCGGGATCGGCCACAGCCGAGATGGAAAAGCAGGCAGTGGGGTGGGAAAGATCAACAACGCCCGCAGCATCGGCGGGGTGTGAGTGGGATTGTGACACGGGTCACTCCTCGGAATACTCAGCCTAAAACAGCAAAAAACACTGCCCGGCCCTTATCGAAGGGCCGGGTCTGTAATTCGCAGGCTAAGTCCGAAAATCAACATCATAAACCTAGATTACCCAAAGGTGGCTTTCCAAAGCAAGCCCTGGAAAGCCTTATTGCTACTCTAAATCGGCGCGCGTTGGCGTGAACTCGACTGTAATCGCTTCACCCGCCACACCCTTGCGCTCGATCAGCCAACCGGCCTCCTGGTAGCGCTGCATGATCGAGTGCAGAATGCGATCCGTTACCATTTTTGTCGGTAGTGGCACGGTCACGGTCAGTCCGGGGAAGTAGTTTTCCTCCAGGAACTCATCGATTTTTTTTTCGATGACCCGTAAAACTTCATATTCGCTTTTCGACAGGCGAAAGGCCTGGAACGGCGTAATCGGCATGGCGTTCCCACTTCGTTGAACCGAAAGCCAGGGCGGCAACTGGCCCCCCCGGACCCTTTGCGAGTCGAAGAAAAACCTAAGCATTCTTCAGCAAGCGCTTGAATATGGCTGAAAACACCCCGCTTTGGCAAGCCTGGGATGGCGGGCTTTTCAGAATTAAAGCCGCCCAAATCGCAAGGACCACCAGAGATGCAGCGGCAACAGCCCATCGGGGCGGGCGTGTAGGTGCGCTGCCGCCAGAAAAGGATCGCCCGCCGCTGCCCGCAGAGCTTTGGTCAATCGCCGGGCCAGCGTGGCGGGCAGAAGGGCTGCCCCGCCAGCGCGCGCGGCTTTTGGTAGGGTGTCCAGCGCCTGCTCGATCTCCGCCACCAGCGCTAAAACCAGCCGGGAGAGCGCTTCGGACGGCACGCCATCGCGGATGCTACGCGCCGTTAGCCCCGCAGCCCCGAGCCGATCCAACGGCAGATCAACCCGCCCCAACTGGGCGCGCCGGGCGATGCCGATAAGCGTTCCGGCTTTGGCATAGGCGGTGGCCCGCGCGGCGGCAGCTTCGGGGTCGGCCCCCGTGATCTTTGCCGCGAGCCGCCCCAACATGCCGCCCGTTGCATCCAGATACGCCTGAAACTCGCTTTCCGTTCCGGGCGGCGGCATCTGCAAATCTTGCTCCCGTCCGTCGATCAGGGCTACGAAGGGGGCGTGGGGCAGGGCAAAGCGCTGAATGGTTTCGGCCAGCGGCGTCACCACCTCGTGCTTGCGCGGGGGCCTGCCTGCAAAGATTTCTTCCAGCGCCTCCCGCCACCATTGCAGGCGGATTTGCCCCAGCATTGGCTCGCTGACCATTTCGCGGGTTTTGGCGACTTCTAAATTAAAAGCATAGAGCGCAAACAGCCCCTCTCGCGCCTCTGGCGGGGCAAACAAAGCGGTGAGAAACCGCCCTTTATCGCCCTGCCGCAACAGAGTTCCACAGGCGCTGAGGGCGGGGGGGGGCGGCGTTTCCATACCCAAATCATCCTTTTTTAGAACAACCCTAATTTGCCAAGGGTTCCCTTTGGCGCGGAACATCCTTATCTAGTTGTCTGGTTTTACTCACCACCTAATTTTTCGAGGACACCATGGCTTTCGAACTTCCCGCTCTGCCCTTCGCTCCGAACGCGCTCGAACCGCACATGTCCGCACAGACCTTTAGCTTCCATCACGCGAAGCATCATCAGGCCTATGTGACCAACCTCAATAACCTGATTAAAGACGGCCCGCTGGCCGACAAATCGCTGGAAGAGATCATTCTCGATGCAGCGAAAGACCCGGCCAAGGCGGGCATCTTCAACAATGCCGCCCAAGTGTGGAACCATACGTTTTTCTGGCATTGCCTAACGCCGAATGGCGGCGGGAAGCCCTCGGGCGACCTGCTGGCTAAGATCGAAGCCGCTTTCGGCTCCTTCGATGCCTTCAAGGACCAGTTCAAAGCCGCTGCCGTCGGTCAGTTCGGCTCCGGTTGGGCCTGGCTCGTGTCGGACAACGGCACGCTGAAGATCACCAAAACCCCGAACGCCGATCTGCCGATGGCCCACGGCCAAACCGCGCTGCTCACGGTCGATGTGTGGGAGCACGCCTACTACCTCGATTTCCAAAACCGCCGCCCGGATTTCGTGCAGTCGTTCCTGGATAATCTCGTGAATTGGGACTTCGTGGCGGCGAACCTCGCCAAGGCGTAAGCGGTTGCAAGTGTAGAGTTAGGGGCTTTGCCCCTAACAACCCCAACCAAGGGGCTTGCCCCTTAGTGATCCCGTTTATTTTTGTTGATATCTGAATTGACAAGATTTCAAAAAGAAAATGGGATTCTTAAGGGCCGACCGGCCCTTGAGTGGAGTGCAGAGGCAAAGCCTCTGCTTAGGCAACGAAAACCCCCGAAGATTACACTTCGGGGGTTTATTGTTGGCTTAATTACATATTTAGCGTGCGCCCATTGGCGGCCAGAGCGGCTTCCTTGACCACTTCCGCAACGGTCGGGTGCGCGTGGCAGGTGCGGGCGATGTCTTCTGCCGATGCGCCGAATTCCATCGCCAGGGCCGCTTCGGCAATCATGGTGCCTGCTTCGCCGTGGATGATGTGGCAGCCGAGCACCTTATCGGTGCGAGCATCGGTGAGGAGTTTCACGAAACCTTCGATGTCGGCATTGGCACGGGCGCGCGCGTTGACGCTGAAGGGGACTTTGCCGACTTTATAGTCGATGCCTGCGGCCTTCAGCTCTTCCTCAGTCTTGCCGACGCTGGCGACTTCCGGCGCGGTATAGATGACGGAGGGGATAACGTTATAATTCACGTGGCCCGCTTGCCCTGCCAGCCGTTCGGCGATGGCAACGCCTTCTTCTTCGGCCTTATGGGCCAGCATCGGGCCGGTAATCACGTCGCCGATGGCGAAGATTGACGGAACGGAGGATTTGAAATGTCCGTCCACGACGATGCGGCCCTTCGGATCGAGCGCAACGCCGACCGCCGCTAGGCCAAGGTTATCGGTATAGGGACGGCGACCGATAGCGACCAGCACCACATCGGCGTCCAAGGTTTCTGTGGCACCGCCCGCAGCGGGTTCGAGTGTGAGGGTAACGCCGTTCGCGCTCTTGTCGCCCTTCACCACCTTCTTCCCCAGTTTGAAGTCGATGCCTTGCTTACCCAACACGCGCAGCACCGTTTTCGCGACTTCGCCATCCATACCGGGGATCAGGCGATCCAGGAACTCCACAACGGTCACTTTAGCCCCAAGGCGCTGCCAGACCGAGCCAAGTTCGAGGCCAATCACTCCGCCGCCGATAACGACAAGATGCTTCGGCACCGCACTTAAGGTCAGCGCGCCCGTGGAGGAAACGATGGTTTGCTCGTCAATCGTCAGGCCGGGCAAGGCCACAACGTCCGATCCGGTGGCGATGACGATATTCTTGGCCGTCAGAACCTCTTCACCGCCATCATTGAGCACGACCTTAATCGTGTTCGGCCCGGTGAGCGTTGCGGCCCCTTTGAACGGCGTTACTTTGTTCTTTTTGAACAGAAATTCGATACCCTTCGTAGTATCGCCGACAACTTTGTCTTTCCTGGCCATCATCTTCGGCAGGTCGAGCGTGACCTCGCCGACCGAAAACCCGTGATCGCTGAGGCCGTGCTGGGCAAGGTGAAAATATTCCGAGGATTTCAGCAAGGCTTTCGAGGGAATGCAGCCGACGTTAAGGCAGGTGCCGCCGAAGGTGCCGCGCTTATCTATGCAGGCCGTCTTCAGGCCAAGTTGAGCGGCCCGGATCGCGCCGATGTAGCCGCCGGGGCCGCCGCCCACAAAAACAACATCGAAATTAGTGTCGGCCATCGTATCGACTCCTCGCCTAACAGCGCTTTATGCAAAAGCGGGCAGGGGCTTCGACCAGGGACGCCGAAATCCTACCCTGATGCCGTGGGTGTAGCGGAAGCGGGCGCGAAAGGAAAGGGACGCGCGCGCGCAACAGTCAATCCTCTGCCCCGCGCCGCGCACAGAGGCTTACTTTACCCGGAAGCATCTATGCGATTTTGGAATTGTTACCCCTACTTCTATTCGATTGAACGCGATTGCACGACTCTCTAGGGTAAAATCACATATGTTTGGGGGGATCACTCTATGCGGGGCCAAACGCTTATCGTTCTTTTGTCGGGAGTGATGATGCTCATTATTGCGATGGGCACGCGCCAATCGTTTGGGATTTTCGTTCCGGCCCTGTCGATGGACCTTGATGTTGGGCGCAGTGTGATCGGCTTATCGCTCGCGTTTCAGCAACTGCTGTGGGGGGTGTGTCAGCCAGTAATCGGGCTGTTTTCCGACCGTTGGGGTTCCGTTCGGATCGGTATGGCGGGCGGGCTGATTTATGCGCTGGGGCTGATTCTAACCTATGTTTGGGCTGATCCCGTTGGGCTGCAATTCTCCTTGGGCGTCATGATCGGTGTTGGTTTATCCTGCACCACCTATGGCACCGTACTGGGGGCCGTTGGGCGCATGGTGCCACCGGAAAAGCGCACGCAGGCTTTCGGCATTTGCACCGCCGCAGGATCGTTCGGCATGTTCGCCGTCGTGCCGGGCGCGCAATATATGCTGGATAGTATGGGCTGGGGCGGGGCGTTTTTGGTGCTGGCGGTGTTGGCAGCGCTGATGATCCCGCTCTCCTTCGGGCTTAAAACACCGCTGCCGCCGCAAGGCCAGGGCTTCGGGGCCGATTTGAAGCCAACGATCCGCACGGCCCTTGGCAATGGATCTTACTGGTTGCTGAACATTGGCTTTTTCGTCTGCGGTTTCCATGTGGCGTTCGTCGCCACACATCTTCCGGCCTTCCTACGCGATAACGCTATGCCGGGCAGCGTAACGGCTTGGTCGCTGGCGATGATTGGGCTTTTCAATATCATCGGCTCGTATCTGTTTGGGCAGTTGGGCGCGCGGTTTTCGCAGAAATATCTGCTGAGTTTGATCTACCTCGCGCGCGCCGTGGTCATCACGCTGTTCCTCGTGCTGCCGTTAAGCCCGATGACGGCGGTTGCCTTTGGGGCGGGAATGGGCTTTCTCTGGCTTGGCACCGTGCCGCTCACCTCCGGCCTCGTCGCGCGGATGTTCGGGATGCGGTATATGGCGATGCTGTACGGCTTTGTGTTTATGTTTCACCAGATTGGCGCGTTTTTGGGGGCGTTCGGCGGCGGCTGGGCCTACGACCATCTCCAATCCTACGATCTGATTTGGTATATTTCGGTTGCGCTCGCGCTCGTGGCCGCCGTCGTGCATCTGCCGATTTCGGAAAAAGCCGTGCCGATGCGCGGGGCGGAGGGACGAACCATATGAGAGAGGCTATTGCGATTTGGACGTTGGCGGGGCTGGCGATTGCAGGCGGTCTCGCCCTCTGGGCCGAAATGGGCCTCGCTGTCGCGTTAGGCGAGGCGGCTTGGTTTTGCGTTAGCTAACCAAGCTGCGGCAACGGGCGATGACGGCATCGAACATAGCCTCGGTCAGCCTGCCCGTGTTGGTATTATAGCGCGAGCAATGGTAGCTATCTATGAGAACGCGCCCATCGGGCAGCCGATGTTCGGCTCCGTGAGCGAACTTGAAGCGCGCGACCGGAATGCCGAACGCGCGGAGCACGCTCTGGTGGGCAATCGTGCCGAGAGCGAGAATCACGCCAGTCTGCCCTTGCCCCTGTGCCGCAAGCTCGCCCACAAGAAACGGGCGGCAGCGGTTGATTTCGTCGGGTGTCGGTTTGTTTTCGGGCGGAACGCAGCGCACGGCATTGGCAATGCGGCAGCCGATTAGCACCATACCATCGGTCGGGCTGCGGCCATAGGTGCCGCTGGCGAACCCGTGGCGGAGGAGCGCGGCATAGAGCGTATCGCCTGCATAATCACCAGTGAACGGGCGACCCGTCTGGTTCGCGCCCTTCAAGCCGGGCGCAAGGCCCGCGATGAAGAGGGACGCGCCTTCCGGTCCCCAACTGGGAACCGGACCATTAAAAAAGCTGGGGTAGGCGAGGGCATTAGCGTTCCGAAAGCCCGCAAGGCGCGGGCAAATCGGGCAGTCATGAGCCGGGCTTGGCAGCGCCATGGAGGCAGACCAAGCGGATTAGCGCTGTTCTTCTTCCGGGGCATCTTCCGGTTGGTCCGGCTGGGCCGGGCGGCGCAGGAACTGCGGGGTATCGTCCCGGAAACCGGCGGGCGACGGCGCGGGATAGTTATCGCGCGGCTCGCGTGGGCCGGCGTAGGCGCGAGCGATATACGGAGCAAGCTCTTGCAACTCGCAGAAAATATCACACTGGCGGCGCAATTCGTCGGCCACCATCGGCGGGGTCGAGCGGATTGTCGAAACAATAGTCACGCGCTTGCCCTTGCTTTGCACGGCTTCGACCAAGCGGCGGAAGTCGCCATCGCCAGAGAAGATAACGATATGATCGAGGTGATTGACCATTTCCATCACGTCGATTGCCAACTCAATATCCATATTGCCTTTGACCTTACGGCGGCCAAACGCATCGGTATATTCTTTAGTCGGCTTTGTAATCATCGCGTAACCGTTATAATCCAACCAATCGACTAGCGGACGAATGGGCGAGTATTCTTGATCTTCCATCAAAGCGGTGTAGTAGAACGCCCGGATCATATGGGCTTTCGTTTGGAACAGTTGCAGCAGTTTACGATAATCTATATCGAAACCTAGCGCGCGCGCCGCAGCGTAAAGGTTAGCGCCATCTATAAAGAGCGCAATGCGCTCTTGCGGGTAAAAATGCATAATTAGGTCTCTCCATCAAAAAACAATCAAATCTGGTCGAAGATTGTAACGACCTAACAGTCTTACACAAATGGGCTTGCACACCGTGGCGACAAGCCCTTATCGATGCTTTCCTTTATGACAGGTGCGCCATGACCGCAACAAAGAAATTAACTTTGATTGCCTTGGGATCGAATTTATCCCACCCGCTTTGGGGCGATCCCCCGGCAATTCTGGCAGCGGCAACGGCGATGCTTGAGGCTGAAGGGGTTTCGATTTTAAGGCAATCGTCGGTTTGGCGGTCAGCGGCTTGGCCTAATCCTACCGATCCCCCCTATGCCAATGGGGTGATAGCGGTCGAAACGACGCGCGATCCTAAGGCTTTGTTAGCCTTGTTGCACCAGATCGAAGCCGCTCTCGGTCGTGTGCGCGGCGCGCTAAATACTCCCCGCACGCTGGACTTAGATCTCATTGCCTATGGTGATCTTGTCTGGCTGGGGCCGGAAGCCCCTATTTTACCGCACCCTCGGGTTCATGAACGCGGGTTCGTGCTGAAACCCCTGGCCGAAATTCAGCCCGACTGGCGCCACCCTGCCTCCGGGCGGTTTTTGCCAGAGTTGCTGGCGGCATTGCCCTCAGAAGACTGCCAGCTTTGGACTCCAGACGCCTAAAATCGTACCGCAACGCAAACCTATTCTTGCCTTTGTCAAGAGGGGTTTTTATAGTGCGCGCTTGACTTCGCCCCTCGGGCTTACCGGGCGGCTTGCTTTACGCGAAGGATGATCATGGCCCGCGTTACCGTTGAAGATTGCGTTCAAAGGGTTCCCAATCGGTTTGAACTGGTGATGCTCGCCGCCCAGCGCGCGCGGGACATTGCCAGCGGGATGCCGATCTCGATTGAGCGCGATAATGACAAGAACCCCGTCATTGCCCTGCGTGAGATTGCCGAAGAAAAGCTGGATAACGAAATTTTGCGGAACTCGCTGGTTCGTGGCCACCAGAAGACTTTCGAGGCCGATGAGCCGGAAGAAGAAATCGTTGATTTCATCCAATCCGAACAGGAACTCGCCCGTAATATGGCTGTGAACGACGTGCTCACGTCGGACGATGCCGAAGTGGATGAGGTCGATGGCGACGAGCCGGTAACGGCTGAGGACGAGAACAACGCTTAACCCGTTTATAGGGTTTGGTTTTTTACGGCAGTCCTGCGGGGCTGCCGTTTTTTATTGGTCACAGCAAGAATGTCAGTTGCCGCAACGATCTTGCGTGTCAACATAGACTGAAGAGAAGGTGGGAGGCCGCACAGCACCGATGATCCGTCAGTACGAATTGGTTGACCGGGTTCGGGCCTATGATCCTGATGTGGACGAGGATGTGCTGAACCGCGCCTATGTTTTCGCGCTGAAGGCCCACGGTGCACAAACGCGCGCCAATGGCGACCCCTATTTCTCCCGCCCCTTAACCTTGGCCTCAACGCCGGATTCCGTGAGTTTTACTTGCAGTTCGGCGATGATTTTCTGGATTAAATCC
>JAYSQZ010000027.1:0-10552 GCA_043721315.1 Alphaproteobacteria bacterium
GCCTCGGACAAATACGTAATATGCGCCGCCATGCGCGCCACGGCAAGGCCGGCTGCTGGAGGATTCCCGTCGTTATAATATGCACCGCCGCGCCAATTGAGGTCGGCCATCACCGCTTGACGGCCGACCTCGTGAAAGGCGATATTCTGCGCCGAATGTCGGTAGGACGTGGCGATGGGAATGGCGGCAAACACCCGCTCCGGGTAATGCGCCGCCCAAGACAGCACCTGCATCCCGCCCATCGAGCCGCCAACGACGGCGAACAGGGTCTCGATACCGAAATAATCAATCAACCGCGCCTGTGCCCGCACCATATCATTGATCGTGATGACCGGAAAATGGATCGCGTAAGGTTTGCCGGTGGCGGGATCACTCTCCAGCGGCCCAGTGGACCCCATGCAGCCGCCCAGCACGTTCGAGCAGATGATGAAATAATGGGCCGGATCAATCACCTTGCCGGGGCCGATCAACAGGCTCCACCAACCTTCCCGCCCGGTAATCGGATGCTTTTCCGCCACATACTGATCGCCAGTCAGCGCGTGGCAAATCAGAATAGCATTGCTGCGCGCAGCGTTCAGCGTGCCGTACGTGGTGACGGCCAGGCTGAAGGGCGTAAGGCTCTGGCCGCTCTCCAGCGGCAAAGGCGCATCGAACTTAATCACCTGCCGGGTGGCGGCAGGCGCGGGGGAGAGATGGGCGGTAGTCATAACGGGCGGTTGCCACTCCCAAAGGACCGACGCTAAGCGCCGTCCGATCACTCGGAACCAAGCCTGTATAGGACGCGATTGCGGGGGCGTGCGTCAATAGGGTGTTTCGAGAGAGAGGGGTTTTAAGATAAGATCAACCGATTGATCTTATCTTGCTGAGTTAGAGAAATCTCTTATGAAACAATGAATTAGTCTGTATTGATATCAGGCAGACCATTGTTCTGTAAAAACCTTTCCGGTGATATAGCAGGTAACAGCAGACGGGGAGAACTCGATATCGATGCCGTCGCAGGTCTGGTGGCTCATTCGGCTGCGCGTTGTGGCGGCGACCATCTTGGTATCTGGATTATGCTTCGCAAAGGCGATGAGGCCCTTCAACTCTTCTGCCGGACGATCGACGTGCCGATCGGTCCATTTAATCTCCAGAGCTATCGCGGGTCGAAACGATGGGAAGAGCTTAACCAGATCAACCTCCAAATCTGTTCGGCCCGCCTTCCAGCGAGCGTAATGCAACTGCTCTAAGCCAGAAGAATGGAGATATTGACTGATGATGGCGGTTTCCACGAGACCGCCTATAGCAGGATCATGAGCCTCAACAGGGCCAAAAAGGGCCGCCCGCATAGAGGGATTGGCGAGATAGACCTTGAAGTTTCGCATCCGTTGAAAACTTTGCCCCGCTTGATCAATTCGAGTGACGCGAAAAATCAAAAAAGCAGCTTCAAGATACTCCAAATATCGTGAAATAGTATTTTTTGCGACGCCAGACGTTTGGCTAAATTTTTCCAGACTGACTTCTGCCCCGCTATGGTAAGCGATGACCATGAACAAGCGATTGAGTTCCTGGATGTCCTGAATACCATAAAGGCTAGGTAAATCGCGTAGCAAAACCTTGTCGATAACGTCCCGACCTAAAAAACGACCTGGATCAGTGCGAAGTTCCGGGTTAACCACGGCTTCGGGGTACCCTCCGATGTTGATGTAGTCGATGAAGGCCATATTCAAAGCCTCAATGCCTTGGGGTAAATCTATCGCTTCCTTATCTTGGCTCAGAGAGATGAGATCTTTCTCCGTACCCGAAAAATCCAGGTATTCCGCAAACGTCAAGGGCGGCAAAATATAGTCCGTAAATCGCCCCGCTCCAGACTCATTGCTTTTCCGCCGTAGAGCTGCTGCTGCCGAACCGGAGGCAATAAAGCGGGTATTGGGGTAACGGTCGGTCAATACCTTCAGATGGACTTCCCAGTCTTTCAGATATTGAATTTCATCAAATATTACTAAGTGACGACTATTGGGGTTACAGCCAGAGTTCTCTTCAAAAATATCGAGTAATTTTTGTAGGGGAATACCGCTATAAACGGGTGTATCAATTGACGTGAAGAAAATATCTTGTGGTTTTATGCCTTTATTGAGGGCCTCCAAGATCAATTGATGCAGCATCACGGTTTTACCCACGCGGCGCGGCCCCATCAGCACGACGGAGCGACGAATATTCCAGTTCAAAGCCAACTGAGTGAAACCGTCGAAATAGGCGCGATGACGCGGATAGAGGGGAATGCCCGCTTTAGGATCGGCTCCGGTCCACCAGGGGTTGTCTCGCGATAGGCTTTTCAGCACATCTTTTTCTGAGATGGTCAGCATGATATAATTCCGTCTGAATAAGATCAGTTGATTGATCTTATTCCGCAGGGCGGGCTTCTGCAAGCTGCAACCCGCCCATCGCACGCTTCCTCTTCCACTCCCATCCCCGCCGCGCTACGGTCCTGCCAGAACGGTATGATGCCAGAACCGTATAATGTAAGTGAGACTATGATGAGCGACGCTGACGACCCTCCCTCTGCCGTGCCGACCGAGGCAACCCCGCAGCGCCTGCTGGCGTTCCGCGAGGAAATCGACGGCCTGGATACGCAAATCCACGATCTTTTAATGCGCCGTGCCGAGGTTGTGAGCGAGGTTGGCGCATGGAAGCGGGGGTTCAACGCCATTGTGCTGCGGCCTGCGCGGGAAGCGGAGATTATTCGGCGTCTGGCCGCGCGGCACCAAGGGCCGCTGCCGTTCGGGGCTATCGCCCGTATCTGGCGGGAAATCATCGGCGATATGACGATGATGGAAGGCAAATTCACCCTTGCCGTCTATCTGCCCAATGGCGACGGTGTGTATTGGGATTTGGCGCGCGATCATTTTGGCGTGCTGCCGTCGGTCATGGTGCATCTCTCGGCGGGGTCGGCCTTACGGGCTGTGAGCGATGATACCAGCACGCTCGGCGTTCTGCCCTGGCCGCAGGAGGGCGATTCCGACCCGTGGTGGCAGTATGTGCAGCGGGCGGATGATAAATCGCCGCGCATTGTGGCGCGTTTGCCCGCTTACGGTCCGCCGAACAGCGCGTCGGCGCTCGTCATCGCACGCGCACCCATGGAAGAATCGGGCGACGACCGCAGTTTCCTCGTGGTCGAAACCTTGAAGGAAATCAGCCGGACTCGGTTACTTTCGCGCGTTGGGGCCGCTGGGTTCACCGTGGAATGGATTACCGATCAACTCGATAAGCCGGGCTTGCCGGGGCTGCATTTGATCGAGGTTGAAGGCTTCGTGACCGAGGACGACCCGCGCCTCCACGCGCTCCACCGCGATAATCCCGAAGAAATTGGCCATCCGCGCATCATCGGCGGCTACCCGATGCCGCTGCGGCGCAAGTAACCTACCCCCCTCTCCGGTTAGAAAAGTTATGGTCATGAGCAAGGCCCCTGTTCCGAAGGCTGGCATTTTGGATGTCGCCGTCTATGTCAGCGGTGCGAACCAAGTCGGCGCGACCGCCAGCCTCAAGCAGCTTTCCTCCAACGAAGGCGCGCTGGGGCCAAGCCCGGCGGCAATTGCGGCCCTGCGCGCGGTGGCGGATGAGATGCACCGCTACCCCGATGGCGGCAGTACGGCCCTGCGCGACGCGCTGGCGAAAAAGCACGGGATCGACGCCAAGCGCATCGTCTGCGGGGCAGGGTCCGATGAGCTTATCGCCCTCCTGCTGAAATCCTACGCCGGGCCGGGCGATGAGGTGCTGTATAGCCAGCACGGCTTCTTGATGTATCCGATTGGCGCGAAAACGGTTGGGGCAACGCCGGTTGCCGCGCCCGAAACCGCGCTTCGCACCGATGTGGATGCGCTTTTGGCGGCAGTGACGCCGCGCACCCGCGTGGTGTTCGTCGCTAATCCGAATAATCCCACAGGCTCCTATCTGCCGCCGGACGACATCGCACGCCTGCACGCCGGGCTGCCTGCCGATACCCTGCTTATCCTCGACGCGGCCTATGCCGAATATGCCGAAGGCCGCAACGACTACACAGCGGGGATCGAGTTGGTGGAAGCGCACCAGAACGTCGTGATGCTGCGGACTTTCTCGAAAATCTATGCGCTGGCGGCCTTGCGGCTCGGGTGGGCCTATTGTTCCGAACCCGTGGCGGACGTACTGAACCGAGTGCGCGGGCCGTTCAACGTCAGCCTGTCGGCGCAGGTCGCGGGGGTCGCCGCTGTTGAAGATAGCGATTTCCTCGCGCGCTCCCGCGCCCACAACGAGGCTTGGCTGCCGTGGTTGACCGAAAAGCTCACGGGGCTTGGCCTGTCGGTAGCGCCCAGTGCGGGGAATTTCGTGCTCGCGCGCTTTCCCGAGACCCCCGGCAAAACGGCGGCTGAGGCGTGGGAGTATCTCGCGCAACGGGGGGTGTTGATCCGCAAAATGGTCTCCTACGGGCTGCCCCATTCTTTGCGAATATCGGTTGGGCCGGAGGGGGAGTTGCAAGAGGCGGTGCGGTTGCTGGCTGAGTTTTTAAGCGCATGATCCCGCCCTTCAACCGCGTGTTGATCGTCGGCATTGGCCTGATTGGCAGTTCCTTGGCGCTGGCGTTCCGCAAAACCGGGCTTGCCCGCCAGATTGTCGCGCTCGACCATACGCCGGACCATGTGGACGAAGCCTTGCGCTTGGGGCTAGTCGATGAGGCCGGGGGCGATCCAGCCCTCGCGATTGGGGCCGATTTGGTCATTCTCTGCGTGCCCGTAGGCGCGTGCGGCGCGGTCGCAGCCAAACTCGCGCCGTATTTGGCACCGGGGGTGATCCTCACCGATGTCGGCTCGGTCAAGCAGGCGGTCGTGCGCGATGTGGCCCCTGTTTTGCCAGAAGGGGTGCAGTTCATCCCCGGCCATCCCATTGCGGGCACCGAGCATTCTGGCCCGGCGGCGGGCTTTGCCGAACTGTTTGAGGGCCGTCACTGCATTCTCACGCCAACCGAAACGGCAGACCCGGCGGCAGTGGCCCGTTTGCAAGCCGCGTGGGAGGCCCTGGGCAGTATCGTTTCCATCATGAGCGCCGAGCATCACGACCGGGTGCTGGCCATAACATCCCACCTACCGCATCTTATTGCCTATACCATCGTCGGCACCGCCACCGATCTTGAAGAGCATATGCAGCAGGAAGTGATTAAATATTCGGCGGGGGGGTTTCGCGATTTTACCCGGATCGCCGCCTCCGATCCGATCATGTGGCGCGACGTGTTTTTGAATAACCGCGAGGCCGTGCTGGAAATGCTGGGGCGGCTGCACGAGGATTTGGGCCTGCTCGCCCGCGCTATCCGCATCGGCGACGGCGCAACGCTGGAAGAAAAATTCGCCACCACGCGGGCGATCCGGCGCGGGATTATCGCCGCGAAACAAGCTTAGGAAAGCTTGCTATTTTCCCGCAAGCTGCGTAGCTTGGCTCTATTGTTCACTTTTTGTTTTGGAGTGTTTTATGAGCCTTAGCCCCTACCTCACCTTCGGCGGCACCTGCCGGGACGCGATGAATTTCTATGCCGCCTGCCTCGGCGTCGAAATTGAAATGATCTCGACTTTCGCGGGCACCCCCGCCGAAGCGCATGTTCCGCCGGAGTGGCGCGATAAAATCATGCACGCTTCTTTGCCGTATCGTGGCACGGCGCTGATGGCGTCGGACGGGATGGGGCCGGGGGACGTGAAGCATGAGGGTTTCAGCGTTTCGGTGCAAGCAACCTCGATTGACGATGCCGAGCGCCTATTCGCCGCGCTCGGCGCAGGCGGCACGGTAACGATGCCCCTGGAAGAAACCTTCTGGGCCAGCCGTTTTGGGATCCTCACGGATCAGTTCGGCGTATCCTGGATGGTTAATCTCGATCTTCCGATGTAACGCTAGGCGCGTCGCGGGCGGGCATCGCGCCAACCTCCCGCGACGCATCAAGCCAGCGCCGGAACTCTGCGAGTTTCGGAGTGAGGTCGGTAAAGAAGGCTTCGCCGAAGGTTTCGGTCATGGTGGCCATACCCGGCCCGAGCGCAGCAATCGCCGCGCCCCGCGCCGCGCGCCCCGCCTCGGTCAGATAAACGCGCTTGCCGCGCCCATCCTCCGGGTCAGGGGTGATGGTCACGAGGTTCTTCTCCGCGAGCTTGCGGACAACTTCCCCCATGCTGGCCTTCGTTACCTGAAGCGCGCTTGCCATTCGCACCAAGCTGCGCCCGTCGCCAACCCGCACCAGATGGTTGAGTGCAGTGAACTGCGCCAGGGTCATGCCCAAGGGCATCACCTGTTCAAACCGCCGCCCGGCCAGTTGGGCGATAATCCCAATCTCGTTGAGCAGTTGAAAAACCGGCGGCGGGGCGGCGTTGGACATTAGAAAACCATTGAGAGTTTCGGCCCGGCGGCAATTAAGGAGGCCGGGTCGCGCCGGGGCGAGGGAGTGACCTCGGGACCATAGCCGATCCGTGCCAGCATCTGCACGCGTTCCGGCATTTTTATACCGAGTTCGTCGAGCAACCGTTGCTGCGCGCCCGCCATTTCAGGATATTCCTGCAAAAGCTGGCTCATGGGGTGCAGCGATAGGCCCGCTTGGGTCACGCTGAGGGCGAGGCGCTGATAGGCCCGCCCAGCGGCAATTTGGTCTTTGCGCTGGTTGCCGGGCGTGGTCAACCAGATCAGTGCCGGAGTACCGACGGTCATGGCTTTATAGCGGTCAAGCCCGGTTTGAAAGCTGTTGCTGGTTGGGTCGGCCATCGCTTCCCGCGTGATGATCCCAGCGCGTCCCAACACTTCGATCATGCCGCCGCCAAGGTCGATCCCGTCGCGGTGTTGGGCGATTTCTTTTGAGCCAATCCGCATGAGCTTCACGCTTTCCAGAAAAGTACGCGGCAGGCGGATTTCGATGTCCATGCCCTCAAAGAGCAGCCCACGCAGGCGCTTAACCGTGTCGGGCGCTGCGGTGGCGGCTAGGCGAACGTCCGCCGTGCTGAGGGCCGTGAAGGCGCGTAACTGGCCCTCGGTGGGAATACGTTTGAGGTCGAACGGCTCTTTCACGCTACGGCGTAGGGTAATCGCCTGGGCTAACGGGTCGGCCTTTCCTCCGGCGATGAGGCGAATATCGGCCACCGGGCGGTGATCGACGCCATTGGCCTCAAAACTGCCGTTTGGAAACAGGCTCACCTCGGCGCGATAGCCGCTAACCCCGGCTCCGAGCGCCAAGGTTTCGAGAAAACAGCCCTGGCCGATCACGATTTGGCGGCTGAACGGGTCGGTCTCCGGCAGCAGGCGGCTGCGGTCCACATACAGGCGTATCCGGTCGTCGCCGACCAGTTCGATCAGCCAGGATTGCAGATTATGCGGATTGGGGGCGAGGGCGGCGTAGGACAACGCCCGCTCGCGCGGATCACGCCCCTGGCCCGCCGCCTGCCACGGGCTGATAGCAACAGCGGGAACGTCAGGAATGAGGCTGATGCCAACGCCCCCGGCAACGGCGGCAGTGCTAAGGGCGGCAAAGCCCCCCAACGTCCATTTCAGAAAGCGACGGCGATTAGTCGGGGCCATGACACACTCCAATAGTAAGGATCCATACTTATGGTATAGCTCCTTACTACCCTTCACTGTCAAGCGGCTATTTCGCGGAGGCAAGTTCGCAAGATTTATCAAAGCCGCTTATGCTTCTCTTCCCTGAGCTACAGGAGACAACAGACATGGCGGAACCTCCCTACGAAGCACGCATTCTGCGGGTCATTGATCATCTGTGGGCCAATCTCGATGCGCCCTTAGATCTCGGCCATCTGGCAGAAGTCGCCTGCTTTTCGCCCTATCATTTCCACCGGCTCTATCGTGGGATTACCGGGGAAACGGTAGCGGAAACAGTGCGGCGGCTGCGGTTGCACCGGGCGGCGGGGGCGCTGTTGGCCTCAGACCGGCCCATTGCCGAGATTGCCGCGACGGCAGGATATGGCAGCCAAGCCGCCTTCACCCGCGCCTTTGCCGCCCACTATGGGGCCGCGCCGGGGTTCTACCGTCAGTCTGCGGCCTCGCCCGATCAGTTGGAGGAAACAATGGTTCCGGTTGAAATCGCGCATCTGCCCGCCCTCACCTGCCTCGCCTTGGCCCATGTCGGGCCGGAGCAGCATATCGAAAAAGCCTTCGAGACCTTGGCGCTGCACGCCGCGCCGCGCGGGTTGATGACGGAGGCGACGCGGTTTTTCGCGGTTTACTACGACGACCCCACGCGCGTGCCTGCCGAAGCCTTACGCGCTCACGCCTGCCTTACCGTGCCGCCTGAAACGCTGGCAACGCCACCGCTGGAAAACCTCACGTTGGGCGGGCAGCGCTATGCGGTGGCACGCTTTATCGGCCCCTATGCCGAGTTGGAGCGCGCCTATCAGTGGCTGTTCAGCACGTGGTTGCCGCAGCAGGCGCTTGAGCCGGGCGACGCGCCGTGCCTGGAGGAATATCTGAACGACCCCAAACAAGTCGCGCCCACCGCGTTAGAAACCCTCATCTACATCCCCTTAGCCGAAGCGGCGTTGTCCTAATGAACCCGGTGCCTTACGAGGCGCGCATTCTGCGGGTCATTGATCATCTGTGGGCCAACCTAGATACGCCTTTGGATCTCGACCGTTTGGCAGAAGTCGCCTGCTTCTCGCCCTATCATTTCCACCGCCTCTATCGTGGGATTACGGGGGAGACGGTGGCGGAAACAGTGCGGCGGCTGCGGTTACACCGGGCGGCGGGGGCGTTGTTGGCCTCAGACCGGCCCATTGCCGAGATTGCCAGCCGCGCCGGATATGGCAGCCAAGCGGCTTTTACCCGCAGTTTTTCTGCCAATTATGGCGCGTCGCCTGGGCTGTACCGCCGCCGAACCACCGCATCTACCGCAATGGAGGAAAAAATGTTACCCATTAGCTTCATAACACTACCCGATCTGCCCTGCGTCGCCATTGCCCATCGCGGCTCCTATCTGGAAATCGGCAAAGCCTTCGAGCAAGTTACGCTCTATGCCGCACCGCGCGGGTTGATGGGCGCACACACGCGCATGTTTGGGGTTTATTTCGATGATCCCAATGCGGTTCCTACCGCAGACTTGCGCTCGGAAGCCTGCCTTACCGTTCCGCCCGGCACCGACATCGCCGCGCCCGCCCACGCCCTCACGATTGCGGGCGGGCGTTACGCAACCGCGCTCCACACTGGCCCCTATGCCGAGTTGGAAAAGGCCTATCACTGGCTCTTCAGCGCTTGGCTACCGAGCAGTGGCCATGAACTCGCCTGCCGCCCCAGCCTTGAGGAGTACCTCAACGACCCCCGCAGCCTGCCGCCAACCGAGTGGCAGACGCTGATTTATCTGCCGTTGAAGGGGTAAACCCCTCACTGAACCGCCGGAATCGGCTGCCCCTTCACCGCGACCCGCACCTGAAACAGTGACCCCGCGAGGGGTTCGGCGGTCTGTTCAGCCTCCGTCAGCCCTTCGCACGCGCTAGTGATATAGAGGGTTTGCCGGTCAGGGCCGCCGAAAGCCACCATCGTCGGGCGGCTGACCGGCAGGCGGATTTCATCGGTGATCACACCGTCCGGGTTGAAGCGCAGAATGCGGCCCCCGGCGAATTGGGCGCTCCAGTAACCGCCTTCCACGTCCATCGCGGCGCCATCGGGGCGACCGCCTTCGGGCGGGAGCGCGGCGAAGACCGACCGCGCGCCAAGGTGTCCGGTCGCAGGGTCCATCGGGTAGGTGTAGATCGCCTGCGCGCGCGTGTCCGAATGATACATCCGCGTGCCATCGGGCGACCAGGCGAGACCGTTGGAGACCATCACGTCGCCCGCGCGCGACTCAAGCCCCGTTTCGGTGAGGCAATAAAGCTCCGCGCTGCGCTCGGTGCGCGGCTCGTGCATCGTTCCCACCCAAAAACGGCCTTGCGGGTCGGTTTTTCCATCGTTGAAGCGATAGGTTTTCGGATCATACGGCGCGGGCGCACTATGGCTTTGCACACCCGTGGCGGGATCAAACCGAATAAGGCCGGAGCGTAAAGCCAGCAGCAGCGTTCCATCAGCCCGAATCGCGACGCAGCCAATTGCCTCCGCGAAGTCCCAGCACGCGACCGCGCCCGTCGCCGGGATGAGTTGAAACAGGTGCGGGCCGTTAATATCCACCCACCACAGGCAGGCGCGCGCCGCATCCCAGACCGGCGATTCCCCGGTTTTGCAGTGTTGCTGCACGACAAGTTCGACGGATCCCAAGACCTTAGACATACTGCACTCCCGTTACGCCCTTTAGTTCTAGCGGGTTTCGCGCCCCTTGTCTCTTGACCGCTTTGTGGGGCCGTGGCACACCGCGCAACGCCTTCCCTCCCTGCCAGAATCGGACGCCGATTTCCATGCTGCGCCGCCTTTACGATTGGGTTATCGCCAAAGCGGGCACGCCCCAGGCTACTTGGGCGTTGGCCTTGGTGTCTTTCGTCGAAAGCTCCTTCTTTCCCATTCCGCCCGATGTGATGCTGGTGCCGATGTGTCTCGCCAATCGGCGGCGGGCGCTGTTCCACGCGGCAGTTTGCACCTTGGC
>JAYSQZ010000028.1:0-32049 GCA_043721315.1 Alphaproteobacteria bacterium
AAAAGCTCAAGCTGAATACTTGGGAGCAGCCTGCTCCGCCGCCTTGCCTTATCCATCTGACAGAAATAGCCTTTCTCAGCTATCTATGTCAGCCCCTAATCTTTTTCTTTCATCAGGCCGTGTGCCGAAAATTGATCGACATAATACGGCCCAGGCTTACCCTCTACCAACGCCATGAGGTGATAAAGGCCAACGAAATTGCCGACACAGCCGGGCAGAATAGCATCGGGAAGAATCCCTAGCTCTTGCATCGCGTCGATCACGCCTACTTCATACCCATAGTAGGGGCCGCCGCCGAACGGCGCAAAAGCGATTTTTGCTTTATCGGCTCGGGCTTTCCAAGCGTCATACCCGCGCAGCGAAAAGCTGGAATGATTGAAATCAACAAGCACGATAAAGTTTCCTTCTGCGAAAGATTTGGGGCGCTAACCGATACGGACTTGCTGTAAGAACACAGAAACTTGCTCTTCTAAGGTGCGGCTACTGCCACGCAAATGCGCGGCTGAAGACAGAACGGTTTCAGCCGAAGCGCGCAAACCTTGCGCCGCGTCGGAAACATCGCTAACGCGGCTAGAGACTTCGCCCGTTCGATGGGCGACCTGTTGTGCGTTTCGAGCAATCTCCTGTGTGGCGGCCCCCTGCCCGATCACGGCGTCCGCAATCTGCCCGCTTGAGGTGTTCACTTGAAGCATAGTCGCCACAACCTGCTGAATGGCGTGGGCCGAGCTTTGCGTGGCCTGCTGGATCGCCTGAACCTGCGCGGTAATGTCATCGGTTGCTTTTGCGGTCTGGCTTGCGAGGGCCTTAACCTCGCTCGCGACCACCGCAAAGCCTTTGCCGGCATCACCCGCGCGGGCAGCCTCGATGGTGGCGTTCAAAGCCAAGAGATTGGTTTGCCCAGCGATTTCAGCAATTAACTGCACAACCGCCCCGATTTTTTCGGCTGCGGCTGCCAGTGCACGCACCTGTTGATCGCTGCCCGTAGTTTGTTCAACCGCTTGCTCGATCATGCGAGTCGATTCAGAGACGCGATGACCAATATCATCAATCGAGGCCGTCAATTCGACTGCCGAGGCGGCAACGGTTTGAATTCCCTGGGTTGCTTGCTCGACCGAACTTGACACTTCTACCGACTGGCGAGACGTTTGTGTCGATGTTGCCGCCATAGCGCCAGAGGTTTGTTCAAGCTCCATCGCAGCCTTATTCACCTGACTTATAATCGCGCCAATGGAGTATTCAAAAGCGGCAATGCTCTTTTCGATCTGCTCCGCGCGGGCCAACTTACGCTGCTGATCCTGCTCATGCTCTGCCCGAAGACGTTCCGCAGACTGCAACTGCCCCTGAAACGCCCGCAAAGTTTCAGTCATGCGGCCAATTTCATCGCGGCGCGCCGCGACATCAATCGCCACGTCCAAGTTTCCACTCGCCAGCGTGTTCATGTGCTGATTGATCCGAGAAAGGGGGATTGCGATGTTCTTAGCAATAATCAACATAGTAAAAGCAGCTAGGGCCATTAAAGCAGCCGCTAAAGCTGCTATTTCTAGGCTGAACTTTAAGAAGCGAGCTTCAACATCGTCCACATAAACACCAGAGGCAATAAACATATCCCAAGGCTCAAACTTTTTCAGATAATTAATTTTCCGAAGCGGTTCTGTTCCGCCCGGCTTTGGGAAATAAAAATCAAATGTTGCTTCAGATTGCTTTTTCATCAATTCAATTTGTGGTGCAATAATGAGTTTGCCCGTCGCGTCCTTTAGCTCCATGAGGTTCCGCCCCTCAAGCTTTGGGTTCGCGGGATTAGCCAGCATAACCCCGGCCATACTCGCTGTTGCAGCATAGCTCGTTTTATCATCGTACCACATGGCATACAGGCGCTCGCGATACTGCTTCTGCGCGTCCTCGCGGGATGTTTTACCGGCCACAACATCAGCTTCGAAAGACTGCGCCAGCCCGTGCGCCACTTCTACGACCGCGCGCAATTTGGCAAAACGGTCATCCATCATTTGACCGCGCATAATCATTAAAATTACCCCACAAATAATAACCGTGGAGATGAAACTTAGGGCAAGAATGAGCAACAACTTACCCCGAACACTCAAATTGCTAACCATTGGTATCTCTCTTGTTAAGTTTTTATGATTTTTAGCGCGTAGGTGTGTATCCTTATTCCTCAATAGAAGAAGGATACACTAGCTATACGTTAAATTAGCAAAATAGGCAGATTTCCGAAAGGGGAAAAATTATTAGCCGCGTGATTCAAGCAAACATAGGGGAGAGGGAGCAGGCTGAGGCTGAAATATCATGCTCGCTCTTCAAGCCCTGCGGGAGTCTTAGCGTAAAAACACGCTAAGATTGATTTTTCTTAAAAATTCTCTTCAGATTTTTTATACATCAAGCGCTGAAAAATGCGTCCACCGCTAGGGTCAGACGGCTAGCGAGCTTGCGCTGGTACGCCTCCTCCCGCAGGGCCTTTTCGTCGTCGTTATTCGACAAAAACCCCATTTCGACCAAGATCGAGGGAATATCGGGCGAGCGGAGCACGGCAAAATTAGCCTGCCGGTGCGGCTTTTGCAGCGGAACGAAGCTCGGGGCCATTTTAGAGAGGGTCGCGTGGGCCATCGCGAGGGAGCTGTTTGTCGTCTCCCGGTGCATCAGGTCCAGCAGAATGGTTTTCACCTGCCGAGAATGGTGCGAAAAATCTAGCCCGCCGACAAAATCGGCAGCATTCTCGCGGTCGGCCAACGCAGCGGTCATCGTGTCCGAGGCTTTATCAGACAAGGTATAGACCGAAAACCCACGTGCATCGGGGTTATTCGGAACCGAATCGGCATGTAAGGACAAGAAAAGCGCTGATTTTGCCTTACGGGCCGCCACAACGCGCTGGCCCAGGGCCACAAAACTATCGTTCCGGCGCGTGAGGACCGGCGTGTAGCGCCCGGTTGCCTCAAGCTGGCGGGCCAACTCGCGCGCAACGGCGAAGGTTATTTGCTTTTCATAGGTGCCGTGCGCGCCAATCGCACCGGGGTCTTTACCGCCGTGACCGGCATCAATCGCAATGATTTTTTTTGGAACAATTAAAGGTTTTCTGCTGATTTTGCCCGCCGACGCATTGGTAATCAACTGCTGGGAAGCCTGGGCAAACGCCTCTTCTGCCATCAGGGCTGTGCCGCCGATGAGGAGCGCTTGCTTCAAAAACTGCCGCCGATCGAGTGTCATCCCTCGCTACCCCTGACCGTCATTCCTGCAAGATCACAGCAAGATTACGCTATAACCTGCTGACTTTTATAAGTCATACCGACTAGCGCGTCAATCAGAACAAAGCGGGGGTTTTGCATTTTCATGAAGCCTAGCAGGGGATTGGAGGCCGACCTTAACCTTAAAGCCCCACCCCGTCTTCCTCAGTCTCCTCGGCCAGCGCTTGCAGGCGGGCACGGCGGTTAGCTTCAAACGCTTCTAAGACTGGATCAAGCAGCGAAACACCCCCGGCAACGGGCGGCACAACGGTTTGAAACCCTGCCGTCGGGATCTCGAAGGGAACGGGCGCTTCCGCCAAACCTTGCGCCACCCGAGGGGTTTGCGTGCCGATACCCGCTAAAGCCCGGAAGTAAAAAATGGAGAAAACCCGGATTGCCGAAGCAAGACTCGCGCCCAGGCGGCGCTGATCCACAAGAGTTAGCAAATCAGACAGCGTGCATTCTTCGCGCTTACAAACGTCTGTCAGCGCATCCCAGATAGCGACTTCAACGCTGATACTGGTTCGTCGCCCCGATACAATTACAGTCCGACGATGGCGGGCACCTTCATCACTATCACTGGTGGTCACTATCCGAGGTTCCTATTGTCATTTGATCCAACGCAAGCCCCCTAATCCTAAAGAAACCTCCTAAACCGACCAGAGTGTCCCAAAGGCAGGAAAAGAAATCTTGCACCTCACCGTATGCGTTACAGTGCCGCAACTCGGCTAAAAACTCAAGGAAAACAGGATAATTCTTGATCCCCGAAGCTAATACGCCCCGCAAGCGTACATTCTGCCGAACGCAGGCCCAAACAGCTTCTTAAAACACATGCAATTTATAGTGTTATCCGAAGCGTTTTAGACTGATAATATCGCAATTATGGTTAGAGCGCTTGCCGTTACCCCTAGTTGCAAAATATAATTGCACATGCATTTATAAGAATCTTACTGAGAGCGCTAGTGACAATCTTATCACAGAAAACACCGGTTCTTTTTGTCGGATTAGATTGGGAGTTAAACAGATGGCGGGGTTGCCCCCGCCTCTCACGCTTTATTCGTATTCGGCCCAAGTTTTATCTTCGGATTGCCTGTAGAAAATCGAGATTTTAGAAATTTCGCACAGGTCAAAATTATACCACTCCGCAGATGTATCATCGTCGTAAACAACTTTTACGTCATAGTGACAAACCTGATTTTTCTTTGGGAAGGTGATATTAACCCAGTTCCCGTTATTGAGAACATCTTTACCGAGAACGTCTTCGGCCCAATCTTTGCTTTTCGAGGGCGCGACAAAGACCTGATCAATGGTATAGCCGGTCTTATTTGTTAGACGAAAATCCTGTTTGGACTGCGCCTGGGCAACCGACATGCCTAGCATGTAGAATGCCATGATAAAAACAGAAACAAAACGCATGATTGCCTCACTGATTTGTAGAGCTACCTTTCCAGTATATCGTATTTCAGGTGACATAAGAACAACGCTTAAGAATTATGAGACAAGATGTGCGTTTATCGCCCGTTCGGGATTTGCGCTAAGCCCCCAGAAGCGCGCAATCTCTTGGGTTGCTGTAACTCCGGCATCGACCACGGCAAAGCCAATGCGGCTGCCGTCTTGGCACTGCGGATTTATGGGGAAGCCGTGGCCCATTCCCGCGATAGTCCAGAGTTCAACCGCGACACGCCGGGACGTTCCCCAGGTGCGGCGCTGAATGCCCGGCAGTGATAAAAGCGGGTCATCTACCCCATCGGCTTCCGTCAAGCCGTGCACTTCGCTCCACTGCGCCGCTAAGAGGGCCGCATTGGCCGGATCGACTATTCGGTCGTCGCTGCCCTGCCAGATCGAAACCCGTGGCCATGTGTGAACAACGTGAGCGGGTGCCCTGCGGCGCACGGCATCGGCTAACGATACGCGGCCCTTAAAAGGTTCCGCCTGTCGCATCCGCAGCACTGCCATCGCCAGACTCTGCGCCGATCCCACCGGCATACCTGCAACGATGGCCCCCGCGCGAAATACCGATGGATAGGCCGCCATCAATGCTGCTGCCATCGCCCCGCCCGCCGACAGACCGACGATAAACACGCGGCGACGATCCGAGCGGTAACGCTTAGCGGCGGCGCTGATCATTTGCCGGATCGACAGTGCCTCGCCGCGCCCGCGCCCCACGTCCCCCGACTGATACCAATTGAAGCAGCGGCCCCGGCTGTTTACCGACTTTTGCTCAGGCAGCAGTAAAGCTGCGCCAAGTTTATCGGCAAGGCTGATCCAGCCCCCCTGGGCCGCGAAGGCCGCCGCATCCTGACCACACCCGTGCAGCACGACAATCAAAGGTGCATTCGCCGATAAACGCTGGGGCGGCTCATACACCAACATTCGCAGATCGCCGGGATTGCTGCCGAACGCTTCAATTTCGGTCACGCGCCCCGCCATTAGGGTACGAGGGGCAACAAGCGCCACGGCCCGCTCCAGCCTGACGGCGGCTTTCCGGCGACGCACCAGCGCCCGCGCGTTGAGGGTCATCACCTGTCGGGCGCTTTTCAACATGAGCCGGAGAAAGGAGTTTTTCGGCATGATGATGCTGATGGTTCCTCTGTTTTAACGCGCCAAGCACACCCCTCGGCTACAACCCTATTATCGCCGTAAAGTTCCTCTGCTCTTCTGAATGGTTCAGGTGTTCAGAGCGGTGAATGTTAAACCGGACGCAACGGTGGCAAAACCCCGAAAATCCACCCTTCTTCCCGCTGCACGCGCACCCGGTCTGCTGCCGGTAGGCCGTCGAGCGTGAAATAGGGGGCGAGATCGGTTTGTGCCGCCCAATCGCACAGCCCCGCCACTTGCCGCGCGTCCTTCACCCGCCCGGCGGCCCCCAGATCGGGGCGTTCGGCGGCAACGGGGAGGAGCGAGGGGAAAATTTCGGTGAGGGTGATCCGCGCATCGGGAACGGTAAAGCCAGTCTCGAACGGCCAAACGCGGCAGTGCGGGGCAAGGCCGGGGTCGTGGCGCAATCGGTAGAGAAAGGGAATACCCATCAAGCTCTGCCCGCCAACGCTGCCGGTAGTATAAAGCTTCCACGGGGAATGGGCCTTGCCGAGCTTTTCCGTTAGCCGGGTTTCGATTACCCCCCAAGCGGGGTTCCACGGTGGGCGCGTGGGGGTCAGATCGGGGCGGGCTGCTTTCGGGGGGCACGCCCAAAACGGCCCCGGTGCGGCCCCGATGCGGCGGTTGAGGGCTGCTGCCACCGTAAAGCGGTTATTGCTATTATCCGGCCCATCGTGAATGGCGCGGGCCAACAAAGCCCAAATTGCCGACCACGGCGGCCCGTCAAGCTGGAGCGCGCGGGCGAGACCGGCAGGATAGGCGAAGGCAAAATCGAACCCTGCCAGCACACGCCGCCCGGCTTGGGCTTCCCCAATTAAGAGCGCAACGAGATCGGCATAAAGAGCCGCGCGGGTTGGTGGATTCCACAAGCGCACGCCCTCCCCTCGCCGAAGCACTGCCATCCACAGGCTATCTGCGCCCGTTTTTGGTGTGGCGGCTGCGCTCCAGTCGATCATTACCAACGTATCGAAGCGGGTCATCCTACCCCCGGTGTTGGGCCACCAGCATAGGACTGGGGCATTATTCTTTGCTGTTCAGGGCGGCTTTCAGGGGGTTAGAGCCATAGTTCTCGAACTTACGCTCCACCACAATCGCCCGCGTGGTCGAACCGCTGCCGTAATAAGCCGTGTTCCACTCCTCGCGCGGCGACAGCACGCTGCCTTCGAACGACCCACCCCCGAACAAACCAGCGGCCTTGCTGTAAGTATAAATATCCGACGACATATTGGCTGTGGTCGAGGCTTCGATGCCCGCGCCCACGGGGCCGACGGCGACCGACGCATCGACCCCGAGCTTCATCGAGTTATTCAGGATTTTGCGAAGGCCCCCCTCGTTCATGATGATGAGCATGACTTCCGACTGCTGCACGCCGATTTGCAAACCGACCGAGCCGGACCCCATGCCGAAGAAAGCGGGCGAGGACCAAGTGCCGTCCGGCCCCTTCACCATCAGCACGCCGTTACCGCCCTCACCGCCCAGAATAAACCCGGCCTTGAAGAGGTTCGGGAATACCATCACGCCATAGGCGCGCTTCAAGAGATTATTGATAGGCTTCCCCAGGTTCGGATCGGAGCGCAGGCTATCAACGCTGATCTTGGCGCGATCTACCAGTTCCTGCTGATCGTTGGCCATCACGGGCTTTACGACCATCATTAGGCCAAGCATCAGGCTTGCGGCCAGGGCAGTTATGCGGAACATTGCTCTTCTCCTTACACGTGTCGCCTTAAGGGGCTAACTGTTATCTACCCCGGCAATAAGACGATTGTAAGGCATCGCCCAACCGGAATAGCGCCCCCCGCGTACCGGGCGGGTTAACAGTCTCTCTTTTCAATGCTATAGAACAGCCCTGAAACGAAAAGAGAGAAAGACGATGATGGATCCTCGGACTCCACACGCAGCCGTCGCCGACGGTTTAGAGGGCTTTACCGATGCCGATGCTGCCCTAGCACGGATTTCGGAAATTTATGAACAGTCGGCGCAGAGTATTCGCGCAGGCTTCGAGGCGCTCGCGAAGGGCGAGGCCAGTGCCCCCCGCGCCGCCCTCTACCCCTATATCGGCATTACGGTGACTGCCGCCGATTTGCATCTGGATGCGCGCTTTGCCTATGGGGCTGCCGTCGATCCCGGTGCCTATGGCACAACCCTAACCCGGCCTGCCCTGCTGGCGGATTATTACCGCGACCAGATTGCGTTGCTGCTGCAACATCATCAAGTCCCGGTCTACGTTGGCACCAGCCGCCGGGCCATTCCACTGCCCTTCGTGATCGAAAACGCTACAGCCGACGTAACCGAAACCCAAGTTCGGGAAATGACGCAGTATTTCGCTCTGCCCGATCTGTCCGTGATCGACGATAGCATCGCCAACGGAACTTATCTGCCCGCCGACGGCTTGCCGCGCCCGCTGTCGCTGTTCACAGCGGAACGGGTTGATTATTCGATTGCCCGCCTCAGCCATTATAGCGCCACAGCGCCGAAGCATTTTCAGCGCTTCGTGTTGCTCACCAACTATCAGCGCTATGTAGATGAATTTTGCGCCTACGCTCAGCGCGAGGTTCAAGGCGGCGAAACCTACGATAGTTTTGTCGAGCCGGGCGATGTGTTCACCCCCAACCCGCGCCTGACCGATTTGCCCGCCAGCGGCGCGCCCTTAGTGAACCTGCCGCAGATGCCCGCCTATCATCTTACCCGGCCCGATAAGCTGGGGATTACGCTTATCAATATCGGTGTCGGCCCCTCGAATGCCAAAACCATCACCGATCATCTCGCGGTGTTGCGCCCGCACTGCTGGTTGATGCTGGGCCATTGCGCGGGGCTACGCCGCAGTCAGTTCTTGGGCGATTATGTGTTGGCCCACGGCTACGTGCGCGACGATCAAGTGCTGGACAACGACCTGCCGCCCTTCGTGCCCGTGCCGCCGATTGCCGAAGTGCAAGTGGCGCTTCAAAAAGCTGTCGCTAAAATCACCGGGCTGGACGGGGTCGATCTCAAAAGCCGCCTGCGGACCGGCTCGGTGCTGACCACCGATAATCGGAACTGGGAGTTGCGCTATAAGGATATTTACGCGCGCCTCAATCAGTCTCGCGCGATTGCCGTCGATATGGAATCGGCCACGATTGCCGCCAACGGTTTCCGCTTCCGCGTGCCGTATGGAACCTTGCTGTGTGTGTCGGACAAGCCCTTGCATGGCGAGATCAAGCTACGCGGCATGGCCAACGCGATGTACCGGGAGCGGATTTCACAGCATCTGGAAATCGGTATCGAGACGATCGATATCCTGCGGGCCGAGGGGGTTCGCAAACTGCACTCCCGCAAATTACGGAGTTTCGATGAACCCAGTTTTCGCTAGGCATTGGCGATGAAAGGCTGGGCAACCGGGCTTTTGGTCGGCTCGGCCAGTCTCTTCGTCGGCCTCAGCTTTTGGCCCGCGCCGAATGTGTGGATTCTGGCCGCGCGGGCGGCGGCGGAAGCCGCGACGATTGGCGCACTCGCCGATTGGTTCGCCGTGACGGCCCTGTTCAAACGCCCCCTGGGGCTACCGATTCCCCATACGGGCCTGCTACCGCGCAATAAAGCCCGCATCGGCGCGCGGCTGGGGCAGTTTGTGGGGGAGAAGTTTCTCGATCCAGGCACCCTCGCTCAAAAGCTGACCGAGGCCGATTTGCCGGGGCACTTGGCGACGTGGCTTGATGACCCCGAAGTGCGGAGCGGGATTTCTGCCGCCGCCCTCTCGGTCTTGCCGGGCGTGGTGGCCGCGCTGAAAGACCCACCCGTGCGCGACCCGGTTCAGGCCAAAGTGGCGGACTGGTTGCGTGGGCAAGATTTTGCCGGGATCACGCAGCGCGGGCTTGTTGGGCTGGTGGAGCACGGCGGGCACCTGCCACTGCTCGATAAAGCCGCCGACTGGGCCTTGACCAAACTCGCGGCGGAAGCACCGCGCATCAAAGCCTTTCTGCAAGAGCGCGCCGTGACCTATCTGGCGGGGCAGATGGATAGCGGCCTAACCCGCCTGCTGCGCCTCGACACGAAATCGCTGGCCGACGGTAAAATCGCCAAATGGCTTGCCGACGAACTGGCCGACGCGATTCTGGCCGATGCCGTGACCCGGCTGGAAGAACTCCGCACGCCCGGCAGCCCGTTGCGCTATCAGGCCCATGCCTATCTTCTCCAGAATGCCCACAGTTTAGCGGAGTCGGGGGCGTGGGCCGCCAATCTCACCCGCCTCAAAGACTATCTTTTGGCGGAAGAGCGGTTCGGACCCCGCTTTGCCGGGCTGTGGGATCAAGTGATGGACGATATTAGCGCGGGCCTTCCAGCAGCCCGCCCGGCGCTGGAAGCCTTGATTGCGGACCACGCCCAGCGTTTCACCGATCGGCTGCGCCACGATCCTACTTTGCGCGCCCGCGTGACCGCTCAGGCCGAAACCCTCGTGCGCGCGCTCATCACCCGCTACCGCCCGCTTGCCGTGCGCTACATCGCCGAAACCGTGGCGCACTGGGATGACAGGGCCGTTACGGAGCAGTTTGAAGGGGCCGTTGGGCGGGATTTGCAGTTTATCCGCATCACCGGCACCTGTGTGGGCGCGCTGGCGGGGCTTGTGTTGTTTCTGGTTGATTGGTTTTTGTTGGCCTAGCCAGAGCTGCGTGCGAATTAACGCACCCAACTCTAGGGCAAATCCCGAGCGAGTGAAATCACCCGCGACGACATATTTTCTTAGCAAAACAATAGATTAGCGCGGCTGACGTGAGCCTAAGCGAACGGAAACCGCTCTAAATCCCCGATCAGCGCAGACTCCGCACAAAAACTACCGCGAGATTATTCGCAGGCATCTCCGTTACCTCCGGGGCCGAAAACCCGGCTTTCGCGGCTAGTTCCGCCACCGCCTCCAGCCGCCGAAGCCCCCAGGCCGGATTGCGGATGCGGAGCGACTGGTCGAACGCCAGATTGCTCGGTGCGGTCTCTACCCCATCACGGACATACGGCCCGTACAGCATCAACTTGCCGCCCGAAGACAATACGCGCGCCGCGCCTGCGATCAGGCCCACGGTGGCCGTCCAGGGGGAAATGTGGATCATATTGATGCACAGCACCCCATCCGCCCGCTCCAACGGCCATTCATCGGGCTGGGTTGCATCGAGGAACAGGGCGGGGCGCAGATTGGGCAGGCCCGCGTCCTCGGCATAGGCATCTATCGACGCGCGCGCGGACGGGTCGTAATCGGTTGGCTGGAACGTTATAGCGGGCAGCGTCCTCGCAAAAAACAGCGCGTGCTCCCCCGTGCCGCTGGCAAGCTCCAACACCAGACCGCCGGGGGGCAGGTGCGGGGTGAGAACGTCCAGAATCGCGGCGCGGTTCCGCAGAGCGGCAGGAGCGCTTTGTTGGGCGAGGCGTGTGGCAAGAGAATCGCGCATTATTAACAATTTCCAACCGTGAATTGAGATATGCCGAAGCCGGGCTTGTGTCCTGAAACCAGCCGACTATGATACGGCCCGCCAAGAAGGTGCATAAGAATCGCACGTATTCTGGATTGCTCGGGAAGGGAGCCTGCCCCTCATGACCTATATCGTTACCGATGCCTGCATTCGGTGCCGTTACACGGATTGCGTAGAAGTTTGCCCGGTCGATTGCTTCTATGCCGGCGAAAACATGCTGGTCATCAATCCCGATGAGTGCATCGACTGCGGCGTGTGCGAAGCCGAATGCCCGGCGGAAGCCATTTTGCCGGATAGTGACCCGCGCGCCGAAAAATGGATCGAGTTGAACCGCGAGTACAGTGCGGTATGGCCGAACATCAACCGCCAAGTCGCAGCCCCGCCCGATGCGGATGACTTCAAAAACGTCGAGGGTAAGTTCGAGAAATATTTCTCAGCCAAAGCAGCGGAATAAGCCTAATCCCAAGGCCCGCCGCGCGCCGCAACCGGCCAATCGGCGGGCTTACCTGCCTCTGAGACCGGAAGGCTTGCCCCAAAAGTCCAGCTTGCCGGGCGGGCTGCTGTTGGTAAGTGCGTTAGCGCCTGCGCGTGCAGCGCCTGCCGCACCTCCGCCTCCTGCCCCGCGCGGTGCGGCACGATGAAGGCTTTCAGCCGCCCCGTCTCCCCCACGCGCACAGCAAGATCGGCAACCCCCGGAACCGCCCGCAGGCAGGTGCGAACCTCCGTAAGATCGACGTTCACGCCCGCGACCTGAACAACCCCATCTTTACGCCCGCGCACTGTGAAGCTGTGCGCCGTCTGCCAATCGAGCCAATCGGGCGGAGACACCGCCTGCCCCTGATCGTCCAGCACGCTACCGTCTGCGCCCGGCTGCCACGTGCCGAGCAGGGTGAATGCGCCGCCCCCAGCCTCCCGCCAGCCGATCCCGGCGGTTTCGGTCGAGCCATAAATTTCGATCAAGCGCGCAAGGCCCGTTGCCCCCACTGCCGCCGCCGTCTCCGGGGGGCAAGGGGCGGTCGAAACCAACCCTAGCGCAGGCGCACAAACACTCCCTGTCGCCGCAAACGACCGCCACCAAAGCGGGTGGCCTACGACAAGATCCCCCGCCGCAATGTGTGCCGCTGCCGAGCCGGGGGAGGCGGCGCGCACATCAAACACCGGAACCCCGAGGCGCGCGGGCAGCAAGACCGTAAAAAGAAAACCATAGATATGGTGGGCGGGAACGGCAGCAACGATCCGCTGAACGCCTGCGCCGAAAACCGGCACAAACGCCTCAATCTCGGCCTTCAACCGCGCTAGGCGATGTTCCGCCCACGTCGGTACACCTTGGCTACCGGAAGAGCGAAATTGCAGCGTTTCCGCATAGCGGTTTAGGGAGGCTTCGGCCACATCGGCCCAGTCCGATAAATATCGCCGGGCGAGCAGCACATCGCCCAAGCCCGAACGATCAATCCGCAGTTGAGCGCTCAAAGCGGTAGCGGCACTGAGGCGATCCAGGGAATCTGCCCCAAGGTGCTCCGCGAGATCGAACGTCTCCGGCCAGGGCGGTAGGGGCGGAAACGCATCTGGATGCTCATAGAGAAACTCCGCCCGCACGCTATCGGCCACAAAGCGCAGCAGCAGATCCCGCCGCGCCCAAAAATCAAGCGAATTAGACACGTTTGACGAAGATCCAATAGCTCTCGCCGATAATGGACTTCTTCATGTGAACCTTCACGCGCGTCGGCTTCATCATATAATCGAACAAGTATTCAAACATCACGCTCAAATCACCCTTAGCAACCCCCGCATCGAATTTACCCTTAAATTCAGTCGTGTTGGTGCAAGGAGCAACATCGGTAAAGAAATTCTTGCCAACCATTTCCTTCGGATCACGCCCGGTAATCTGACCTTCCATCGCATTAAAACGCAGAACTTTTCCTGTCTTATCTAACTCAATCGCCCCAAACGCGAGGTCATTGATTTCAGCATCTGACAGTTTTGCAATAGTGTTTTGAATATCGTCTTTATCGAACTCAAGAACAACTAGGGACATGATTGACTCTCCGGCGTCAGTGACATTGGTTCGTCATATATACGCTACACGCGCTGCGATACAAGCCGACGGTTTAGCTTTTTTTAGCCCGCGCAGCAGCAATGGCGGCTTTAAGCGTTGCAGCATCAAGCGCACCGGGGATCATCCGGTCGCCGATGATGAAGGCAGGCGTGCCGGATGCGCCACTTTCCCAGCCTTGCAATAGCACAGTTTGCAGGCGTTTTTTAAGCTCGGGCGCGTCGAGATCGGCCATCAATGCCGTGTGCATCTTACCGCGCCGCTGCGCTGCATAGTGCGGATAAATTTAAGAACGTCGAGGGTAAGTTCGAGAAATATTTTTCGCCGAAGCCTGCCACAAGATAAGCCCCCACTTCAGCAATTGGCGTCGTTGGGGCTTCGGTATGGGCCATATCAGGGGCTTAAGATAAAAAAATATGAGTGTTTTTTATATTAAAATTGCTTCCACGCCTCATACTTTGATATGCCTGAATTTCTCAACACCGCCACGATCGGTGCAGCAACCCAGCAGCCAGAAGCGCGCGGCCATAACGGAGTTCCCCATGTCATATTCTTTCACGCAAGCCCCCAACGCCATGAACATCCAGGAGCAAGAGTATGGGGCGGAAATCGAAGTTCGTTTCTCGATGTTCACGTCTTGCATCGGCCTCCTGGCGTTGAGCGGCAATGCCGTTACCGGGATTCATCTTGTGATGATTTCGAACTCCGACACCCTGTTTGACGATGCCGCCGCCGCTGCCGCCGTAGCGCTGTTACCGGCAGCACGCACGAGGATTATTATAATCGGCCAGATAGATTTCTTCAGTCAAGCACCCGGTTATGCGCGTCTACTAACCCTATTAAACAATCCGCCTATCATCTCTGTGGGCGACGGGATTTACGGCGGTCGAGTGAACAACGGTGCATTCCAGACTTACCAGAATGGCGCATATCACAATGTACCCTGAGCGCTGTATAGCATGGGCTGGTTGCGACTTGAACGAAACCAGCTTTGCGCGATGCTCTGGCATATGTGCCGTCTCAAATTGCTGTTTGTGACTTAACCTTTTCGCGCCCGCGCAGCAGCAATGGCGGCTTTAAGCGTTTCAGCATCAAGCGCGCCGGGGATCATCCGGTCGCCAATGATGAAGGCAGGCGTGCCGGATGCGCCAATTTCGCGGCCTTGCAATAGCACAGTTTGCAGGCGTTTTTTAAGCTCGGGCGCGTCGAGATCGGCCTTCCAGCGGGGGAGATCGAGTTTTAGCTCGCCTGCGATTTTTTCGAGGGTTTTATCATCGAGCGCGCCGCGATGGGCCATCAATGCCGTGTGCATCTCGGCGTATTTACCCTGCCGTTGCGCCGCCAAGGCGGCCAGCGCCGCCTGCACCGATTGCGGCCCGAGGATAGGATATTCCTTCAGCACGAGGCGTACCTTGCCATCGGCTTTCACCACGTTGAGCAGCATCTCCGTTACTTGCTTACAGTAAAAGCAACGATAATCGAAGAACTCGACGATGGTAACGTCGCCTTGCGGGTTGCCCAATACCGGGTCTGCCGGATCGCGCTCTAACGCAGCGCGGCTGGAAGAAACCATTTTTTGCGACCGCTCCGTCTGTTCGGTCTGTTGTTTGGCTTCGAGCGCTTGGAGCGCCTCATACACCAACTCGGGATTATCGCGCAGCACCTCGCGCACAAGGGACTTTACGGCATCTTGCTGCGCGCTGGTGAACGGCTCTGCCGCCGCCGCGCCTACCAACAGAAACCCGCTTAATAGAATAGCCCCAACGGCCCACCGAAACCGGATCATTCCCGTAACCTTTCTAACTCTTGAAGTGCCTGATTTTCTAAATCCTGTGCCCGCAACTGCCCTGATGCCCCGGCAGGAATGAGGCGCAGCGCCCGGCGGGCCTGGTCGCGGGCATCGCGCGGGCGGCCTTCGAGCAAGGCCAACTCCGCCGTAGCCAGCGCCGCCAGACCCAAATTATTCTCCCGCCCATAGATGACGGCCAACAAGCGCCAGAGTTTCGGCGACTCCGGCTCGAAGCGTTGCGCATCCATCAACAGCGCCTTCGCCCGCGTCACGGCGTCTGCGGCCCCCACCCCCGCCCCGGCACCGGGGCTTTCTGCAACCGCCAGCAGCACTTGCGCCAGATCAATCTTGAGAATGGGGATGCCTCGGCTGAATTCCACCGCTTTTTCGTAAGGCTCGCGCGCTTCTAACGGGCGGCCATTCTCGAACAGCATTTGGCCCTTCAACTCCCAAAAGAACGGGTCTTTGGGGTTTTCAGCGAGCAAGCCGTCGATGGTTCGTACGGCCTGTTTAATATCCGGCACGCGGTAATAGGCAATGGCGCGGGCGTAGCGCGCTTCCAGGCTAGTATCCGTTATCGGGTAGCGCTGGAACACGGTGGCTTGTGGTTCCAAAAACCCGATCAGCTTCGCCTTCATCCGGGCGTGCGCGGCAACAAACTCGGGCGCAAGCGGCACGCTGGTGAAGCGGGACGTGGCAACGTGGTTCCGTAAGAAATCGACCCGCTCGCGCGACAGCGGATGCGTGCGGGCATAAGGGTCTTGCCGCTCCAGCGCCAGATATTCCTGATTGGCCAGAATCTCCATAAACTCCAAGAACCCGCGCGCGGATTGTTGCGTTTGATCGAGCAACGCCACGCCCGCCGCATCCGCCGAGGTTTCTTGCGTGCGGGTGAACGAGAATAGGTTTCGCATCGCCGCCGACTGACCGCCGCCACCGCGCGCCGGCGGGGTTCCCGTGTTGGCGTTCGGCAGGCTCGAATCGCGGTTGCGTTGCGAGCCTGCGGCAATCATCGCCCCCATCGCCAGCGCGCTTTCGATGATCGAGCCGATCACCGCCTCGCGCACAGCGCCCGGCAGTTTAACAAGATGCCCGCCGCTGATGTGCCCGGTTTCATGCGCGACGACGCCCAAAAGCTGCCCAACATTGTCGGCCCGCACGATCAAACCCGTGTTGAGAAACAGGTTTTGCCCGCCCGCGACGAAGGCGTTCAGGCGGCGATCACTGACTAAAATGATGCGAACCGCCTCTGGCCGCAAACCTGCCGCTTCAAAAAGTGGCGTTGCTAGAGCGCGGATGCTAGTTTCCACTTCCGCATCTCGGACAAGGTTCAAGCCTTGCGCGTGTGCGGGGGTTATCCCCCCGACAAACGCCAAGGTTCCTGCCAAAATTCCGGCAATCAGTCGCTTCAGCAAAGGCGCACACTTGGTCATGATGATCCTAGGTAGGCTTCCCCGGTCGAAGCGTCAATTATATGGCACGCTCTTTCTTGCCCTTGCGGTGCTCGGCGGCTGCGCCGAAACACCCAAAACCCCCGTGGGGGCCACGGGCTACGTCAAGGGTTTCCTTGGCGGTGTCGCGGCGGACGAGCCGAACGCGGCGCTTGTTATGCGCGATATTCTATCGGCGGGCGGCACTGCCGTCGATGCCGCTGTGGCGGGCGGGTTTATGCTCGGCGTCACCCTGCCCTCCGTCGCCGGGCTTTCGGGCGGGGGCGTATGCCTAAGCTTTGATAGCTTGAGCAAGAAGGTCGATACGGTCAACTTCCTTCCCCGTACCGCCGCCCAAGGCGGTATGGGCGTGCCGATGACGCCGCGCGGCCTTGCTTTGCTCCACAGCAAGGGCGGGCGCTTGCGGATCGAACAGACCATCGGCCCGGCAGAGCAAGCGGCGCGTTTGGGCACCCCCCTCTCCCGCGCCTTCGCCGCTTATCTGAACATCCCCGGCGTTGCCCCCAGCCTTGATCCGCAAACTCAAGGATTGTTTTTTGCGCCGGGCGGTTTCCCCTTCGCCGAAGGCACTCCTATTCGCCAGCCGGAACTTGCCAGCCTGCTGGCGCGCTTGCGCCTAGCCGGGATTGGCGATCTCTACACTGGCCTTGCCGCGCGCCAACTGGTGGAGGCCAGCAAAAGCGTGGGCGGCATGTTGACGGTGGAGGATTTGCGCGCGGCGCTACCCTTGCTGGAAGCGCCCTTGCAACAGGCGCTCGGCCTGCACGTCATCGCAACGCCGGGCGGGGCTGTGGGCGGGGGCGTGATTGCTGCCGATATTTTCGCGCAACTTCAGCGCTTAGGCTTCGATAAGCTGCCGCCGCCGGATCGGCCTCAGCGCTTCGCCGAAGCCACGCGCCGGGCCATTGCCGCCTATGTGAAGCGCAGCCGGGGCGATGCCATCGCCGCCCCCGGCACGGAGGCTTCCGCGACAGCCCTACTCGCCGATTTCCGCCCCGGCCAGCCGACGCCAGACGCAGGATTGTCCCTACCCGAAGGCAGCGCGCCGCCGGGGGCGAGCCTCGTTGCCGTCGATCAAACCGGCAGCGCCGTCGCCTGCACGTTCACCAGCGGCGGCCTGTTCGGCACCGGGCGCAGCCTGCCCGGCACGGGCCTCATGCTGCCGCCGCCCGCAAGCCTTAACGCCTCGCTAACGCCGATCCTGGTGGTAAACCTCAACGCCGGGAAAACTTTCATGGCCGCTGCCGCTACTGGGGGCGGCCCCGCTACCGCCGCCGTCATGCAGGTGATGAGCGCCGCCTTCATAGATCAGCACGACCTAGAGGAAGCCATCATCCGCCCGCGCCAGTTCGCCGAAGGCCCCTACCTTTTCCTCGAACCCGACGCCGACGATAGCCAAGAACGCCTGAAACAACAGGGCTATACCCCCATCGACGCGCCGGGCATGGGCCGCGTGAACGTGGTCTTCTGCCCTTCCGGCATCCCCGACCAAAACCCCCGCTGCGACCAACGCACCGACCCGCGCGGGTTTGGCTTATCGCTCGGGCAGCAGCAGTGATGCAGATTTCCCGTCGCGGTCAGATTGATCCTTTTCTGGTGATGGAGGTGATGCGGGCCGCCGATGCGCGGGCCGCGACTGGGGCGGATGTATTGCATTTGGAGGTTGGGCAGCCTTCAACGCAGGCTCCCGCCTCGGTACTCCGGGCGGCCCATGCGGCGCTAGACGCGGATAAACTCGGCTATACCGATGCGTTCGGCTTGCCGGAGTTGCGGGCGGCGCTGGCGGGGCATTATCAGGCCACCTATGGCGTTACGGTCGATCCCGCGCGGATTTGCCTCACGGTCGGCTCATCGGGCGGTTTTTTGCTGGCGTTTCTCGCGGCGTTCGATGCGGGGGCGCGGGTGGCGTTGGCAAGCCCTGGGTATCCCGCCTACCGCAATATCCTGAGCGCGCTGGGGATTGAGGTCGTCGAGATTCTTACCGGGCCGGAGAGCGGTTTTCATCCCACGGTCGAGCAATTGTCTGCCGTGCAGCCGTTGGACGGGGTGATCGTAGCAAGCCCCGCCAATCCAACGGGAACAGTGCTGTCGCGGGCGGCGTTGGCCGCGCTGCTGTCCTGGTGCCGAAACCACGACGTGCGGCTGGTGTCCGATGAAATTTATCACGGGCTGACGTACACCGGGAATGCCACCTGCGCGCTGGAACTGCCGGAGCACGGCGGGGAACGGGCGATTGTCGTCAACAGCTTCTCCAAATATTTCTCCATGACCGGCTGGCGTTTGGGATGGTTGATTTTGCCGGAAGATTTGGTGCGTTCGGTGGAGTGCCTCGCGCAGAATTTCTTCATCTCCGCGCCCACGTTGGCGCAGCGCGCGGCCTTGGGGGCGTTCGAGGCCGGGGAAGAATTAGAGGCCAATCGCCAGCGCTATGCGCGTAATCGGGCGATCTTGCTAGAGGAACTGCCCAAAGCCGGCTTCAGCCAATTTGCCCCCGCCGATGGCGCGTTCTACCTTTATGCCGATGTTGGTCATCTCACCAACGACTCGGTGGCTTTCTGCCAGCGGGTGCTCATGGAAACCGGCGTGGCGATCACCCCCGGCGTTGATTTCGACCCGCAACGCGGCAGCCGCACGGTGCGCTTCTCCTTCGCCGGGTCGGAAGCCGCAATGCGGGACGCGGCGCGGCGGTTGATTGACTGGTCTCAACGCTCTTGATTCTACACGCTTTCCCGGCCCTCACCCGCGCCCGGCTGCTGAAGCGCTATAAGCGTTTTCTGGCGGATGTTGTGCTGCTCGATGGCCCCCGCGCCGGGGAGGAAGTGACCATCCACTGCCCCAACCCCGGCGCGATGACGGGGCTTGCGGAACCGGATGGGGAAATTCTGCTCGCGCCCGGTAAGGGTAAGCTGCCCTATTCGTGGGAAATAACCTGCCTGCCCGGTGGCAGCCTCGCGGGTGTCCATACCGGCCACCCGAACCGCATTGCCGAGGCTGCGATCAAAGCCGGGTTGATCCCGGAGCTTGGCGGTTACACAAGTTTACGCCGGGAAGTACGCTACGGCACGAACTCCCGCATTGATCTGCTGGCGGAGTCGCCGAACCGTCCGCCCTGTTATATCGAGGTGAAGAATGTTCACCTAGTGCGCCAACCAAGCCTCGCCGAATTCCCCGATTGTGTTACGGCGCGCGGCGCAAAGCATCTTTTTGAACTGGCAGCGCAGGTTCGGGCTGGGGCGCGGGCGGTGATGCTGTATATAATTCAGCGGGATGATTGCGACAGGTTCGCCCTGGCTGCCGACATAGACCCCGGCTATGCCCGCGCCTTCCGGGATGCACGCGCCGCAGGGGTGGAAGCCTTGGCCTATGCTTGTGAGATTTCTACCGAAGGCGTAAAGCTGAAGGCGAGCGTGCCTCTGGTCGAGGCGACTGCGGAAGCGTGATGAACCATAAAACCGACGACGAGTGGGATGACGAGACTTTGGCCACGATCAAAATTCATACCCCCGACGATTTTGACGGGATGCGAAAAGCCGGTCGGCTGGCGGCGGAAACCTTGGATTTCATTACCCCCCACGTTGTGCCGGGCGTGACCACAGAAGCGCTCAATCAGCTTTGCCATGATTTCATCACTCAAGCGGGCGCAATTCCGGCCCCCTTGGGCTATCGCGGTTTCCCGAAATCAATCTGCACGTCCGTCAATCACGTCGTTTGCCACGGCATCCCAGACGATAAGAAGCGCCTAGAAGATGGCGACATCATCAATATCGACGTGACGGTGATTGTCGATGGCTGGTATGGCGATACCAGCCGCATGTTCTACGCCGGTAAAGTCGGCACCAAGGCTCGCAAGCTCTGCGATATTACCTATGAAGCCATGATGCGCGGCATCGCTGTGGTGAAGCCGGGCGCGACGTTGGGCGATATTGGCTACGCTATTCAGAGCTTTGCCGAAGCCCAGCGCTTTTCGGTCGTGCGCGATTTTTGCGGTCACGGTTTGGGCCGTATTTTCCACGATGCCCCCTCCATCTTGCACTTCGGCAAACCGGGGCATGGGGCGGAGTTGAAGGAAGGCATGTTTTTCACGATCGAGCCGATGATCAACGCCGGAAAGTTCGATGTGAAAGTTCTGTCGGATAATTGGACGGCGGTCACGAAAGATAAATCGCTATCGGCCCAATACGAGCATTCTATCGGCGTTACCGCGACGGGCTATGAAATCTTCACGCTCTCGCCTAAAGCCTGGCACGCGCCGCCCTACGCCTGATGAGCGCGCCCGACGCCGAACCCGCTCTGCCAGCAGATGCCCCCCATTACCTAGGTCATCGCACGCGCTTGCGGGAGCGGCTGCTGGCGGGCGATGCCGATGCTCTGCCCGACTATGAATTGCTCGAACTCGTGCTATTCGGGGCGAATGCGCGCGGCGACGTTAAACCCTTAGCGAAAAAGCTCCTGGCCCGTTTTGGTAGTTTTTCAGCCGTGTTGACGGCAGACCCGGCGCAGTTGGCGGCGGTTGACGGCGTTGGCCCCGTCGCGATTGCCACACTCAAAACCATTCAAGCCGCCGCCCGTCGCCTCGCCCGCGAACAGGCCCGCAGCGCCCCCGTGTTGGCGGGCTGGCAAGCCGTGCTCGATTACTGCCGCATCGCGATGGCTCATGAGCCGATAGAACAAGTCCGGCTGCTATTCCTCGACCGCAAGAACCATTTAATCGGCGACGAGGTGGTGCAGCGTGGCACTATAGATCATACGCCCCTCTACCCGCGTGAGGTTGTGAAGCGGGCGCTAGAGGTAGGGGCGAGCGCGCTTATTCTTGTGCATAATCACCCAACTGGCGACCCCACGCCCTCCAAGGCCGACATTGATATGACCCGCACTCTCGCGCGGGCAGCGGAAGGGGTTGGCATATCCTTGCACGATCATCTCGTGATAGGGCGGCAGGGCCATAGCAGTTTCAAAGCACTGGGTTTGCTGTAACGGACCCTGCCTCTAAATCGTGCACTTCGCCCTGGCCTCGGACTCGCGCCGCGCGTTTGGATAAGGTAGGATCATTCTTGGGGAAGAGTGGCTAGACTATGTTTTTGGGCGTTGGGCTGCCCACTGGCATTCTTACAGGGCAGGCGGTGCTAACGTGGAAACAACTGCTGCGCTTATAGCGTGTATCGGATTGGTCATTATCGCGGCAAGTTTTGCGGCCTGGGCCTTTTCTCTCAAACACCAAATAGGCTTAGTGGGTGCCTCCGAGCGCAACCTTGAAGCCAAATATCAAGATTTTCTTGCCTGTAGTGCCGATTGGTACTGGGAAATGGGTGCCGACGGCAAATTTGTGCACTTCGAGCGCGGCGCGCAATCGGCAGTTCCCGATGTGGAAGGGGTAGACAGGCTACCCTACGGTAAACGCCGCCAAGATTTAACCGCCGACGATACCGATCAAGCCCATTGGCGGCGACATTTGGAAGATTTGGCTGCCGGGCGTGGGTTCGATAATTTCCTTTATTCCGTCCGGCGGACGAACGGCACCTTGGCCTATGTTCGCTCCTCCGGCAGGCCCATTCTGGACGAGGCCGGCCAGATCCTTGGGTGGCGCGGCGCTGCCTCCAACCTCACGCGCCTGCGCCAGCGCGAAATGGAGTTGGCGCGGCAGACCGCGCTGCTGCGCCTAACCATTGATAATGTGGCAAGCTCTGTGCTGCTGGTCGATGAAGACCTGAAAATCCGCCACTGGAATCGCCTGCTGCACGGCGTGTTCGATCTGCCCAACGGCGTGATTAAGCCGGGTATGCCCTATGCCGATCTGGTGCGCTATTTTGCCAAGCGCGGCGATTATGGCGTGGGCGAGCCGGAAAGCATCGTTCACGAGCAAATGAACAGCCTGCCGCCGAACGGGCCGGAGCGGATAGAATGGACCATTCTGTCCGATAAAATCATCGAAACCTACCGGCGCTTCACGCCCGGCCTTGGGTTCGTGTTCACCCATATTGATATTACCCACCGTAAGCGCAGCGAAGAGAAAATGCGGACGGCGATGGAAGAGGCTTTTGCGGCTAACCGCGCTAAAACCGTCTTTCTTGCCAATATGAGCCACGAGCTTCGCACGCCGCTGAACGCCGTTATCGGTTTTGCCGAGATCATGGAAGGCCAGTTGTTTGGCCCGATTGGCAACCCACGCTATCTGGACTATGCCCACGATATTCGCGAAAGCGGCGCGCATCTGCTTGAAGTGATCAACGATATTCTCGATCTCTCCAAAATCGAGTCCGGTAAAGTGGAGTTGAATGAGGAAGAGTTGGATTTGGGGCGTATCCTTCAGTCGGTCGCGCGCCTGCTCCAGCATCGCGCCACCCGTGCAGGCCTGTCGCTGCACACCGAGTTGCCGCCGCATATGCCGAGCGTTTATGTCGATGGGCGCTTGTTACGGCAAATTCTGCTCAACCTGCTCTCGAACGCCGTTAAATTCACCGATGCGGGCGGCACTATTACCACCAGTGCCGAGATTTTGGAAAACGGCGGCCTTGCCTTGCGCGTTACCGATACCGGCATCGGCATGGACCCCGCCGAAATCCCCATCGCCCTTACCCCGTTCCGGCAGCTAGACAATAGCCTGTCGCGGAAGTTCCAAGGCACCGGCCTCGGGCTACCACTGGTCAAATCGCTCGTCGAGCTGCACGGCGGCACGCTGATTATAGAAACCGCCCTGAACGTCGGCACAACCATTACCGTAGCCCTGCCCGCCGAGCGCGTGCTGTCGCGCCCGAATTTACTGGCGACACCATCGTAATACATCTTACGTAATTTCTGTTTAAGATCGGTTGACAAGTCCCTGAACCGGCGGCATTCTCAGGCTGAAGGTTCGGGGTTTGTTCCGAATACTGGAGCCATTGAAGCTGTGGCCAAGGGTGCTTGCACGTGCCCGGCGACGGCTAAACATAAGGCAGGAGAACAGACATGGCGCAGCAGGGATCGCAGGACCAAGGGCAAAATTTAGCGCGGCTGCTGCCGAAACTATTGGCGCGGCTCGATAGCGACCAGGACGCGGAAATTCTGGCTGCCGCCCGTGCCGCCTCTCGCCTCGTGCGTATTGCCGGAGTAGGCTGGGATGATGTCATTCAAGGCGCACCCGCCAAAGGCTGGCGCGGTCTGATTGATCTCGGGCGGCAACTGGCCGCCGAAACCCGCCGCCGTATTGCGGCGGAGCGCGCCGCCCACCATTGGCAAACCCTCGCTCGCCTGCGCGAAGCGGCCACTCTTAACCGCAAGAGCTTGGAAACACCTACCGAAGCGGTCTCACCATCCAACGTCGCGCCTGCCCCCAGCATTGAAAGCGAGATGGACACGGGCCATCCGTTGATTGAGGGGCTTCTCGCCTCTCCCAGCCTCGATGCCGCGCAGCGTATCCGCGTGGAGGCGATTGCCAGTTGGTTCCGTCGCAGCGGCGATTTGCTAGACAGCGAGCTTCAAGACTTAGAGCATTTCGGGCGCGGGGTAGGCTTACTCCCGACTTACCACAACCAGCGCGTTGCGGCGTAGCGCCAGAAAAAACGGCTGAAATATTGCCCATGTTTCAGCCGTCTTAGAACATGATCATTTTTCGTAACCTGACGACAACCCCAGCCCATCAGGGCAGAATAATAGAGGGATCGGTATCTTTATCAATCAAATGCACTAAGGGCATACCGTTATAAGATTTCACCGGCTTGATTACGATATGGCTGAAAAACTTATCTATACTCATATCAGAGTTAATCATTTTTTCGCTGAGGATTTGATAATCTTTCACATCCCCACAAACGAATTTCAGCAAATAATCGTAACCGCCACCGATTGAGTAAGCTTCGATTATTTCGGGAATTTTGGCAATAATACTCTCAAACCGCTCATAATCTTCGCTACGCTGATTTTTAAGCGTTACTTCTGCAAATACCAATACATTTCGGCAAAGCATGTCGATGTTGATTTCGGCGGAATAGCGACTGATAAACCCCGCTGCTTCCAAACGCTTCACGCGCTCCAAACAAGGGCTGGGGGACAGGCCGACTTTATCCGCCAGCTTGAGGTTGGTAATCCGCCCCTCGGTTTGCAGCAGGCTGAGAATCTTAAGGTCGGTTCTATCCAACTTGCGTGGCGATTTGCCCATAGGATGATCCTGCCAAATTTTATTCTGCTTATGTCAGGAATAACGCAAATTTATGCCACTGGCGAGGGGCTTACGAACCTTGTAACGATCACACGCGCTGATGCGGCAAATAGGCCGAGAAATCGGCAACCGATAAGGGCCGCGCGAACAAATAGCCCTGCACTTCATGGCAACCAATCTCCCGCAAACACTCCAGTTGGCCTTCGGTTTCCACTCCTTCGGCGACCGTTTCAAGCCCGAGACTGGAGGCCATTGATACAATTGCCTGGCAAATCGCCCGATCATCGGCATTTTCCGAAAGACCCGCGATAAAGCTCTGGTCGATCTTCAGCAAATCTATGGGCAAGCGCTTGAGATAAGACAGAGAGGAATAGCCCGTACCGAAATCATCAATAGCAATGGTAATGCCAATTCGCTTCAGGTCTTCCAGCAGGTCGATGGCGCGGTCAAGCTCGCTCATCAAGCCGCTTTCGGTAATCTCCAGCTCCAAATTCTGCGCGGGAAGCCCAGAGGTATCGAGCGCATCGACCACTTTTGCCAACAAGCCCGCATCGCGGAACTGCCGAACGGAGAGATTGATCGCGACCTTCAGGTTCGGGAACCCGGCCTGCGTCCACAACCGCGCCTGTTTGCAGGCAGTTTCCAGCACCCAATTACCAATCGGCACAATCAGGCCGGATTCCTCGGCAATCGGAATGAAGTGAGAGGGCGGGATACGCCCCATCTCGGGATGATCCCAGCGCAACAGCGCTTCCATCCCCAGCAACCGATGCCCTTCGACACTGAGGCGCGGCTGATATTCGATCGACAACTCACCCCGATCAACCGCGCGGCGCAGATCCGTTTCAATCGCCAGCCGCCCGGCCCGTCGGTCGCGCACCCGTTCGGAATAGATCACCGTCGTGGCGCGTCCTGCCTCCTTCGCCTCATAGGTCGCGGCTTGGGCTGCCGTCAGCAGGTTGGACGGGTCGGTCGCATGATCGGGATAAAGCGCGATGCCCTGGGAGAGCGAGATAAACAGCTCCGATTGATCAATGAGGAACGTGCGCGCCGAGGCTTCTTCTACCCGCCGGGCTAGGCGCTCAATCGTCGCAATCGGATCGTCGGTTGCCGAAATTATCAGAAAATCATCGCCGCCGAGATGGCCGAGCAAATCGCCCTCCTCCAAATCGCCGCCCAGCCGCCCAGCTACGGCCTGCAACAGCCGGTCGCCCGGCCCATGACCGAAGAAATCATTCACATACTTAAAGTGATCAACGTCAATCGCCACGGCTACAATAGTGCCCAGCGGCGCTTGCGCGATCAGCCGTTCGATATGCTGCAACACTTTTACCCGGTTGGGCAGGCGCGTGAGCGGATCGTAGAGAACCAAGCGCTCCAAGCGGCTTTCGATGCGCTTGCGATCCGATACGTCGCGCACGGTTACAAGATGCGCCGCACAGTTCGGCAAAGGCAGCGGTGTAATCGCAATTTCACCGGGAAAGCTGATACCGTCGGCCCGCGACAACACTATCGAGCGCCCAGTGCCTAAAGTGCTGCGCGGCACCGCGCGCAGCAGCAGTTGACCGGAGGCTTCGGGGGGCGCGTCTTCCCCCTCGAACAAAGTCGGCGCGAGCAGCGGCCAGATGGACATGCCGCGCGCCGGCCCCCGATCCACCGCAAACACCCGCTGCGCGCCCTTATTGAGATCTATAATGCGCCCGTCATCGGCCACCACCAGCACGGCATCGCCAACCGAATCAATGAGGTGGGATAGAATGATCTCTTGATCGAGGATCACCGCACTCTCGCCGCTCGCCGGTTGGAGCGGGCGCAGGCACAGCAACCAATCCCCTGCCCTGCCCGTTGGCGCGGGGGAAACCGAAACTTCACACCGCCCACAATAGCCCCCTGGGAGGGTAATGGTTTCTGGGAGATGGGTTTTCGCCATTCGAGCGAAATCGAGCATCTCAGGCGCGTGCGGCGTCAATAAAGGTACCCAGGCGGCCCCAATCAGACCGGAAAGCTCGGCCCCCAATAGGGAGGCCGCCGCAATATTCGCATACAGAGCCGCCCTGTCGCGTACGCATAATATCGCCAGCGGCAGCCGATCATAGGCAGCGGCAAGAATGCCTGACGGGCCTGGATCCGCCACTTGCGAGAAGGAGGGTTGAGCAACCATAAATCTCAGTGTAGCAAAGGAACGCGCGTAATCCAGCTAAAAGCCGCAGCCCAGGTGGGCAAAACCTATCGCGCTGCCTAAAATATGATCTTACAGACTCTCCATATTAATCTTTAATCAAATTCCATTAAAAAGTTAAAAAAAGGCGGCTTTACAACCGCCTTTTCCTGTCCTCAATTAAGCTGCTTGAACGTTAATACCGCGCGTATTCAGCATCTCGATCAACTCGCCACTCTCAAACATTTCGCGGATAATGTCGCAACCACCAACAAATTCGCCCTTAACATAAAGCTGCGGAATTGTCGGCCATTCACTGTAATCCTTAATACCTTGGCGAATCCCTGGGTCTTGCATCACATCGACCCCTTTGAACGGCACGTTCAATTGGTTGAGCACCTGCACCACGGCAGCGGAGAAGCCGCACATGGGAAACACGGGCGTGCCCTTCATAAACAGCACCACATCACTGCCCGTTACTTCTTGGTGAATACGGTCCCGAACGGTTGCGTCAGTCATTTCTGTGTCCTTTCCAATAAAGATCAAGCGCCGGGCGTGGCGGTTTGTAGCGCGAGGGCGTGGAGTTCGCCGCCCATTTTGCCGCGCAAAGCCGCATAGACCATCTGGTGCTGCTGCACGCGCGACTTGCCCTGAAACGCCGCCGAGATGACGTGGGCGGCATAGTGATCACCATCGCCGCGCAGGTCCTGAATGCTCACCTGAGCATCCGGCAGAGCCTCGCGGATCATGGTTTCGATAGTAGCGGCATCCATAGCCATTGCAGCGCTCTCCTAGAGCAAATCCCGAGCGGGTGGAATCACCCGCGACTAGTCTTTGCTTAAAAAACAAACAATTAGAGCGTTCGACGTGAGCCTCAGCAAACGGAAAACGCTCTAATCTTCGTCCGACGCATCGTCGTCCACATACAGATTGTCATCGTCATCGTCGCTGCCAAGACCATTTTCCATATAGTCCGGCAACCAGCTTTCATGAACGATCATTAAATCCTCAAGATCAATCCCGTCTTCGCCGTTCACGATGATGGCATCGCCGCCGGTTACGCCCAGGTCCAGCACCGGAATCTTGGCCTCAGCGGCACGGCGACGGATCGTGTCGGCGTCTTTTGTGGTGACGATATAGCGGCCCTGATCTTCCCCGAAGGCGATGGCGTGGGGCGGTGCGGTATCGGGCAGATCTATTTCCGCCCCCATGTCGCCCGCCAGCGCCATTTCCGTCACCGCCACTAGCAAACCGCCGTCGCTAATATCATGGCAGGCGGTTACGAGCTTCTCGGTAATCAGCGCGCGCACAAAATCGCCGTGGCGTTTTTCGAGCGCGAGATCGACGGGCGGCGGTGCCCCGGCTTCGGCCCCGCAGAGTTCGCGCAGGTAGATCGAGTTCCCCAGCCAGCCCTTCGTTTCGCCAATCACCAGAATGGTTTCGTCTTCGGTCTTGAACGCCAAATCCATCGCCAGCGCCGCATCGGCCAATAGCCCGACGCCACCAATCACCGGAGTCGGCAGAATACCTTGGCCGTTGGTTTCGTTATAAAGCGACACATTGCCGGAGATAATCGGGTAATTCAGCGCCCGGCAGGCTTCGGCCATGCCTTCCAAGCACCCGACGAGCTGGCCCATAATCTCAGGCCGCTCAGGATTGCCGAAGTTGAGGTTGTTCGTCACGGCCAGCGGCGTTGCGCCCACAGCGGTCAGATTGCGCCAGCTTTCGACCACGGCTTGCTTGCCGCCCAAGTGCGGATCGGCGAAGCAGTAGCGCGGTGTACAGTCCGTCACCATCGCCAGCGCTTTCTTCTGGCCGGGCAGACGCACGACAGCAGCATCGCCGCCGGGACGCTGGACGGTGTGGCCGCCAACGAGATGATCGTACTGTTCCCAAATCCAGCGTTTCGAGGCCATATCCGGCGTGCCCATCAGCGTGACCAGCGCATCGGTGAGCGAATCCGGCGCTTCCACTTCGCCCGCCAACACTTCATCTTGCAGTGGCGTTAGCTCGTAGGGCCGATCGTAGAGCGGCGCGTCATCGACCAAGGGCGATAGCGGCAGATCACAGATCACGCTGCCGGATTTCTTCAGCACGATATGGCCTGAATCGGTCAGCACACCGATGGGGGCGAAATCGAGGCCCCATTTCTCGAAAATCGCCCGCGCTACGCCGTCCGATCCCGGCTTCAGGATCATCAACATACGCTCCTGACTTTCCGAGAGCATGATTTCGTAACCGCTCATGCCGGTTTCGCGCGTCGGAACCTTATCCAGATCAAGCTCGATACCAAGATTGCCCTTGCCCGCCATCTCCACCGAGGAGGAGGTCAGCCCCGCCGCGCCCATATCTTGAATGGCTACAATCGCGTCCGTCGCCATCAACTCCAGGCAGGCTTCCAGCAGTAGCTTTTCAGTGAACGGATCGCCCACTTGCACCGTGGGGCGCTTGCTTTCGGCTTCTTCGGTGAACTCAGCCGAAGCCATCGTGGCCCCGTGAATACCGTCCCGGCCCGTTTTCGCGCCGAGATAGATCACCTGATTGCCGATACCGGCGGCAGCGGAGTAAAATATCTTGTCGGTCTTGGCAATGCCGACCGTCATGGCATTCACGAGAATATTGCCGTTATAGGCCGAGTGAAACTGCGTCTCGCCGCCCACCGTGGGCACGCCCATGCAGTTGCCATAACCGCCAATCCCAGCCACGACCCCCGCGAGTAAATGCCGGGTTTTCGGGTGAGCGGGATCGCCAAAACGCAAAGCGTTCAGGTTAGCCAGCGGGCGCGCGCCCATCGTGAACACGTCGCGCATAATGCCGCCAACGCCCGTCGCGGCCCCTTGATAGGGTTCGATGAAGCTCGGATGATTATGGCTTTCGATCTTGAAGATCGCGGCATCGCCGTCGCCAATATCAATCACCCCGGCGTTTTCGCCCGGCCCGCAGATAACCCAGGGGGCCGTGGTGGGGAGCTTCTTTAAGTGAAGGCGCGAGGATTTATAGGAGCAATGCTCCGACCACATCACCGAGAACACGCCCAACTCCACCAGAGTGGGCGTGCGCCCCAAGCGCGTGAGAATGCGTTGATATTCGTCCGGCTTCAGACCGAACTCGGTGGCGTCAGCCTCGGTCGCGGGGCGCGTGTCGAAGGCGAGCGTATTTGCCGTCACGGGACGAACTCCTTAGCCGACGAGGGATTGAAGGAGGCTGCGGAACAGGCCCGCGCCATCGGTCGATCCCATCAGCGGATCAATAGCATTTTCAAGATGAGGCATTAGCCCAAGCACGCGGCGGTTTTCCGACAGAATCCCAGCAATATCGCGCTGGCTGCCGTTGGGACTCCACCCCTCCTCCAACTCGCCATCGGGGTTGGCGTAGCGGAAGGCGATGCGGTCTTCGGCTTCAAGCTGGTCCAAGGTGGCGGCATCGGCAAAATAATTGCCATCGTGATGGGCCACAGGCACTTGCAGCACTTGGCCAACCTGAAACGCCGACGTGAAGGCCGAATTATTCGTTTCGACCGACAGAAACACATCGCGGCAAACGAACTTCAACGAGGCGTTCCGCATCAACGCCCCTGGCAGCAACCCGGCTTCGGTGATGATCTGGAAACCGTTGCAAACGCCGAGAACGTGAACGCCCTTCGCCGCTGCCGCCTTCACAGCCCGCATGATCGGCGATTGCGCCGCCATTGCGCCCGAGCGCAGGTAGTCGCCATAGGAAAAACCGCCAGGAATAACGATGAGATCGGTTCCCGCCGGCAACGCCGTTTCGCCGTGCCAGACAAAAGCAGGCTCCGAGGCGCAGATTTGGCGTAAGGCCGCCGCCGCATCATGCTCCCGGTTGGTGCCGGGGAAGACCAGAATCGCGCTTTTCATGGCGCTTAATCCTGCAACGAGACGGTGTAGGCTTCGATGACGGGGTTGGCCAGCAGCGTCGCGCACATTTCGCGCACGAGGGCTTCCGCCTTGGTGGCATCGGTTTCGGCAAGGTCAAGTTCGATATACTTGCCCTGGCGCACGTCTTCTACGCCCGCAAAGCCCAAGGTTTCGAGCGCCTGATGGATCGCCCGGCCCTGGGGGTCGAGAACGCCTTGCTTCAAGGTAACGTGTACGCGCGCCTTCATCGCACCATCCTTTTTGAAATTGCAGAGTCTGAGAGCGGAAAACCCGCCGGTGGAGCCGGCGGGCTAAGGCTTTTGTTAGTTCACGACGCGCGGCGTGCGCGGGTCTTCACCCTCGGCAACATCGCCCTCAACCTCGACCGGCAGAACGCCTAAGCGCCGCGCCACTTCCTGATAGGCTTCCTGCACGCCGCCGAGATCGTGACGGAAGCGGTCCTTATCCAGCTTCATGTTCGATTTCACGTCCCACAGGCGGCAATTGTCTGGGCTGATTTCATCGGCCAGAACGATCCGCATTTCCTCGTCGTCCCACAAGCGACCAAACTCCAACTTGAAGTCGATCAGCTTGAGACCAACGCCGAGGAAGAGACCCAGCAGATAATCATTCACCCGCAAGGTCAGGTGAATCATATCGTCTATATCTTGCGTGCTGGCCCAACCGAAGGCGGTAATATGCTCTTCTGAGACCATCGGGTCGCCCAACTCATCGTTCTTATAGTAATACTCGACAATAGCGCGCGGTAGCTGCGTGCCTTCGGGAATGCCGAGGCGCTTGGACATAGACCCCGCCGCGACATTCCGCACCACAACTTCGATGGGAATGATTTCGACCTGACGCACCAACTGCTCGCGCATGTTGAGCGCCCGGATGAAGTGCGTGGGAATGCCAATTTCGGTGAGGCGCGTCATCAGATACTCAGAGATGCGGTTGTTCAGCACGCCCTTACCGCTGATAACCCCCTTCTTCTGATTGTTGAAGGCGGTCGCATCATCCTTGAAATACTGCACAATGGTGCCGGGTTCCGGCCCTTCGAACAGAACTTTGGCTTTGCCTTCGTAAATCTTCCTGCGTCGCGCCATCAAACCATCCTCTGAGACTAGCTCGGTCGCGTCTCTATAGCAGTGGGGGGGAAGTGATACAATCTACCCTTAGAGGCTGTTTGGAAATTCGGCGGCTGAGAGCCTGCGAGGGATTTTTGGGACCTGAGAGGAGCCAAGCGCAGCAGATATCGAGACTATCTGCAAGATTGGCGACGCAGCAGGGCGTAAAAAGACCCGCAGGATCGACCCGTCCGACATTTTCAAA
>JAYSQZ010000029.1:0-10265 GCA_043721315.1 Alphaproteobacteria bacterium
CAATCCTAAACTCTCTATCTCTAAAGAAGCTTAAAACCAGCAGCCAAACAGGCCGCCGACTCCAAACCCCTTCCCATATAATCAACAATGTCAAAGAACTTATTTCCTAATTTCCGAAGCAATCTCAGTGGCTTAGCCACAAGCACCACGTCGTCGGGAAGCGATTTATAAGCCCGAGACATCACACTGGCAAGAACATTTTGTAAAAATCTTCATAAGGAGGCCATAGCCTGCACCGCGCCGTTAGAAGAGCTTACCGCCATTGGGCACCGGCACCGTGGGGCTAACCAGAACCACCGCGTCATCAGCATCGGGGAAACCTAAGACCAGCACTTCCGAGAGCCATTTGCCGATTTGGCGTGGCGGAAAATTGACCACGGCGGCCACCTGCCGCCCCACCAAGGTTTCCGGCTGGTAGTATACGGTAATCTGCGCGCTGGATTTCTTCACGCCGATCTCCGGGCCGAAATCGACACGCAGCTTGATGGCGGGTTTGCGCGCTTCCGGGAACGGCAGCGCTTCGATAATGGTGCCAACGCGGATATCAACGCGCTCGAAATCGGCATAAGCAATGGTTTCAGACATTTAGACCCCGTAAAGCTGATTTTGAATGGCCCACACGAGGCTAAGAACCGGCAGGGCCGCCTGCACGGTCACACCGACGTCTTCCGCCCGCCCCTGCCGAAGCCCGTGGAGGAACTGAGTGAGTTCGGCGGCGAGGGATTCGTGCGGCTGAACCGCGACGGGCACGAGGCTACGGCCTTCGCTTTGCCCATCGGGAAGGAGGCACTCGCTGGCCTGAACGGTGCGATTGAGAAAGTCGATAACCACCATCCCGTCTTCTGTCAGCACGCGGGTTTCGCGCACGCGGTCGGGGACAAGGCGGCTGCCGAGCATCGAAACGCGAACCGGCGACGGCGTGGCTTGCGTCCAAGCGGCCAGCACGTGATCGCGCTTGGCCGTGCCTTCAGCGAGCGCGAAGCCTTGCGCCACCAACCCCTCCGGCACGCCGCCCATCAGGGCCACCGCCGCGTCGATGTCGTGGATCATCAGGTCGATAACCACGTCCGTATCGAGGATGCGGTTGGAGCCTACATTCAGTCGCCGCCCATCAATCGCGAGAATCCGGCGGCCCTGGAGCAGTTTTTGGGCCGCGAGGAAGGCCGGGTTGAAACGCTCCACATGGCCCGTTGCCACTGGCACCCCCGCCCGCTCGGCGGCGGCAATAACGGCTTCGGCTTCGAGGGCCGTAACCGCGAACGGCTTTTCGATCAGAACCGGCTTGCCCGCCGCAATCACGGCCTGAGCAAGGCTGGCATGAGCGGCGGAGCTAGCGGCAATCACCACGGCATCCGCACCCGCCAAAGCCATCTCGAGATCGGCGGTTGCCTGCCCGCCCGTTTGCGCGGCCAGAACTGCGGCGCGCTCCGCGTGCGGATCGAAAATCCGGTGGAGCCTAGCCCCCGGCAGGTTTGCCAACGTGCGGGCGTGATTGCCGCCCATCACGCCCGCGCCGAGGACCGAGACGGAGAGCGGCGATAAGCTCATGCCGCGACCGCCCGGTGAGCTGCGCTCAAAATCCGCTCTTGAGTCGGCGCGTCTAAATAGGGGTGCATGGGTAAGCTCAAGACTTTTTGCGACAAGCGGTCCGTGACCGGCATTCCGCCAGGAGCCTGCGGGTACTTTTGGTACGGCGGCTGCGTATGCAGCGGGCGCATATAATAGACCATCGTCGGGATGCCTTGCGCCTGGAACTTTTGCTGCACGGCGTCGCGGTCCTCAAGCAAAACGGTATATTGCGCCCACACCGATGTCCGCCCCGACAGCAGTGTGGGAATGGTCATCTCCTTCGGCAAACCCGCTGCGTAACGCGCCGCCACCGCGTTGCGTGCGGCGATTTCATCGTCGAAAATCGTCATTTTTTGCAACAAAACCGCTGCCTGCATCGTATCGAGCCGCCCCGTGATACCGAGGCGGACGTTTTCGTACTTATCGCGGCCCTGGCCGTGAACGCGGATCGAGTGCAGCACGTCGCGGAACTCATCATCATTCGTGAAAATCGCCCCGCCGTCGCCGTAGCAACCCAAGGGTTTAGCCGGAAAGAAGGACGTGGTGGCAAAATCGCCCAAAGCGCCGACGCGGCGGTTATCATAGCTCGCACCGAAGCTCTGCGCGGCATCGGCCAAAATCCACAGACCGTTGGCGTCGGCAAGTGGCTGCAAAGCGCTGTAATCGGCGGGTTGGCCGAAGAGATCGACCGCGATAATCCCGCGTGGCGTTAGCCCCGCCGCCTCGGCGACCGGAAGCGCGGCTTTCAGACTGTCGGGATCAATATTGAAGTCATCCGCGCGGACATCGACGAAAACCGGCGAGGCCCCCAGCAGCGCCACCACTTCGGCGGTCGCGGCGAAGGTGAAGGAAGGGCAGAAGACCGCATCGCCCGGCCCGATGCCCTTGGCCATCAGCACCATCATCAGCGCATCCGTACCCGAAGCACAGGAGATGCAGTGCTTCACCCCGGCATAGGCAGCCAGTTGGGCTTCAAGATCGCGCACTTCCGGCCCCAGAATGAAGGCCCCATGCTCCAAAACCCGCACCAAGGCTTGCTCAATTTGCGGACCAAGACGGCGGCGCTGTGCTTTAAGATCAATGAAGGGAAGCGGAGCAGCAAGGGACATTCGTATTTCCAAACAAAATCAATCGACACAGGCAGAGCCTGCACGGCCCTGTAAGACAGAGCAGATCATAGTGACTTGCTTCACGCCCGCACTTAAAATTTCGTTACGGGAAGTTTCGGTATGGAACCAAGCCGCAAGTCTGGCCCGATAGGAGCACGGCACCTGTGCCTTCTCCTGTATCGCGGGCTGTTGGCGAGCTTCATCATCATTACCCTGGGCCGCGCCTTGGGATTGACCCTGCCGCCGCTGCTGGCGATTGGTGCCGCGCTGCTTTTGGTCGCAACCGCACTGCCGCTGGTGAAGGGGCGAACGCTGGCGATTGCCGCCATGCTGGTAGCGGCCTGCGCGGCCCTGCTGCTCAGCGGTGCTCCCCTCAGCGGTGTTGGGGCGGGGCTTACCGATGCCCTCACCTTCGCCGCCTATCTACCCGTGCTTCAAATTCTGCGCGTGATCGTGGGGGAGCTTCCGGCGATGGCGCGAGCGCGGGCGGCGTTTGTGCAGCTTCCGGCCCAGGGGCGTGATACCGGCACCCTTGTGCTGTCAACCGGCCTTGGCAGCATTCTGACCACGGGGGCGCACGCTATGCTCGCGCCGCTGCTGCCGCATAACGCGCCGGAGGACGAGCGGCGACAAATGGCGTTGATCTGCTTGCGCGGAATTTGCTTTTCGGCCTTTTGGTCGCCCTTTGCCGTCTCGGTGGCTTTCGGCACGCAGTATCTGCCGGGGAGCGATGGTCTGGGGCATCTTGGAATGGGGCTGGCGTTTGCGGCAGCGGCGTTCGTGCTGGCGTGGCGGTTGGAGAAAGGCGGCTCCTTGCTGCCGGGGGTGCGCGCCGCGCTCCCGATTCTGCCGCACTGTGGGATTGCTGCCGGAGCGACGATACTGCTAGTCGCGACCACCGAGATCGGCAAGCTCGATGCCGTCGTCGTCGCCACCCTACCGCTCGCCGTGATCGCCCTGCTGTGGCAAGCGCCCCAGATGAGCCGAAGCGTGACGCAAACCGTGTGGCGGGGCCTCGGGCGCGGGGCGGACGAGGTTTTGCTGATAGCAGTCGCCCTCTGCCTCGGGCGGCTGATCGAAGGCTCGCCGGGCCTAATTGCGGCGCTCGCCCCCTTGATCGGCGGGCTGCCGGTGCCGCTGGTGCTCACGGCGATTTTTGTCGCCATGATCGGCGGCGGGATTATCGGCATTCACCCAATGATTACGGCAGCCGTGCTGATTGGAGTACTGGGACAGGCGGCAAGCGGGCTGGACGGAATGGTGATGACCCAGGCCATTCAATCGGCCTGGGGGTTCGCCGTCATGGTCTCGCCGTCGGGCGTGACGTTGATCGTCGCAACCTTCATGTTTGCTGTGCCGCAGCAACGGTTGCTGTTGAGCCGTAATATTCTGTTCGTCGGCTTGGGCAGCTTGGGAATGATTATCAGTCTCTCGCTACTGAATGCGGCGCTGCGCTTGTTTTAAGCCCAACCTCACTTCATACTAGGCTGGATAGCCCTTTTTAGCCCGCCAGAGAAAGCCGCTGACCATGACCGAGATGAACGATGCGATCCTGTCTGAAATCCGCAACCTCACGCAAGCCATTCAGGATCTTCAAGCCGAAGTTCGCAGGTCGGCCTGTATGGTCGCCTCGGCCCAACTGATTGCGGTGGATGCCAGCCGGTCGGAGGTTTATGCAACCCTGATGGACGATAGCCTGCTGGAAACCACCGAGCGCTTATCGAAGCTACTGTCGCCGAAGCCTTAGGGTTGATGTTGTCCCGCTCCTGCGGGACTTCTTCTCTAAAACAGGTTGAGGTGCAGTTTTGCTTCTTCACTCATCCGGTCTTGCGTCCACGGCGGCATCCACACGAGGCTGACGGTGGCATCGACGACGCCGGGAACCGCCTTCACCGTATCGGCGACTTGCACCGGAATTTCTTCCGCCACTGGGCAGTTCGGCGCGGTCAACGTCATAGCGATGAACACGCGCCGGTCTTCCAGCACGCGCAGATCGTAGATCAGCCCGAGATCGACGATGTTAACCGGGATTTCCGGGTCGAACACCGTGCGGAGGGCTTCCAACACCTTATCTTCCAGATCGCCCACCGAAAGGTCCGGTAGCGGGTCTTGGGCGTGAAGATCGAATTCGGTCGGCGGGTTCATCATGCCGGTTACTCTTGAGCGTTGGTCTAAAGGGAGGAAAGCGCCTCTTGTAGCGCCTCCCAGGGAAGAAGCACGCATTTTTGACGCGGGCGCGGGATGGGGCGGTGGAGCAGAACGGTCAGCCCCTCTCCCCTGCCAGATACTCCGCCCGATGCCCCGCCCGGTTCTGCGGTTGCCACCAAGCGGCGCGCGGTTTCGATTTGCCCTGGCAGGCTTTCGAGCGGTCGGCCCGGCAAATCGTCTAACAACACCGCCAACCCGGCAGAACAAAGCGCGCAGCCCCGCGCCTCCCCGCCTGCCGCCGTCACGATGCCATTGGCGATAGCAAGATCGAGTGTTACCCGGTCCCCGCACAGAGGATTGCTTCGCACTGCCGACACATCCGGTTGCACGAGCCGCGAAAATTGGCGCGCGGCCAGCGCCAAAATTGTATCGGAATAAAGCGCCTCGCCCATCCCTCGGTCTTAAGCGCGTTTCGGCGTGAACATGCGTTGGGCGGCACGAACGGCCTCGGCCAAACGGTCGAAATCTTCGGGTTCGTTATAGAGGCCCAAGGAAGCGCGCACGGTCGCGGTCAGCCCAAACTCGTTCAACAGCGGTTGCGCGCAGTGGCTGCCCGCGCGAATGGCGACGTTATGGTGATCGAGGATCGTCCCCAAATCATGGGGATGCACGCCGTCCACCGTGAAGGAGAAAATGCCCGAACGCTCTGGCCCGGCGGGTAGCAGGGTTAGCCCCGAAACTTTCGCCAAAACGGCCTCGCCATAAGCCAGCAGTGCCTTTTCATGGGCTTCGATCCAGGGCCAACCGAGCGACTCCATATAGTCGATAGCAGCCCCCAGGCCGATCACCCCGGCAATATCGGGGGTTCCAGCCTCGAAGCGTTGCGGCGGATCGAGAAACTCGGTTTTGTCGAAGCGGACCGTGGCAACCATATCGCCCCCGGTCTGATACGGCTGCATGGTTTCCAGCACGGCAAGGCGACCGTAGAGAATGCCAATCCCCGTCGGTCCATAGAGCTTATGCGCGGAAAACACATAGAAATCACACCCCAGCGCCTGCACATCGACCGGGCGGTGGGCAACGGCTTGGCAGCCGTCAATCGCCACCAACGCCCCTGCGGCTTTCGCTTCCGCCGTCAATTCGGCAACCGGCAGCACGGCCCCGGTGGCATTGGCGATATGGGTGAAGGTGGCGAGCTTTACCTTGCCGTCAGCCAGCTTTGCTGTGAAATCGGCCCGGTCCACACCGCCATCTTCCGCCAGCGCGGCGACCCGTAGTTCAATGTCCTTTTGATCGCGCAAAATCTGCCACGGCACGATGTTGGCGTGATGCTCTAGCGCCGTAATCAGCACCGCATCGCCCGCCTGCAAATGGGTCTGGCCCCAGGAATGCGCGATAAGGTTCAGCCCCTCGGTCGCGCCGCGCACGAAGATTATTTCCTGCTCCGAAGCGGCATTTAGAAACGTCGCCACCTGCGCCCGCACGCCTTCGTAAGCGTCGGTCGCGGTCGCCGAAAGTTTATAGACGCCGCGATGGATATTGGCATACCCGGTGGCATAGAAGCGGCTCACCGCCTCGATGACCTGGGTAGGCTTTTGCGCCGAAGCGCCGCTATCGAGATAGGTTAGCCCGGCATTCGGCCCCGCAGGATCGAAAATCGGAAAATCCGCCTTGGGGTGCGGGCGATTGTGCAAAACGAGACTCATGCTGCCACCTCCTCTGCCGAGGCCCCGAGAACCGTCGCCAAGAGCGTGCGAACCGCCTGTTGCACGCGGGGGGCTTCGATTTGATCGGCAACTTCTTCCAAAAATGCCCGCAGCAGCAAGCGGCGTGCATCCCCACGGGTTAGGCCGCGTGCCATAAGATAGAACAGCGCCGCCGCGTCGATATCGCCCACCGTGGCCCCGTGGCTGCATTTTACATCGTCGGCGTAGATTTCAAGCTCAGGCTTAGTATCCGCCCGCGCGGTTTCGGAGAGCAGCAGCACGCGGCTTTGCATCTGCGCGTCGGTCTTTTGGCCGCGCTCGGTAACGGCGATCTTACCTTGGAAGATACCGTGAGCGCTTTCATCGGCCACGCCCTTCACACCTTCCCGCGTGCGCGTGGCATGGCCATCGTGGGTTATTTCGGTCAGCAACTGCCCCCGCTGAGTGCCGCTGAGCAGATACAGCCCCTGCACGTCGGTTTCTGCGTGATCTTCGGCAAGATCAATCGCGAGATCGACACGGCTTTGTTGCGCGCCCAACAGCACCGGCACGGCTGAGTAGCGCGCCGCCTTCTCCACACGGGCCGAAACGCGCAAGAAAATCTGCGCCGTCGCCTCCGAACGCACGAATAGCCCGTGTGTGAGATGCGCCCCGATTCCAAGGCTGATATGGGCCGCGCCGTTCAGAAACGCCCCATCCCCACCAACATAGGTTTCGATCACGTCGGCCTGCGCGCCGCCCTCAAGATCAATGCGGGAGAGGAGATGCGTGCCGCGCCCGGCTTCGGTCTGCACTGAAATCAGATGGATGGGCTTTTCCAGCACCAACCCCGCCGGAACGCGCAGCACAAGGCCATCGCGGGCGAAAGCCACTCCCAGCGCGGCAATCCCATCGGGCAGCAGCGCCGTGAGCGGCTCGACGGCGCGCGGGCGGGCGTGGGTTGCGACCAGCGTAATGCCATCCGGCAACCCCTCTAGGTCCGACAAAGCTGGCGCAAAACCGCCATCGACCAGTACGAAGCGCCACGCGCCCGGCACCAAGGCTGCCGCCTCGCCCACCAATCTTGCCGCCTTCGCGCCATCCACCGTATGCGGCGGCAGGAAGGTTTGCGTCAAGATCGGCTTTAGGTCGGTGAGACGCCAAAACTCTTCCCGCGCGCTCGGAAAACCCGCGCGCTCGAAAGTTTTAAGCGCGGCCCGGCGCTGGGCCAGCCACCAATCAGGCTCCCCAGCAACCGGCGCAAAGGCCGCGACATAGGCGGCGACGGCACTCATTTACGCGGCGTCCTTCTCAAGAAACGCATACCCATCGCGCTCCAATTCCGCCGCAAGGCTAGCGTCGCCGCTCCGAACGATTTTTCCGCCCGACAGCACGTGTACCGCGTCCGGCTGAATATGGCTGAGAAGGCGCTGGTAATGGGTAATGAGGACGAAAGCGCGATCCGGCGACCGAAGGGCATTCACCCCGTCCGATACCGCCTTCAGCGCATCAATATCGAGGCCCGAATCGGTCTCGTCGAGCACACAAAGGTCAGGCTCCAAGATCGACATGTGAAAAATCTCGTTGCGCTTCTTCTCGCCGCCGGAGAAGCCGACATTGACCGGGCGTTGCAGCAGATCGTCCTTCAGATCGAGCTTTTTGAGTTGCGCGCGCACCAGCTTCAAGAACGCCCCTGCATCCAAATCCGGCAGGCCGTTATGGCGGCGCTTGGCGTTCAAAGCCGTTCGCAGGAAGTACATATTATTCACACCGGGAATTTCGACCGGGTACTGGAACGCCAGAAAAATACCGCTCCGCGCCCGCACGTCCGCAGCTTGGGCCAGAACGTCCTGCCCCTTATAGACTACGCTGCCCTTGGTTACGGTGTACCCATCGCGGCCCGCAATGACATTGGCGAGCGTGCTTTTACCCGAGCCGTTCGGCCCCATAATAGCGTGGACTTCCCCCGGTTTCACGATGAGAGACAGGCCGCGCAAAATTTCGCGCGGGCCTTCATCGCCTTCAACTTCTACCCAAAGATCATTGATCTGCAACATGGTTAGAACCCTTCTGAAAATCTCCGGCGCGGCGTTGATCGCCGCTGCCGTTTTATTGTGACGTTAACCAACCGAGCCTTCGAGACTGATAGCGAGGAGTTTTTGCGCCTCGACGGCAAACTCCATCGGCAGTTCTTTCAGCACTTCCTTCGCGAACCCATTGACGATCAAGGACAGGGCGTCTTCTGCCGATAGGCCGCGCTGCTGGCAGTAGAACAGTTGATCGTCGCTGATTTTGGAGGTAGTGGCCTCATGCTCCAGCGTCGCTGTCGGTGTTCGCACATCAATGTAGGGCACTGTGTGCGCGCCGCATTTATCGCCAATCAGCAGCGAGTCGCACTGAGTGAAATTGCGCGCGTTCTTGGCTTTCGGCAGAATTTTTACCGCGCCGCGATAGGTATTCTGGCCGTGACCTGCCGAAATTCCCTTAGAGATGATCGTAGAGCGCGTGTTCTTGCCAATGTGAATCATCTTTGTGCCGGTATCGGCCTGCTGATAATTATTGGCAATCGCGACTGAATAGAACTCACCGATCGACTCGTCGCCCTGCAACAGGCAGGAGGGGTATTTCCAGGTAATAGCCGAGCCGGTTTCAACTTGCGTCCACGAAATTTTCGACTTCACACCCCGGCACGCACCGCGCTTGGTCACGAAGTTGTAAATCCCGCCTTTGCCGTTCGCATCGCCCGGATACCAGTTTTGCACAGTCGAATACTTGATCTGCGCCCTATCCATCGCCACCAGTTCAACAACAGCAGCGTGAAGTTGGTTTTCATCCCGCTGCGGCGCCGTGCAGCCTTCGAGGTAGGACACATAACTATCGTCTTCAGCGATAATCAGCGTGCGCTCGAACTGGCCCGTGCCTTTGGCGTTAATGCGGAAGTATGTTGAAAGCTCCATCGGGCAGCGCACGCCCTTGGGGATGAACACGAAACTCCATCGGAAAACACCGCCGAATTCAGCGCGGCGAAATAATTGTCGCCCTGCGGCACGACACTGCCGAGGTACTGCTGGACCAGCGCCGGGTGCTCGCGCACGGCCTCGGAAAACGAACAGAAGATCACGCCTTTCTCGGCCAGTTCCTTCTTGAACGTAGTGCCGACCGATACCGAATCGAAGACCGCGTCCACCGCCACGCCCGCCAGGCGGGCGCGCTCGTGCAGCGGTACGCCCAGTTTCTCGTAGGTTTCCAGCAGCTTGGGGTCGACCTCATCGAGCGAGGCGAACTTCTTCTTCGGCGCGGCGAAGAAACTGATCGCCTGCAGGTCGATCGGGGCGATGTCCAGCTTGGCCCAGTCCGGCATCGGCATGGTCAGCCAGTGACGGTAAGCCTTGAGCCGCCACTCGGTCATCCATTCCGGTTCGTTCTTCTTCGCCGAGATGAAACGCACCGTGTCCTCGTCCAGGCCGGGCGGCAGGGTGTCGCTTTCAATGTCGGTAACGAAGCCGGCGTCGTAGCGCCGCTCCAGTTGCCTTTCGATTTCAGTGCGTTCGGTGGCCATGGATCTCTCAGGCGTTCGCCAGCGTCAGCGGGATGGTCTTGCGCACCTTTGCCGCAGCGGACGCTGGCAACATCTCGGCCAGGCTCACGCCGCGCAGGGTGTCGGAAATGACGTCGTTGATGCGCCGCCAGTGGTTTTGGACGCCGCAGTGCGGCTCGTGTTCGCAGCTGCTGTGCTCGCCGGAACATTCGGTCA
>JAYSQZ010000030.1:0-10098 GCA_043721315.1 Alphaproteobacteria bacterium
TCCGCGCCCTTGGCCGCAGCCTCACCCGACACGCTTGGCGTGTCAAACACGCCTGAGGCTGCTTTTAGAGCTGCGTCCGATTAATCGCACGCAGCTCTAGCGTGCGTTCCTAAACCTTACCACTCGCCCCCGCAGCCGCCAGCGTTGCCCGTGCTGCTGTGCGTAGGTCTTCAATCAGGCGTTGTGCCATGCCGTGAGTCAAAGGTTGGCCCACGTCAGGAAGGCCAGAACGGGCGATAGCGGCACAGCGTAGCGCTCCCAACCGTTCGGTGAGTGCCAGCAGGGAGGCCAGCGTTCGCCGCCACTGCCCCCAATCGCCCCCACGCTCCGCCCGCGTAAGCCGTGCCAGCGCCTCTTCGACGCTCATCGGAAGGCCAGACCAGAGCGCGGCAACCCCAAGCGGGCCGAACTGACGGTCCAACTGCGCCGCAATACCGGCATCGAGCAGGGCCAGATTGTCCCCTGGCGCCTCACCCTTTATCAAGGTCGTTGCTTTGAGCGGCGGTAGCAGTTGAGCCATAGCGCGCCTCAGGCGAGGCCAGTCGATAGGTTTTGGCAGAATCGCATCAATCCCCGCCAGCCGAAACTCCGCATGGCTTTCGGGCAGAACATCGGCGGTGAGCGCGATCAAGGGCATTGTCCCTAACCCTCTCGGCAGCGCCCGAACCGCCCGCGCCGCCGCCACCCCATCCATCTCCGGCATTTGCATGTCAAAAATGCCAAGATCAAACGGCCCATGTTCCCGTACCGCCGCTACCGCCAGTCGGCCATTCTCGACCGTCATCACCGCATGGCCCTGGCGCGTGAGCATGAGGCGCAGCAGCGTGCGCGTGACCTCGTTATCCTCGGCGATGAGCAGGCGGCAGGCGCGCAAATCCCCTGCTTCAGGCGCGCTCGCCTCCCCGCTCCCGGCAGTGGTATCGCCCACACGCATCGGCACACTGACCCAGAAGGTAGAACCCTCGCCAAGAGCCGACTGAACCCCCACCGCGCCCCCCATCGCTTCGGCTAAACGGCGGCAGATGGCGAGACCCAGGCCCGTGCCGCCGTATTTGCGCGTCGTCGAGGCATCGGCCTGCACGAAGGGTTGGAACAGCCGCGCCTGTTGATCCAGCGCAATCCCAATCCCCGTATCCTCCACTTCAAAACGCAGCGGCAGTTCCCCCGCGCCCCCGCGCTCTCCGCAGATCACACGCACGGTCACGCGGCCCTCTTGAGTGAATTTCACCGCATTGCCGATAAGGTTCAGCAAAATCTGACGTAACCGCGTGGGATCGCCCTTTACCAAGCGCGGAAGTTGCGGGTTGAGTTCGGTGAGCACCTGCGTATGCGCGTCCACCGCCGGCCCCCGGAAGAGCGAGATAACATCGTCGATAACATCGACAAGACTGAAATCAATCTCCTCCAGCACCAACCCCCCGGCTTCGATCTTGGAGAGGTCGAGAATATCGTTCAGTAGCGTCAGCAGGCTTTGCGCCGACGAGCGCAAGGTAACGGCGTAGCCATATTGTTCGGCATCGAGGGGGGTATCGAGCAATAAATCAACCATGCCCAGCACACCGGTGAGGGGCGTGCGAAGCTCGTGGCTCATGACGGCGAGAAACTGGCTTTTCGCCCGGCTCGCCTCCTCCGCCTGCTCGCGGGATGCCTCCAGCGCCCGCCGGGATGCCTCTAGGGCCGCTTCGGCCAGAGTGCGCTGGGTTACGTCGATCAGCGTAACCTGCATAGCCTCCCGCCCGTCCCACTGGATCGCCCGCGCGAAAACATCAATCCACAGGCATTGGCCATCCTGCCGCCGTGCGGGCAAACGGTGGGCAATCACCTCGGTCTCGCCCGCCACCATCCGCGCCCATATGCTCAGAATCTCCCCCTCGGCTTCTTCACCGAAAACACCGATTAACTGACTAAAGCCCATCACCTCCTCGGCAGAGGCAAAGCCGAAGATCTGCACGAAGGCTTGATTGACGAACCGTGCCCGCCGCCCAGAGATAATCAGAATCCCCTGGAGCGATGCTTCGATCAAATGCCGAAAGCGCGCCTCGCTATCGGCAAGCTGCTGCATTGCCCGAAGCCGATCGGAAATATCGACCGACGCGCCGATAACGATGCGCTGCCCTTCGATCTCCACGACACGCTTCCGCAGGAGATACTGCTGGGGCGGCTGGTCGGGGTGATCGGGCGCTACCCAATCTTCTACCACGTCTTCGCCCGCGAGCGCGCTTAGGTCGCCCTTATGGAACCGCTGGGCAAGCGACGCGGGGTAGAGATCGAACACTGTCCGCCCAATCATTTGCTGGGGGGTTAGGCCAACAAAGCTAGCGGTTTCGGCATTGGCATAGAGAAACCGCCCCTCGGTATCGCGCGCGAAAATATTGACCGGCACAATCTGCAAAATCTCCCGGAACAGCCGATTATTTGCATCGGCTTGCTCGGCGGGGGAAGGGTCGGTCAACGGGGTCACGCGGCGCGGGGTTAGGCCGAGCCGGACGCGGGGCGCGGACGCAGAAACGGCGCAGCAAACCCCCGCACGGCCCGTTTGACGGGATCGAGCAAACGGGGCAGCCGCAGGGCATCGGCAATACGCTTATCGAGGAAAACCCAGGTGGCTGCCGCCCCTTCCGTTTCGTCATCAAGCCAGTACAGCAGCGTAGCGACATAGACCCCAGCCAGCAGGCCGCGTTTCGTGTAGAAATTGAAATCGGTCGCCCGGTCCCCCGCTGCGTACCAGAGCGCGCTCATACTGTTCGAGAGCAGCCGCGCCGCAAGGCCGGCGTGCCCCGGCAACGCGAGCAGCCCCAACCCCCGGCGCACGGCTTCCTTATGGGGCGTGGCGAGCGTGAGGCGGGTTCGCACGCCCAGGGTGATCTTTTCCCGAACTTTCAGATCGGTCGCAGCAACCACCACGGCAGCCGCCTCGGTATCAAGGCTTTGGTTCCAGTAGGCGATGACATCGACTGCGCCGCCGGGAAAGGCGCGCGCCAAATCGACCTCGGTAAACCCTGCCTGCTGAGCGGCTTGGGCGAGGCCCTTCGGCGTCCAGCCCTCAAAAGGGACTTCCGCTAAAAGGGCGGGCAGGAGGCGGGCGCGTAAGGCATCGAGACTCATGACATCGTCCTTTCCGCTAAAAGGGCCGTAAGGTTCAGCCGATGATCGGCGTACATCAGCGTGCTCATATCGGGCATCCGCTGCGGGTAGAGGGTTCCGTCTAAGTGATCGCACTCGTGCTGCACCACCCGCGCGTGAAAGCCGCCCACCGTACGGTCTATCGCAGTCCCTTCCGGGGTTACGCCCTGGTAGCGAATGCGGCGCGGGCGCAAGACCCGTCCGGTAAGGCCGGGGAGCGACAAGCACCCCTCCCAATCTTCTTCGGTTTCGCAGCCCAGCGGAGTGATGAGCGGGTTCACCAACACCATCGGGCCTTGTTCGGGATCGTCCGGCGCGCCGGTGAGGCGGCGGGCGGGGACCGAGAACAACACCACGCGCAGGCCAATGCCTACCTGCGGGGCCGCCAGCCCAACGCCGCCAACCTCGTAAAGGCTATTCACCAGAATACGCCCCAGCCGGGCAATCGCCGGATCGGTGGGGTCGGGCGCGGCTGTCGCGATGGCGCGCAACGCCGGATGACCGGCGGTCACGATGGGCAGGGCGGCGTCGGATTGAGGGATGGGCAAACCAGATTTCATGCCCTATTATTGCAGGGAGTGACGCTTTCGTAAACCAAGAGTAGGGGGTTGGATTTTCAGTTTTATGCGAATCTCTCTTTCCAAACCCGCTTACATATGGTACCCGGACGCCCTCTTATCCGTCGGTTCAATCGATCAAGTTTAAAGGGGCGTGAGTTAAACCGTGCATGTGATCGTCCGCGACAATAATGTCGATCAAGCCCTGCGCGCGCTGAAGAAGAAGATGCAGCGCGAAGGGATTTTCCGTGAAATGAAGCTACGCCGTAATTTCGAGAAGCCCTCGGAACGTCGGGCACGCGAACAGGCCGAGGCGGTGCGCCGCCATCGCAAACTGCTGCGGAAGCGGCTTGAACGCGAAGGCTTCTAAGCAACAGTTTTCCCTGTCCCCATCTTCTGGGGTTGTGGAACGGCATGTTAACCGCCCCAGAGAGGATTTCTCTTTCGGGCGGTTTTGTCGTTTTCAGATTTTTCATTAGGTATATTTGATCGAGCACCTTTGACTTTTCATAAAAAACTCGGCGGCTGACCCGCAAGTTTCGCACGAAACTTTGACGGAAGGTTCTGCTAGGGTTGTTCCCTAAGAGGCTGTTTGGAAATTCGGCGGCTGAGAGCCTGCGAGGGATTTTTGGGGCCTGATAGGAGCCGAGCGCAGCAGATATCGAGAATATCTGCAAGATTGGCGACGCAGCAGGGCGCGAAAAGACCCGCAGGATCGACCCGCCCGGCATTTTCAAACAGGCTCTAACAGTGTAAAGGGACACCATGCCGCCCGCAGCCCCGCCGCCCACCGCCGGTTATCTTTATGCTTTGATGGCTTTTGGCTGTTGGGGCTTGGCTCCGCTTTATTTCCGGGAGCTTGGCAGTGTGCCGACGCCAGATATGCTCGCGCATCGCATTGTCTGGACCCTTACGGTACTCCTCCTCATCGTGCTGGTCAGCGGGCGCTTAAAGCAGGTGATTGCTACCGCCCGGCAACCACGATTGCTGGGGCGGCTCGTTCTCTCAGGGGCGCTTATCAGCACAAACTGGGGCGTGTGGCTTTGGGCCATTAGCAACGGTCATGTTCTAGAATCAAGCCTGGGGTACTTCATCAACCCGCTGGTGAACGTCGTTCTTGGGATGTTGGTGTTAAAAGAGCGGCTTTCCCCGCGCCAGGGTATCGCGGTTGCTATTGCCGCCGCCGGCGTGGTGGGGCTAGTGCTTGGCGGCGGCAGCTTTCCCTGGATCGCGCTAACCCTTGCGATCAGCTTCGGGATCTATGGTTTAGTGCGAAAAATCACGCCGGTCGATCCGCTCGTCGGGCTGTTTTTTGAAACGCTGCTGGTGTTCGGCCCCTGCTTTGCCTGGCTAACGTGGCGTGTCATCAGCAGTGACGCCGGGATGGCGGTAATTTTCCCCTCCCCCACGCTCAATGCTCTGCTGATTGGCACGTCCGTCGTTACCATCGTGCCGCTGGTGGCGTTCGTCGCGGCGGCACGGCGGCTGCCGTATGCGACCGTAGGGATTTTCCAATATATCGCCCCGTCGTGCCAGTTTTTGCTGGGCATCACCCTCTACGGCGAAACCTTCACCCAAGGGCACGCCATTGCCTTCGGCTGCATCTGGCTCAGCCTGGCGCTCTATACAAGCGAGTTGGTGCGGAAGGCGCGACGAGCGGCGACGGCGTAATCTATCTTGCCGATACCGCTACCCAAAAAGAAAACCCCGCCCCAAAAGAAAACCCCGCCGAGGCAACCTCGGCGGGGTTTCTTGATCTACAAATCCTATCGCGCTTAACGCGAGTAGAATTCGACCACGAGGTTCGGTTCCATCTGCACCGGATACGGTACATCGGCCAGTTTCGGCGCACGCAGGAACTTGCCCTTGGCGTTCGCTTGATCGTGTTCGTAATAGTCCGGCACATCCCGTTCTTTGGAGGCTTGCGACTCCATAACGACGGCCATTTGCTTCGCCTTGCTGGTCAGCTCGATCACGTCGTTATCGCTGATCTGATAGGAGGCGATGTTGACGCGCTTGCCGTTGACCTTCACGTGGCCGTGGCTCACCAACTGGCGGGCCGCGAACGGGGTGATGGCGAACTTCAGGCGGTACACGACCGCATCCAAACGGCGCTCCAGCAAACCAACCAAGTTTTCGCCCGAATCGCCCTTGCGGCGCACGGCCTCCTGGTAGAGCTTGCGGAACGCGCGCTCGCCGATATTACCGTAATAGCCCTTCAGCTTTTGCTTCGCTTGAAGCTGAGTGCCGTAGTCAGTCGGCTTACGACGACGCTGACCATGCTGACCGGGGCCGTACTCGCGCTTGTTCAGCGGCGACTTGGCGCGGCCCCAAAGGTTTACGCCCAGACGGCGATTGATCTTGTATTTGGCTTGGATACGCTTGGACATAGCTGCTCTCTCTTAGATAAATTTTACCGAGCCTTCGCGTGCTTACCCCCACAAACCTATGGGAGCTAGAAACACCCTGCCGGGCATTTCTCGCGGAAGAGGCGGTTTAGTAGCGCCCCCCGCCCCGACAGTCAAGGAGAGTCTCCCCTACTTCACCTCCAACTGCTGCGCGTGAACGACTGCCGTTGCGATCATGTTGAGAATCCCGCGTACCGTGACTGACGGGGTAAGGATATGCGCGGGTTTGGCCGCGCCCAGCAGCATCGGGCCGATGGACAGACCGTCGGAGGTGGATTTGAGCAGGTTGAACGAAATATTAGCCGCATCCAGCCCCGGCATAATCAGCAGGTTCGCCGAGCCTTTGAGACGTGAGCCAGGGAAAATCCGATTACGGGTTTCCTCGTTCAAGGCGCTATCCGCGTGCATCTCGCCTTCGACTTCCAAATCGGGAACGCGCTCAAGGATGAGGTCCAGCGCCTCGTGCATCTTTACCGCCGACGGCGCGTCCGACCCACCGAAGTTGGAGTGGGAGAGCAACGCCACTTTCGGTGGCAGGCCGAAGCGACGCACCACATCGGTGGCAAGAATGGTCATTTCCGCCAGTTGCGCTGCCGATGGGTCGCGCTGCACATGGGTATCGCAGACGAAATAAGTGCCCTTCGGCAGAATCAGCGCATTCAAGGCATAGAAGCTGGAAACGCCCCGCGCCCGCCCAATCACTTCATCAATGTGGCTGAGATGGCGGTGATAGCGGCCAATCGTGCCGCAAATCAACGCATCCGCCTCGCCACGCCGCAGCATCAGTGCCGCGATCACAGTATTGCGCGTGCGAACGATCTGGCGGGCATTATCGGGCGACACGCCGCGCCGGGCCATAAGGCTATGATACAGCGCCGAGTACTCATTATAGCGCGGATCGGAGTTGGGGTTACAGACCTCGACGGTCTCCCCCAGCTTCAAGCGCAGGCCCAGGCGGGCAATGCGACTTTCGATAACGTCCGGGCGACCAATGAGAATCGGGCGGCAGATTTTCTCGTCCACCGCTTGCTGCACGGCGCGCAAAACTCGCTCCTGTTCCCCTTCCGCAAACACAACCCGGCGCGGGTCGCGTTTCGCGGCATCGAAGATCGGGCGGGCAAGCTGGCCGGAACGATAAACGAACTGGCTAAGGTGGTCGCGGTAGGCGTCGAAATCCTCAATCGGGCGCGTGGCGACGCCGCTATCCATCGCGGCTTTGGCAACCGCCGGGGCGATTTCCATGATCAAGCGCGGATCGAACGGTTTCGGAATGAGATACTCCGGGCCGAACTTCAACTCTTCGTCGGAATAGGCGTTGGCAACGATTTCCGAGGCCTCGGCCATGGCAAGATCGGCAATCGCCTTCACGCAGGCAATCTTCATGGCCTCGTTAATCACCGTCGCGCCGACATCCAACGCGCCCCGGAAAATGAAGGGGAAGCAGAGGACGTTGTTCACCTGATTGGGATAGTCCGACCGGCCCGTGGCAACGATGGCATCCGGGCGGATAGCCTTCACTTCATCGGGCATAATTTCGGGCGTTGGGTTCGCCAGCGCCATGATGATGGGCCGTTCGCCCATCGCCATAACCATTTCCGGCTTCAGCACGCGCGGTGCGGAGAGGCCCAAGAAAATATCGGCCCCAACAATAGCCTCGGCCAACCCGCGCGCATTCGTGTCGCGCGCATAGCGCTCCTTGCGCGGGTCCATCAACTCAACGCGGCCCTTATAGACCACGCCCGCCAGATCGGTGACGATGATGTTTTCGAGCGGCAGCCCCATATCGACCAGCAAGTCAAGGCAGGCCAGCGCTGCCGCCCCGGCACCGGACGTTACCAGCTTCACCTCTTGCAAGCTTTTGCCGACAACGCGCAAGCCATTCAGAATTGCTGCGCCAACGATAATGGCCGTGCCGTGCTGATCGTCGTGGAATACCGGGATTTTCATGCGGGCGCGCAGGCGTGATTCGATTTCGAAACATTCCGGCGCTTTGAAATCTTCAAGGTTGATGCCGCCGAAAGTCGGCTCCAGCGCGGCAATCACTTCCACGGCCTTATCAGGATGCTCCGCGTCAATTTCGATATCGAACACGTCGATCCCGGCGAATTTCTTGAACAGAACCGCCTTGCCTTCCATCACCGGCTTCGAGGCCAGCGGGCCGATGGCGCCCAGCCCCAGCACTGCCGTGCCATTGCTGATGACGGCGACCAGATTGGCGCGCGCCGTATATTTGGCGGCATTGGCCGGATCGGCAACAATCTCGGCACACGCATAGGCCACGCCGGGCGAATAGGCCAAGGCAAGGTCGCGCTGAGTTGCCATAGGTTTGGTTGGCATAATCGCCAACTTCCCCGGCTGCGGCAGACGGTGATACTCAAGCGCGGCTTCGCGGATATCCTCAACCATAGACGGCCATCCTCCCTATGAACCCTCCCATAAACAACGGAGAGTGTCTTTGATGTTTCTCGTTACCCTACGCGCTTAGACGACGGCAAGCGCAAGATTCTATCACCTGAACCGCTTTTTCGTGAAGGGACAAGCCACGCCAGTCGCCCATTTGGCAATAAGGAGAAACCGAAAGGCCGAATTTCGGCTAAACGCTGCCCTCTGTCTCCACTACGAGAATGCGCGCTTCCCCGCGCGGGTGGGCCACATGCTCGCACCCCAAACCGGCACAGAAAATATCGCCCGCGTGCAGGGCCACCTGTTTTTCCTCACCCCCGTCGCGGTAGTGCATATCGACAGTGCCGTTGAGGACCACGAACACCTCTTCCCCATCATTCACGTGCCATTTATAGGGCTGATCGGTCCAATGCAGGCGCGTGGTAACGCCGCCCATGCTGGCAATGTCGAGGGCACCCCAGGCGCGGCTGGCCGTAAATTCGGCGCTGCGGATGATTTTCTGCGACATGGGGCAAAACCTTCGCGAACGGGTTCGTCTACCAGCATAAAACACAAAAAAACCCGCGAGGCGAGCCTAGCGGGGTTTTTTGTGTATGGTGCGGTCGAGAAGACTCGAACTTCCACGGGTTGCCCCACAGCGACCTCAACGCTGCGCGTCTACCAATTCCGCCACGACCGCATCGCACGAAAGGGGCCATTATCTGGCCCGGAGGAATGCGTTTAGCAAATCCCTAGACAGACGGCAAGGGGCATCTTATGGGCTATCCTAAACACGCTAGCACGGTGCAGTGCCTCTGCCGGTTTTCTGGTAAGGCTCCCGCCCCAGCCGAGGATTTATGCGATGGAATGGCGCGTTACGCCTGGCCTAACCCCCTACCCCGACGCCCTTGCGGTGATGGACGCCCGCGCCGACGCCATCCATGCGGGCACGGCAGAGGAGTTGATCTGGCTGCTCGAACACCCCGCCCTCTATACAGCAGGCACCTCCGCCCAAGCCGAAGACCTGCTTGATCCGCGCTTCCCAGTCTATGACGCCGGGCGCGGCGGGCAATACACCTATCACGGCCCCGGTCAGCGTGTGGTCTATCTTATGCTCGATCTTAAGGCGCGCGGGCGCGACGTGCGCGCGTATGTGACGGCTTTGGAAGAATGGATCATTCAATCCCTCGCCCACCTTGGCGTTACGGGCGAACGGCGGCAGGGGCGCGTCGGCATCTGGGTGCAACGCGGGCCGCTGCGGGAAGATAAGATTGCCGCTATCGGCGTTCGCATTCGCCGCTGGGTCACGCTGCACGGCATCGCCATCAACGTCAGCCCCAACCTTGGCCATTTCGCGGGGATCGTGCCCTGCGGCATTCAGGAACATGGGGTAACGTCGCTGGCCGACCTTGGCCTAACGGCAGGTCTCGCCGACCTCGACACCGCCCTAGCCGCAACCCGCCCGGCGTTCTTTCCTGATCTCTAGGGAAAATTCGGAGCGGGTGGAAACATCCGCGACGGCGCATTTTCTAAGAGGCTGTTTGGAAATTCGGCGGCTGAGAGCCTGCGAGGGATTTTTGGGACCTGATAGGAGCCAAGCGCAGCAGATATCGAGACTATCTGCAAGA
>JAYSQZ010000031.1:0-31328 GCA_043721315.1 Alphaproteobacteria bacterium
GTGTCGGGTGAGGCTGCGGCCAAGGGCGCGGATGCGCCCGGCCAAGCGCTTGGCGCGTCAAACGCACCGGGCGGCGAGGGCTAAGATAAAACTAGAGCGATTTACGTGAGCCGAAGCGAACGAAAAATGCTCTAAATGGCACAATTTTAACTTGAAAATTACTGACTAGGACAATATCGTTTCGAGTAAGCATAGGAGGCTTAAAATGTTTGCTGTTCTAATGTGGGTTGTCTTTTCACTTGCCATTATCTTGCTCGCGCGCCGATTAGAACGTAGTGGGATAATTTGGTTCTTTATTTCCTTAATAATCTCGCCACTTGTATCAGGCATAATCTTGTTAATATTGGGACAAAATGGCAAGAAATGCCCCAAGTGCGCGGAGAAAGTAAAAAAAGACGCGCACGTCTGCCGACACTGCGGGTTTGACTTCACTGCGTCCCAGGGCTTGATCCGGTAGAGCAAATCCCGAGCGGGTGGAATCACCCGCGACTAGTCTTTGCTAAACATAACAAAATTTTAGAGTATTTCCCGTGAGCCAGAGCGAACGAGAAATACTCTAGCCGCCAGACTCACCCCCGCTCCCGCGCCAGCAGCGCCTTTTTGCGCTCTACGCCCCAACGGTAGCCGGAAAGAGCGCCGCCCTCGCGCACCACCCGGTGACAGGGAACGGCGATCGCCAGCGGGTTGGCGGCGCAGGCTCCCGCAACCGCGCGGGCTGCCGTAGGCTTTCCGATAGCAGCGGCGATTTCGGCATAACTCGCGGTTTTGCCTGCGGGAATGGCGCGCAAGGCCTGCCAGACGCGCTGTTGGAAGGCGGTGCCTTGAATATCCAGCGGCAGGGCGAGGCCCAAGGCGGGCGCTTCGATAAAGACCACGACGGCGCTCACCGCCGCACTGAAATCCTCCGCCGCTGGGGCCAGCGCGGCTTGGGGGAAGCGCCCCTGTAAATCGGCCACCAGCACATCCGCCCTATCGCCCAGCAGAATGCAGCACAGCCCTGCCTCGGTCGCGGCAACCAGCACTTGCCCGAGCCAGCAAGGGGCAACGGCATAGTGAATGCGAAGCCCCCTGCCCCCTTGGCGGTAGCGCATCGGACTCATGCCCAGCATCCCTTCGGCAGCCTCATAGAAGCGCCCGGAGGAGCCGAAACCCGCCGCATAAACCGCCTCGGTTACGCTACTCTCGCGTTGCAGGGCCACCTGTACACGGGCGCGGCGTTGGCTTTGAGCATACTGCTTAGGCGTAACGCCGATGATTTCTTTGAACAGTCGGTGAAAGTGGAAGGGGCTGAGGCAGGCTTCCGCCGCAAGGTCTTCCAAACTCGGCAGAGTTTCAGACGTATCAATCAGGCGGCAGGCGCGCGTCATCGCAGCGACATGATGCGCGCGGCTCCCAATCGCATCGGGACGGCAGCGTTTACAGGCGCGCAAACCATCGGATTGCGCGTCGGCGGGGCTGGCATAGAAGCGCACATTCTGCCGCTTTGGCGCGCGGGAGGCGCAGCCGGGGCGGCAGTAAACGCCAGTTGTCATCACCCCGTACCAAAAAATACCATCCTGGCTGGCATCGCGCGCTACTATTTGCGCGTAGCGTTGATCGTCGGCGGAACGGGCGGCATCGGTCACGGGCGCAAAATCCGGTTGAATCGGGATGATGTTAAGCATAGCAGCGTCTCCGATGAAGCGAAGCGGAATGCGCCGAGACTACGCTTGCAAGGCATTGGAGGCGTCCCGGTCCTTGCGCTGTTATTGCCCGAGTTATTGACCGAAAATCCACTCCAAAGGCTTACCACAAGACTTGACAGAAAAGCTCCCCTCTCAGAAGGTCTGCGCTCGCAGGCTTCCGCTGCTGAACGAGATTAGAAGTGAGTGACATGATCAGGATTACCCTTCCCGATAATAGTGTGCGGGAGTTCCCCGGCCCGGTCACGGGTGCGGCGGTGGCTGCCGACATCGGGGCGGGGCTGGCAAAGGCTGCCCTCGCCCTTAAAATCAACGGCGAAGTGAAAGACCTGACGACAACACTCACAACCGACACCAAACTAGAAATCATTACGCTGAAATCGCAAGAAGCCGTGGAGCTTATTCGGCACGATTGCAGTCACATCATGGCGCAAGCCGTGCAAGAGCTTTTTCCCGGCACGCAAGTAACCTTCGGCCCCGCGACCGACACGGGCTTTTATTACGATTTTCACCGCGCCGAGCCGTTTTCGACCGAAGACCTTGCGGGCATCGAAACGCGGATGCGCGATATTGTAAAGCGCAACCTGCCGTTCACCCGCGAAGTTTGGAGCCGCGATCAGGCGGTTGCCTACTTCACCGAGAAGGGCGAGAGTTTCAAAGCCGAGTGGATCGCGGAAATCGACGCGGATAAAGATATTTCAATCTACCGCCAGGGCGATGATTGGTTGGACCTATGCGCTGGCCCCCATCTTCCCACCACAGGCAAAATCGGCCAAGCCTTTAAGCTCACCAAAGTGTCGGGGGCCTATTGGCGTGCCGATGCCAGCAAAGCGCAGCTTCAGCGCATTTACGGCACGGCGTGGCGCACGCAAGAAGAGCTAGACCAACACCTGTTCCAACTGGCAGAAGCCGAAAAGCGCGATCACCGCAAGCTCGGGCGCGAGATGAACCTGTTCCACCAGCAAGAAGAAGCGGCGGGCATGGTGTTCTGGCACCCAAAGGGCTGGACGCTGTTTCGCACGCTGGAGAACTTCATCCGGGCGCGGCTGGACCAAAACGGTTATGTGGAGGTGAAAACCCCGCAACTTGTCGATAGCTCCCTCTTCAAAGCCTCCGGCCACTGGGACATGTATGGCGATAATATGTTCAAGGTGGAGGTTGATGCAGGCGACCGCCTGTTCGGCCTTAAGCCAATGAACTGCCCGGCGCACGTGCAGGTCTTTCGGCAAGGGCTGAAATCTTACCGCGATTTACCGATCCGCATGGCAGAGTTTGGTGCGTGCCACCGCAATGAATCCTCAGGCTCGTTGCACGGTATTATGCGGGTGCGCGCTTTTACCCAGGACGACGCGCATATCTTCTGCCGGGAAGATCAGATCACGTCGGAATCACTCGACTATTGCAAACTGCAACTGGGCGTGTACCGCGATCTTGGTTTCGGTCTCGATCAGGTCAGCGTCAAGCTCGCCCTCCGTCCCGATGTGCGCGCGGGGACCGATGCAACCTGGGACCGGGCCGAGCAAGGCTTGCGCGACGCCCTGAACGCCGCCGGGCTGGCGTTCGAGGAGTTGCCGAACGAGGGCGCGTTCTACGGCCCCAAGGTGGAATTTCATCTAACCGACGCCATCGGGCGGACGTGGCAGTGCGGCACCTTGCAGCTCGATTTCGTGCTGCCGGAGCGGCTGGACGCCACATATATCGGCGAAGACAGCGCCCGCCACCGCCCTGTCATGCTGCATCGGGCGATTTTGGGCAGCCTTGAGCGCTTCATCGGTATTCTGATCGAACATTATTCGGGCAAATTGCCGCTGTGGCTGGCACCGCTGCAAGTTGTGGTCGCGAATATCACCGGCGATGCAGAACCCTACGCGCAAGAGGTGCTCGCCGCCTGTAAAGCCGCAGGATTGCGGGTTGAAATTGATACGCGGAACGAGAAAATCAACTACAAGGTCCGCGAGCATTCGCTGGCAAAAGTGCCGGTTATGCTGGTTGTCGGTCGCCGCGAGGCCGAAAATCGCAGCGTCGCCATCCGCCGGATGGATGGGGATGCACAGGAAGTGCTTGATCTTGCGGCAGCCCTGACTAGACTAGCACATGAAGCGAAGATTCCGGCGGCATAGCCACCGGAATTTTTCTGTCTTTCTTTTTCGGTGGCGTTCAATAGGAGTGAGCTATAGCTAGGATCCCACAAGACATGGTGCCGACCCGCGATGGGCCGCGTATCAATCACGAGATTACATCAATGCAGGTTCGCCTAGTCGGGTCGGACGGCGAAATGGTCGGTATTGTTTCGCTGCGTGAAGCGCTGGAACGGGCCGAAGATGAAGGTATGGACTTAGTTGAAGTCGCCGCTCAAGCCATTCCGCCGGTTTGTAAGATCCTCGATTATGGCAAGTTCAATTTTGAAGAGCAAAAGCGTAAGGCTGAGGCTCGGAAGAAGCAAAAAATCATCGAAGTGAAGGAAATAAAACTTCGCCCGATGATTGATGATAATGACTACGCCGTTAAAATGCGCGCGATGCTCAAGTTCATCAATGAAGGGGACAAGGTTAAAGTCACCCTACGCTTCCGGGGCCGCGAGTTGGCCCATCAAGAATTGGGGATGCAAGTGCTGGTCCGCGTTCGGGATGATCTCGATGAGATTGCGAAAGTGGAACAGATGCCCAAGATGGAAGGCCGACAGATGATTATGGTGATGGCGCCCCGTTAGGCGCCATTTTTCTATGCTCAAGGCTTACGGTCTGGCCGACACTCGGCTAATCCCACTCCTGACCCTGCCCACCGATGGGCGGGCTGTGCGCTGGATTGATTTGCACAATCCAACACTGGAGGAGGAGCAGGCGGCGGAAGCCCTGCTGGGTATTGATATTCCTACCCCTGAAGATCGCCGCCCGCTTGAAGAATCGGCCCGGCTGTACCGGGAAGGCCGCACTCTCGTGATGACGGCCGTCATCATCAGCGGCGTGGCCGAGGGGCAACCGCTTCGCAGCCAAATCACCTTCGTGCTAACCCCGACCGCTCTGGTCAGCGTGCGCGCTGCCGATCCGCTGCCGGTCCACGCCTTTATCGACCGCATCTGCCAACTTCCCCCAGAAGATACGAAGCCCGAAGCCCTGCTGGTGGGGTTGATCGAGGCAATGCTGGAGCGCGCGGCGGACGTGCTGGAGCGCGTGGCCGCCGATCTCAATGAAGTCTCCTTACGGCTCTTCTTCAAAGATCAGGAGACAAAACGTCGCGCCAAGTCGGATGAACAAATGCAGGCGCTCATTCGCCGCCTGGGGCGCAAGCGGCGCATTGCCGCCCTGTTGCGCGAAAGCCTGTTTAGTTTTGATCGACTGGTGCCGTTCCTCATCGAGCAATCTGGCGAGACCCTTACCGCCGACTGCCGCACGCGCCTAACGCTGCTGCTGCGCGATATTCGGGCGCTGACCACGTTCGAGGCACAGCTTTCATCTGAAGTGAGCTATTTGCACGAGGCTACCTTGGGGCTGATTACCCTGGACCAGAACCAGATCGTAAAAGTGTTTTCCATTCTGGCCGTGCTGTTTCTGCCGCCCACTCTGGTAGGGTCGATCTACGGGATGAACTTCGATTTTATGCCGGAACTCCACTGGCGTTTCGGCTATCCCTTTTCGCTGCTGCTGATGCTGGCCTCGGCGCTGGTGCCGTTTTTCTGGCTGCGCCGGAAGGGCTGGCTGTAACCTCACCTTCCGCGAAGGATTTCCCGTGATGAGCTTTCTCAATTTCGAGTCCGCACCGATGGTTGTGATCGCCCTGGTTCTGATCGGCCTGTTGCTGTTCACGATGATTTTTCAGGTGCAACAGAATGAAGTTCGCACGGTTACGCGCTTTGGCCGTTTCGTGCGGATTGCATCAGCGGGCCTCAATATCAAACTGCCGGCACCCTTCGAGCAGCTTGATAAGCGTATCAACTTCCGCGTGTTTTCGATTGCCATCTCCCAGCAGATTCGCTCGAAAGACAATTTGTTCATGACGCTCTCCGCCAGCGTGCAAACCTCTATTACCGACAGCCGCGACAGCATTATCGCGGCGGCCTATAGCGTCGATAACGTCGATGAAATGCTGGCGGGCTTTGTGATGGACGCGATGCGCTCGGTGACGGGCAACAAAAGCAGCGCAGAACTTTATGAAGAAAGCATGAGTCTCGGTCATCAGTTGGAAGCACAAGTGGCGGCGCGCTTTGCGGCCTTCGGGTATCAAATTCAAAGTATCACAGTCGGCGCGCCCCATGTCTCGGAAGAGGTCCAACGCTCCTTCGATAAGGTCGTCAGCGCGGCGCGCGGCCAGGAAGCCGCTCAGTTCGAGGCCCACTCCACTCTCATCCGCCGCCGGGGCGAGGCGGAGGCGGACGCCGCTTATATGATCCGCCAAGCCCAGGGCATCAGCGAGGCCCGCGCCCTCATCTTCACTGGCTATGTCGTTCTGTTGCGTGAGAACGCCGACGCGCTCCACGCCGCAGGCGTCAACCCCGAACGGTTGATGGAACAATTGATCGAGTTCAACCGGCTAGACGCTATCGTCCACGCCTCCAGTAAAGGCAAGTTGGTGGTGATGGATGTCGCCGCTCCAAGCCGCCTCGGCGCGCAGTTCGCAGCCCAAGAGGCGGCTGGCGAGGCAAAGGCGGGCCGATTGCCAACGGCGGGGTAGGCTCAAAATATAGGGAGGGGCGTCTTATTTCAAAATAGCGGGCGTATGACCGCCCCCCTATCGAAAGACGGTTGACCCGCCCGCGCCGTCCCGCCTATCGTCGCGGCTATGAGCTTTCAGACGGCCCCCTCTCTGTTCCTGCTGCCGACCCTTTCCGGGGCGCAGGATACGGCTGGCCTGCTTCTCGCGCTTCGACTTATCGGCGGCTACCGGCCTTAAGGCGGCCCTCCGGTAGCTGTAGGCGGGCCGCGCGCACCCTCCCCATGCCGATATAGATATTTCAGGAAAAATCCGATGAAGATCGACGCTGCGAGCAAGTATCGCCCGTTTCCGCCCATCAACCTGCCCAACCGCACTTGGCCCGATGCTCAGATCACCAAACCGCCCCTGTGGTGTTCGGTGGATTTGCGCGACGGCAATCAAGCGCTGATCGAGCCGATGGGGCCGGAGCGCAAACTGCGGATGTTCAAGGCCCTGGTGGCGATGGGCTTCAAGGAAATTGAAATCGGCTTCCCGGCAGCCAGCCAGACCGATTTCGATTTCTGCCGCCAGTTGATTGATGAAAATCTGATCCCTGATGATGTTACGATCCAGGTGCTCACCCAAGCCCGCCGCCCGCTGATCGAGCGGAGCTTCGAGGCGATCAAAGGGTCGCGCCGCGCCGTCGTTCACCTCTACAACTCTACGTCCACGCTGCAACGGCGCGTGGTGTTCGGCCTGGAGAAGGACGGGATTAAGGCGATTGCCACCGAAGGCACGCAAATTGTGAAAGACCTAGTTGCAACCGTGCCGGACACCGAGGTCGTATTTCAATACTCGCCGGAGAGCTTTACCGGCACCGAAATCGAGTATGCCGTTGAAGTCTGCGATGCCGTGCTGGATGTATGGCAACCCACCGCAACCCATCGGGCGATCATCAATCTGCCCGCGACGGTAGAAATGGCCTCGCCGAATGTCTATGCCGATCAAATCGAATATTTCTGCCGTCACACGCGCTGGCGGGCGGAAACGATCATTTCTCTGCACCCCCATAACGACCGAGGCACGGGCGTTGCCGCTGCCGAATTGGGGATTATGGCGGGCGCGGATCGCGTGGAAGGCACTTTGTTCGGCAATGGCGAGCGTACCGGCAATGTCGATATCGTCACGCTCGCGCTGAATATGTTCACTCAGGGCGTCAATCCCACGCTCGACCTGTCAAACATCAACGAGCTTGTGCGTGTGGCCGAATATTGCAACCAACTGCCCATCCACCCACGCCACCCCTATGCCGGCGACCTTGTGTTCACCGCCTTCTCCGGCAGCCATCAAGACGCGATTAAGAAGGGGCTGGAAGCGCTGAAACGCTCCAATAGCGGCGAATGGGAAGTGCCTTATCTGCCGATCGACCCGTCGGACGTGGGCCGCAGCTACGAAGGCATTATTCGCGTCAACAGCCAGTCGGGCAAAGGCGGTATCGCCTATTTGCTGGAAGCCGATTACGGCGTAACGCTGCCGCGCCGCCTGCAAATCGAGTTCTCGCAGGTCGTGCAGCGCGTCACCGATGCGACGGGTAAAGAGCTGTCGGCGGGGAATATTTGGGACGTGTTCGATAGCGAATACCTCAAAGCCGTCGATCCGGTCGAGTTTCTCTCCCATACAACGGTGCCCGATGCCCACGCTTCGGAAATCCGCCATCTAACCGCAACCATCCGCCATAAGGGTGCAGAAGCGACGATCAAAGGCACCGGCACCGGCCCCATTGATGCCTATTGCAGCGCTTTGCAGAGCCTGCACGGTATCGAAATTGATCTTCTGTCCTACAGCGAACAAGCGACGGGCCGGGGGCAGAACACCCAGGCCGTCGCCTATATCGAACTGAAAACGACCGACGGCACCATCTGGGGCGTCGGCGCGGATCGCAATATCGTTACCGCCGCGCTAAAAGCCGTTACCTCGGCGGTTAATCGGCTGCTGAAAGCATAAATTCGGCGTGAGACTAGGGGAAAGTCGATGCTTCCCCTAGCGCTCCGCTTGCTTCCTTCTGCTATAACATTCCTATCGGGCGTTGCGCTTTAGGAGCATCATGGGCCAGCGGGCAAGCAAGCGTGGAATTGGCTGGATCCTTCTGCTGGGGCTGTGCCTGCTGGTCATCGGGGCCGCGCTGGTCGTGCCGCGCTGGATTGATTGGACGCAATATCGCGACGAGTTGACCGATCTCATCGGCACTGTCACAGGGCGGCGCGTGGCGATTGATGGCGACGTGCGGCTAACCCTGCTGCCCACGCCGTCTTTTCGCGCTGAAGAGGTGCGCTTGGGCGAGGCTGCGGGCGAACGCTCCCCCTTATTTTTGCGCGCCGATGCCATTCAGGCCGATCTCGATTTAGGCGCGTTGCTGCTGGGCACGATCCGCGTTTCCGCCTTGACCATCGAACATCCGGTCGCGGAATTTCTCGATCTGCCGACAGGAACCGATTTTTTAGGTTTTGGCCGCGCCACGCTGGAGCGGGTTAGAATTATCGACGGCGAAGCAGGCTCCCCTTTAATGGATGCGGGGGACCGGCTGACCGCGATTGAGGCCGATCTTATCTTCGGTAAACCCGGCGACGCACCGCGCTTGAACGCCACCTTCCGCCACCGCAGTTTGCCGTGGCGTATTGAAGCGGCGTTAGGGCGCACTCTTTCGCTCAATCTCGGCCCACGCGGCGGCGGCCCCACTCTGCGCCTAATCGGCACGTTGGCCGAAGATGGGGGCACCCGCTTTATTGGCAAGCTGAAGGGGGAAGGCGCGCGCGCGACCGAGCTTGCCCATCTGCTCGGCTTCGGCGTGCCCAAACCCGCTGAAGGGCGCTTTGCCCTCGATAGCTCCGTCGATCTTACACCCAATGGGCTGTCGTTGCATGATCTCACTCTGACGCTCGGCGACCAACGGCTCGCGGGGTCTATCGCGCTGGCTTGGACCGATCATCTGACGTGGCAGGCCAGCCTTCGCACCGCCCGGCTCGATCTCGATGCTTTGCGGGGGCCGTGGCAAGCGCCGCTGGTGCCGCGCACGGATTCGTCGATCCCCGAAGGCACGCTCACCTTTGCTGCCGATGCCGTGGCGTGGCGCTCCGGCCTGCTGCGGCAAGCCCGCGTGAGCGCTACCTGGAACGATGGGGCCGTGACCGTTTCCGAAGCCGCCGTCGTTTTGCCCGGCGGCACCGATATTGCCCTGAGCGGTGCCGTTCTGCCCGATGAAGATTGGCGCTTTGCCGGGCGCGGCGAGTTCGGCGGCGACGATCCCCGCCCTGCGCTGGTGTGGGCTGGGCTTGATCCGCGCTGGTTTCCGCGCGGCGACCGGCTGCGGCGACTTTCGGGCACCCTCGCCCTCGCGGGCGACCGCAACAGCCTGATGACCGATCACCTGGACCTCAGCTTCGACAATAGCCGCGTGACCGGAAGCGTGCGCGTGGAGGGGGGCTGGGACCGCCCAACCGTGACGGCAACCCTCGCGGCGGACTGGCTGCCGCTGGATGCGCTGGACCCGCTCACCCCTTGGGAAACGCTCCTGAATGGCGAAAACGCCTTCGCCGGGTTGCAACGGTTCGATGGGGCTGTCTCGCTCACGCTCGGGGAGACGCGGCTGCGCGATCATCCGTTGCGCGATCTTGGGTTTACTGCCCGGCTGGTCAGCGGCGTGCTGACGGTGGAAGAGGCGCGCGTGTCGGGCTTTGCCGGCACCGCTCCCCTTACCCTGAGCGGCACCCTCGATGCTTCGACCGCCCCCGCCACCTTAGCGCTGAAAGCCAACGGAGCCGTGGCCGATGTGGCTCGCAGTGCCGATTTGTTACGCGCGCCGCTGCCGCTAACTCCCGGTGTTGAGGGCCGCTTTACGCTTGCGATGACGGGGCCGATTTCGCGTGCCGATCTTGCCCTGACCGCCACGCTCGGCGGGATCGAAACCCAGTGGGGCGGGGCGTGGTCGCCTCTCGCAGGCACCGCCTTGCTCGATCTTGAAGCGCACGCCCCTTCGCAAACGCAAGCGCTGCGCGATCTTGGCTGGGGCCTGGCCGTGGACGGCGATGGGCCGATGAGCCTCACCGCCCGGATCGACCTCACCCGCGACCGGCTTCAGGTGGAGACTGCGGCCCTGCGCCTGCCAGACCTCGCGCTGGATGCGCGCGGCACGTTGGCTCTGCCGTTAAAAGACGGCGTGTGGAAAATTAGCGGCGGCGTTGGCGTTTCGGTCGTGCGTCCTGCCCTGTGGAAAAATAGCGCCCTCACCTCTGGCCGCTTAGCCGATGCGCTGCTGATGCCGCTCGATCTCGACCTTGCCCTTCGCATCGGGCTGCTGGAGCACGCGCCCTATGCCCTGTCCGATGTTGCAGGGCGGGTTCGCTTTGCCGAGGGGCGCTGGCGCTTCGATGAAGGCCGCGCACACCTCTATGATGGCACTCTCGATCTTTCCGGCACGCTAGCTTTCGGTGAGGCCGAGCCGCTGTTGACCGTGAACCTCGCCCTCAAAAACGCCGACCTCGGCGTTGCCAGCGCCGCCTTTTTCGACGAACCGGACGCCGACGGCAAGCTGTCGCTGATGGGCACCTTGACCGCAAAACCGCTGACGCTGAAGGCGCTTCCGAGCCGCCTTGCGGGCAGCCTAGCGCTGGAGATTGGCAGCGGGCGCATCGGCGGGATCGACCTGCCCGCCTTGCGCCAAGCCCTCGCCCCCGCCAGCGAGGCCAATCCTGCCCGCACAGCAGAGCGCGGCCTTGCCCTCTCCAACGCTTTCGCAGGCGGGGCGCTAACCTTCACCGACGGCAAAGGCAGGATCGAAATTGCCAACGGCACCGCCCACACTGAGGGCCTCGCTTTGACCGTGCCGGACCTTCAGATAGACGCCAGCGGCACCGCCGCCGACCTTGGCCCGCTAACCTTAGGCCGCGTTTGGTTCACCGCAAAAGACGGGGAGGTCGCCGTTCTCATCGCCGAACGGCGCGGTGCGGCGTGGCAGCGGCGGTTGGAATGGGCGGAGCGGTGATATTATAAAAAAAATCAGAGATTCGTCGGTTTCTAAAGATTTTTGCAGCCGTCCAAAGATTTTCCTATAGATTGAGCCTAGTTTATAAATTTTCGAGGCCGATATGCTCCGCGATACAGAACGCTACACCGGGCAAAGAGGGCTAATTGACCGATACAAACTCGCTGTACCAGAACCCTATCAAATTTCAATCGTTGGCGCAAAAGCAAGAAAAACCGAACGAAGCGCGACAAACCTTTATAATTGGTATCGAGATCAAGATTACGGAAATACTGGCATAGACGACCTGCATTTTGCTTTGCGCTGGGAGCCTATTGATCTTGCTATTGTGAAAACAGCCTTCCAGGCGGATTGGGATTATTTTACGAAGGCGGTAACCGAGTGGCTGGAGAACCAACCCGCGAGCGCCTTTGCTCGCCGGGCTTGGTTTCTATTTGAATTTCTAACAGACCGCGTTCTGCCCATGCCAGATAGCGCGCCCATAAATTATGTCTCTCTCTTGGATAGCAACCTCCAGATTACGCTTGAAGCCGCCCCAAACTGTTCGCCCCTCGGTCGGTCACCACGACATCGGATTGAGATTAATTTGATCGGCAACCGAGATTTTTGCCCCCTGATCCGGCGGACACCCGAAATCAACGACATTAATACCCGTGCCGCTCAAGAGGCGATTACAGATCTGATGCCGGAGGGTGACGAAGATCTATTTCGGCGGGCTGTCAGTTATCTCTACACGAAAGAAACTCGTGCCTCTTACGAAATCGAGTTGGAAAAACCATCCAATAATAAAATACTCCGCTTTATAGATGCGCTGAAACAGCACAATGATTTTGATTTCGCATCGACAAAAAAATATATTGAAATTCAAAATACGATCATCTCAAATCCTGATTTAAGAGCTAAACGCTGGCGAACTGAACAGGTCTATATTGGTGAAACAACGGTCGGATTCCGAGAAAGAATTCACTGCATCTTCCCAAAACCAGGGGACATCTCCCAGCTTATGGATGGGTTCCAGGCGTGTGGGGCAGTCCTCTTAGCCAAAATCAACCCCATCATCGCCACGGCCGTTTTATCCTTCGGTTTTGTGTTTATTCATCCGTTTCTGGCCGGTAATGGCCGCTTACATCGGTTCTTGATCCACCAAGCCCTCGCGAAAACTAAGGTGACGCCCGAAGGAATCATCTTCCCTATCTCTGCCACCATGCTGCGTAAACGGGCGAAATATGATGCCGCGCTGGAAAGTTTTTCCAAGCGCATTATACCGTTTATCGAATGGGGTTGGTCGAGCGTCGGCGATGGGTCGATCCTTGTTACAAATGAGACAATCGACCTTTACCGCTATTTTGACGCGACTGATCTTTGCGTCTATCTGAACGCAACTATTCTTGAGTCGATTAGAGTTGATTTGAAGGAAGAGCTGGATTTCATGCGTACCTTCGACGCTGCCTTCCGGGTGATCGACGAGTATCTCGACGGGCTACCGCAGCAGAAAGTTCGAAATCTGATCCTGTGCATTCTTCAGAACAACGGGCAGCTTTCGAAGAATAAACGGGCACACTTCCCAGAACTCTCTGATGCGCGCATTACACGCGCCGAAGAGTTGATCGCGGCAGCCACCCGCCCCTCTGAAGACGTGTGACCGCCGCTACTCTCAGCGATATTCCTCCACCGCCTGCTCAATCGCCCCGAACACACTCTTCCCCACAGCATCTAGCATTTCGATCCGCACACAGTCCCCAAAACGCATAAACGGTGTGCGTGCGCCGCCGTGCAGAAGGGTTTCGACCATGCGGACTTCGGCGAGGCAGGAGTAGCCCAAACCACCATCCGCCACCGGACGCCCCGGCCCGCCGTCGGCATCTCGGTTGGAAACCGTGCCGGAGCCGATAATGGTGCCTGCGCTCAAGGGCCGGGTTTTCGCGGCATGGGCGATGAGCGTGGGGAAATCGAACGTCATATCCACGCCAGCATTGGCTTTGCCGAAGGATTGACCGTTCAGGCTTACCAGCAGCGGCAGGTGCAATTTACCACCATCCCACGCCACGCCTAACGCTTCCGGCGTCACCGTGACCGGGGAGAAGGCGCTGGAGGGTTTCGAGTGAAAGAAGCCAAAGCCCTTGGCCAACTCGTTCGGGATGAGATTCCGTAAGGATACATCGTTCACCAGCATCAACAGGCGAATGGCCTTGCCCGCAACCGCCACGCTCGCCCCCATCGGCACGTCATCGACGATCACGGCCACTTCGCCTTCAAAATCTATACCGAAATCTTCACGGGCCATCCGCACCGGTTCGGTCGGGGCTAAGAAAGTGTCTGAGCCGCCTTGGTACATCAGCGGATCGGTCCAGAAGCTGTCGGGCAGCGCGGCACCGCGTGCTTTGCGAACGAGCGCGACGTGGTTAACATATGCGCTGCCATCGCACCATTGGTACGCGCGCGGTAAGGGGGAGTGACAGGCGGCGGGATCGAACGCGACACTACCGGGGGCGGTGCCTGCCTCAAGCTCTGCCCACAGGGATTGCAGTTTTGGCGCGGTGTCCGCCCAAGTATCGAGCGCGGCTTGCAGCGTAGTGGCAATGCCGGTGGCGGAGACGGCACGGGTAAGGTCGGTCGATACCAGGATCAAAGCCCCGTCGCGCCCGCCCGTGCGAAGTGTTGCGAGTTTCATGCTTCTCTCCCCTTTATTCTTTCTGTCCGGCCCAACTCTCGACATATCCCGCCCATTCAACAGAAGCCGCGCCCGCCCCAATGTCCAGCGCGTCGCGCGTATCAATCATCACAGCGTATTCGTCGGTGGCGGGTTTCTTCGATTGAAACGCATTGCCCAGCGCTTTCGGGTGTGGGCCGTGCGTGAAACCGCAGGGGTGAAAACTCATCATGCCGGGGTGGATATTGTCGCGGCTGAAGAAATCGCCCGCGTGATAGAACAGCACTTCGTCGTAATCATCATTATTATGAAAGAATGGCACTTTCAGCGCGCCCGGATCGGTCTCGAACAAGCGCGGCGTGAAGGTGCAGACGACGAAACGGTCGGCCACGAAGGTCGTATGGGCAGAAGGCGGCAGATGATAGCGGTGGCTCATCAACGGGCGAATATCGCGCACATTGATCCGCACGGGCGCAAGATTGCCCTTCCAACCCTTCGCATCGAGCGGGTTGAACGGAAACGTAACCGTGGAGAACTGCCCGCGCCGCTTGATCCGAACCTGCCACTCCCCCGGCCCTTGCTGTGCCTTAAACGCCGCATCTATTTTCGGCACGTCCAGCATCGCCGGATCGAAAATCGCGTGCGGGCCGACAAGGCCCTTATCCGGCAGCTTATAGGCAGAATTGGTGGCCTCGATCAGCAGAGCCGAAAACTGCGTAGCCCCCTCCAGCCGCCACATCGTGCCGCGCGGCACGACGATATAATCGCCCGCTTCGATGGCCAAATGCCCATAGTCGCAAAAGAAATCCGCCGTGCCGGTGTGAACGAAGATCAAATCATCGCCATCGCCATTGCGGGCGAGATGCGCCATCCGCGTCGGCGCGCGCCAAAAACGCAGGCGTGTATGGCTATTAACGAGGAGTTCCGGGGCCGCGAGCGGGCACGGCTCGGTTGCCGTGAGGCGCGTGAGATCGAAAGCGCGCGGGCGCAACGGGCCGTCCCAATCGGTCCAGCCCGTCGGCGGGTTGGCGTGATACATGTGCGTGGCCGGGCCGAAGAACCCATCGCGGCCCAATTCCCGCTCATAGGTGCCGGGGGGCAGATCGCAGTGCGCCTGCCGCGAGGCTTCCCCCTCGATATGGGGGAATTCGAAGGCGGATTTCATTAAATAACGCCCCGGCGGATTTGATCGAGTTCGATAGACTCGAACAGCGCACGAAAGTTGCCCTCCCCGAAGCCTTCATCGCCTTTACGCTGAATAATCTCGAAAAAGATCGGGCCGATGACGGTATCGGTGAAGATTTGCAGCAGAATACCGCCATCTTCGGTCGGCGCACCGTCAATCAGAATCCGGTCTTTCCGTAAGCGCTCGGTATCTTCGCTATGGTAGGGCAGCCGCGTGCCGATAAGCTCATAGTAGCTCTCTGGCGTATCCATGAACGTCACCATCTTGGCCAACAAGGCTTCGACCGTTTCATAGATATTCTCGGTTGAAAGCGCGATATGCTGAATGCCTTCGCCATTATACGCGCGTAGATATTCTTCGATCTGGCTTTTATCGTCCGAGCTTTCGTTGATCGGAATGCGAATTTTACCGCACGGGCTGGTCATGGCTTTCGACACCAGCCCCGTTACCTTGCCTTCGATATCGAAGTAGCGAATTTCGCGGAAGTTGAACAGGCGCTCGTAGAAGGTGGACCATTCAGTCATCCGCCCGCGATGGACGTTATGCGTGAGATGATCAATCTGCGCTAAACCAACGCCGAACGGCACCGGCTCCACCCCCGGTAGGGGAACGAAATCCACATCGTAAATCGTGCTGGGGCCGTAACGGTCCACGAGATAGATCAGACTCCCGCCAATGCCTTGGATCGCCGGGATATTGAGTTCCATCGGACCAACCGCACCCGTGAACACCTTCGCCCCCAGGCTTTCAGCGCGGCGCACGGCATAGGCCGCATCCTTCACCCGAAAGGCCATAGCGCAGGCGGAGGGGCCGTGAACGCGCGCGAAGGCTTGGGCGAAACTCGACGGCTCGGCGTTGAGAATGAAATTCACGTCGCCCTGCTTAAACAGCCGCACATTTTTGGAGCGATGCCTTGCCACCGCCTTGAACCCAAGACGGGTAAATAGGGCTTCCAGTTGCGCCGGGTCTGCCGCCGTATATTCGACGAACTCGAAACCATCTGTCCCCATCGGGTTAATTTCGGTAACTTCGCTCATGTCATCCCCTCCCTTCGTATTCTTAAACTGCCGTCTGCGGCAGATTGCGTTGCGCTTCCATCTGGGAAACAATAGCAAAACTCGATATTAGTTTCACAAGAAACAAATCGCAAGTAAGATGGGGGGAGGAGATGGTACCGAGCCTTAACGAGACGCCGCTTAATCTGGAACGGTTCATGCCCTACCGATTGAGCGTGCTGAGTAACCGCGTAAGCGCCTTGATTGCTAAACTCTACTCGGATCAGTTCAGCCTCACGATCCCCGAATGGCGGATTTTGGCCGTGCTGGGCCGCTATGGCGAAATGACGGCAACCGAAGTAGCAGGGCGCACGGCAATGGATAAGGTGCGCGTGTCGCGCGCCATCGCCCGCCTGCTCGGGGCCGAACGCCTCGCCCGCCGGGTCGATCCCTACGACCGCCGCCGCCTGACCCTGGAAATGACCGAGGCGGGCCGCGCGGTGTACGATCAAATCGTGCCGCTGGCCCTTTCGGCTGAAAAACGCCTGCTGGCCGGACTCCCCACCGCCGACCTTGCCGCCTTCGAGCGGCTGGCAACCCATCTAAATGCCGCCGTCGCGGCCTTCGAGGCAGAACTCGGCGTGGTGCTGGACGGGGCGGACGAAGGGGTTTAGACGGATCGGGTGCAATCGAAGCGAGGGGCGGGGTTATGCGGGCGGCGATACGAATAATCGGCATTGGGGTTTTTTGTTCCCTTGGCACAACCGCTCCGGCGCTCGCTCAATCAGTGCCCAATATTACACTGGAACAAATGATCGGCACTGGCCCGAACCGAGGAGCGTTGGAGATCAGTCTGAGCGGATACATTCCCCGCACCTCCGACGACCCAAAATTGGCGAACGCCATCACCACGTTAAACGGTTACGCAAACACCGATTTCGATCGAAAGCTGCTCGCCAACCTCTACGCTCTTCGGGCTGAAACCTATCGGCCCAATACCGCCGACAAAGCGGCGGTTGATTTCGATACCGCCATCGAGATTATATCGGGCAATGATCCGAAAACCCTTCAGCCCGCACGCGACGCGCTTGTCCTGCGGGAAGCAGTGTATTTGAGCAATCTCGGGGGAACTTCGACCGATAAAGCCATTGGCCTGTACCGGAAAATTTTCGATGCTTTCGATCCCGCGAGTTTGCCTGCTTACAACTCTTACGATCTCAGCAATCAAGCCCTGCGGGTTTATACAAGTATCGCCATTAATTTGATCGAACTCAGTTTTGTTCAGGGGCGACCGGATGAGGCGAGAGCCTGGGTGCAACAAACCCTGGCTAAGATCGGCCCGCTTCCGTCGCCGCTAGCACGAGAACGGCTGCTAGCGGTTCTCTACTCTCTCGGCGTCGGGCTTGCTGCACGCAGTCCCGCCGAGCGGGCAGAGGCCCTGACGGTTTTCGATCAGGTGCTGGGGCGCGGGAAAACCGCCCTATCCGGCGACCGCTATCAATGGCTCGCGCAGTCGCTTATGGCAAAAGGGCTGCTGCTCCGTCAAATGGGGCGGCCCGACGAGGCGGCGGCGCTAGAGGCAGAGTTGATCGATACCTACAACGACGATACGGATTTGGTCGTCGCCCGCGCCGTGCTGATGACGAAATTCAGCCAAACGACAGCAAAAGCGGCAAGTTATGCCTCGGCCCGCGCCTTAGCCGATGCTTATGGGGCGCTGGTGGCGGAGTATGAGCCTAAACTTCAGCGCCCCAGTTCCATCGTTAACAGCCCGGAGGAGCCGCTCGCCATGATGATTGCTCAGGTTCGGCTTCAGCAGACCGAGACCCTCGGTACGCTGAAGCCGCCGCCGCTGCAAGAGATCATCCGAGTTGGTCGATCTGCCCTTAACTTGACGAAGGGCGTCGCCGGGCCGACTACTCTGCCCCTGTTACTGTCGGCACATTTTACGCTCGCCAATGCCTATGGCGCTACAGGACCGTTGGGGGCCGCGCCCGCGCTTCAACACCTGGATCGCATCGCCGACGCGCTAGACGGGCGGGACGGCCCTATGCCTGACAACTTCAAACTGCTGGAGCTTTTACTCCGCCGTCACGTCATCACGCAATGGCTTCCTGGCGAGACGCAACAGCTTGAGACCATTGCCCAGGAGGCACAGGCGCGCTTTGGGGCGAGCCAAGACCCGAAAATTCGCCAGCTTGTCGATCAACTCAATCCGGCTAAACGGCCCTAATTCTGCGGCACGCCCCCCCCTAACCCCGGATACTGCCGCAGGCGTCGCAGGTCGAGCAACAGCAGGGCGAGTGCCCGCATTATCAGCTTCGCCGTGGCTATTGGCCTGCACGTGGGGGCGTTCTTCACGCACCGACGGGCAAAGGCGGTATTTCTGGCGCAACGGTGATAGGATGCTTGAGGTTTTCCCTCTCAGGAGATGAGCTATGCGCTCCCTATCGATCCTATTGTCCGCCGCGCTTATCACGCTATCCTCCAGTGTGATCGCTCAAACGCCCCTGCCGAACGGGGTTCCTGCTGTGCCGAAAGTGGCCGTGCCAAAAGTTGAGACGCCAAAGATTGAAGTCCCGAAGGTTGACGCCTCCAAGATTGCCGTGCCCAAAGCTGATGTTTCGACTGCTGCAAAGGCTGGTGCCCTCACCAAAGCCCTACCCGGCCAAAGTTTTACCGATCTCGCTGGGGCGGAGAAAGGCTGCGGTAAAGGCGGCGTGGTGTGGCTCAACCCCAACTCCGGCAAATCTTTCGATCCCGGCAATCGCTATTTCGGCAAAACCAAAGACGGCGCTTATGCTTGCGCGGGCGAGGCGGCGAAATCGGGTTTTGTTGGCGCGAAGAATAAGTTCTAGCAAACCCTCAAAAGACTTCCCCTTGCCCTTCCGGCGGCGCGCGCGTATAAGGAGCGCACATAAAGGTATATTTATGTCCTGATACATGCTTGCCCGCCCCGAAGCAGGCCGTGCCGCCGGAAGGAAGATCATGAGCGCCGATTATAAAGTTAAGGATATGTCTCTGGCCGATTGGGGCCGGAAGGAAATCCGCATCGCTGAAACCGAAATGCCCGGCCTGATGGCCCTGCGTGCCGAATATGGCGCGGCGCAACCGCTAAAGGGCGCGCGCATTGCAGGCTCGCTGCACATGACCATTCAGACGGCGGTTCTGATCGAAACCCTAACGGCGTTGGGCGCGGAAGTGCGCTGGTCGTCGTGCAACATTTTCTCGACGCAAGACCAAGCCGCCGCTGCGATGGCAGAAGCCGGTATTCCGGTGTTCGCCTGGAAGGGCATGTCGGAAGAAGAGTTTTGGTGGTGTATCGACCAAACCATCGAAGGCCCGAACGGCTGGCACCCGAATATGGTGCTGGATGACGGCGGCGATCTAACCCTCGTGCTGCATCAGCGCTTCCCGGCGTTGATGGACGATATTCGCGGTATTTCGGAAGAAACCACCACGGGCGTGCATCGCCTCTATGAAATGTCGAAAGCGGGGACGTTGAAGGTTCCGGCCATTAACGTGAACGATAGCGTTACCAAGTCGAAGTTCGATAATCTCTACGGCTGCCGCGAAAGCCTGGTCGATGGCATCAAGCGCGCGACCGACGTGATGATGGCCGGCAAGGTTGCCGTGGTCGCGGGCTACGGCGACGTGGGCAAGGGTTCTGCCGCCTCACTCCGCAGCCAAGGCGCGCGGGTGATGGTGACGGAAGTCGATCCAATTTGCGCGCTGCAAGCCGCAATGGAAGGCTATCAGGTCATCACGATGGACGAAGCCGCCCCGTTGGGCGATATCTTCGTAACCGCGACGGGCAATATCGACGTGATTACTCTCGATCACATGCGCGATATGAAAGACCGCGCGATTGTTTGCAACATCGGCCATTTCGATAGCGAAATCCAAATCGGCTCGCTGCGAAACTACAAATGGGAAAACGTGAAGCCGCAGGTCGATGAAGTCGTCTTCCCGGACGGCAAACGCCTGATTGTGCTGGCTGAAGGCCGCTTGGTAAACCTCGGGTGCGGCACGGGCCACCCCAGCTTCGTTATGTCCGCGTCCTTCACCAATCAGGTGCTGGCGCAGATCGAGTTGTGGCAGAATTCGGCGAACTACGAGCGCAAGGTGTACACCCTGCCGAAGCATCTCGATGAAAAAGTCGCCGCCCTGCATCTCGCCAAAGTCGGCGCGAAACTAACGCAGCTCACGATGGCGCAGTCCGACTATCTCGGCATCAACAATCAAGGCCCGTATAAGCCGGAACACTATCGCTACTAGGCGGCCGCGGTTTTCGAGCGTTCAGAAACGGGGTCGGCAACGGCCCCGTTTTTTGTTTGGCTAACATTTTGCCCCACAACGCGGCGTTGCAGAAAAAGGGTTAGGATTTTATAGTCATGCTTTCTACCGCTAAATTTTGAGAGTCCGTTCTATGCGCCTGCGCCAGTCTCTTGTGCTTTGCGGTTTAGCATTGTCCGTGCTGGGGTGTGCAGCACAAACCTCCCTCCCTCCCAGCGCGACCGTGGCCGATATTGCAAAGGCGATGAAGGGTTTGTCGCCGCGCGATGCCGCCTACCAAGCCTTGCTGGACCGTCTGGCCGACCCCGCACGCACGCCGCAAACAGTGGAAAGCGAGTATAACCGGGCGGACGCGCTGTTTAACCGCGCCCGCGCGTTCGAGAAGCTCACGCCGCCCGATTGGGCCGCCGCCAATAACGACTATACCCGCCTCGTTACCGAGTATGAGCAGAACCCTGATGCGCTGATTGATCTCATGGTCAGCGCCTCACTCCTCAATGCGGCAACCAACACAACGAAGATTGACCCCCGCCGCCTGCCCGAAGCCTTGGATGGTTACAATCGTGCCTTGGCCCGCGTTCAGGGAACCCAAGGGGCCAAAGCGCAGGAAATTGCGGTTCTCGTCTATCACAATATGAATTTTGACCTGCTTCAAGGAACCCCGGAGCAGCGCAAGCAGGGACTTATTGGTCTTGAAACCCTCACGCAGCGCTACCGCACAAGCCCATTGCCGGAGGTGCGCGTGTGGGTGGTTTCGGCGCTGGTTAGCCTTGCCGATGAAACCCAGAATACACCCTCAACGGCCATTGCCTTTGCTGATGATGCGCTAACCTTGGTGCCGACGCTTGCGGCAGACGTTCAAGAACGCTGGAAAGCCGACGCGACGCTCAAGAAAACCGGCGGCCTCTTTAATTTGGGAAAAAATGATGAGGCCGTCAGCCTGAGCCGATCTTTGGTGGAAACCAATTATACCTCGGTCAATATACTTCAGCGTCGTTTCGCCGCACGCGCCGCGCTGAATATTCTTGTCTATCAACGGGATACATTCCCCGGAAAATTGGCTGATATCGAGGCACTCAATCAGGATATCCAAACTAAATTCCGCGATGAATCCGACCAATCAATTCGCGCTTTCATGCTCCAATCGCTCTTAGTCTTTGGTATGGCTCACGAGTCAACACCAAAATTTATCGAAGCCTTTCAAGAAATAGAAAGACGCCTCGCTCAAGACCCCACGACGATTATCAACGATAATAAGGCTGCCGTGTATCGAGGTTTGGCGATGATGAACCTGCTGACCAAGAACGAAAACAAAGCCGTCTCAAATATAAATAAACTTGATGAATTGCTCTACATAACAAAAAATAACCCGCAAAAAACGCTATCAATCGAAAGAGTTCGCTCCGATATATACGCAAAACAAGTTTCTTTATTCCAAATAATGGGAATAAATTATTATAATAAAATATCACCAATTATTGATAATATGGATCAAGAGTTTTTTCACTCTGATGATCCCAATATCATCGAAAACATACTTTGGGCTAACGCAAATTATCTCGGTGCCTTTCTCGACAAATCTCCTGGCGCTTGGGAATCGGCGCTGGTTTTTGTTAACCCGATGATCCAGCGCTACGGTAATCGCCTCGATCCAAAACTTTCGGGCCAACTCGCACTAACTTACGTCAATCGCATCGTTCTTTACTCAAATTTGCAGCCACCCCGAAACAAGGAGATTTTGGAAGATAGTGATCTTGTCGTCAGCCGCTACCAGGATAGTCAGAACCGCGCTGTCCGGGCACTAGTCGCCAAGGCACTGACGCTCCGCAGCGCGGCACTTAAAGGCAGCGATCGGCCTGGAGCAATTCAAACCCTCGAAAAACTTATCGCCCTCTATGGGGCCGATAGCGACCCGCGCGTCGTGGAATGGGTAACGAAAGGGCGCGAATCGCTGCGTAGGTTAACGCTTCCCGCCGTTCCCACTCTCCCGGTCACGCCAAAGCTCTAGGCTGGAACCTTCCGGCCCCTCCGGCGTTGTCCTAAGCACACCCCCCTCCAAGGGGGCTTCAGGACTATAGGAGAACCCCCATGGGTATCGAAAGCCTTCTCATTTTTCTGCTCATCGGGGCGCTCGCGGGCTGGCTCGCGGGGGTTGTTGTGGCGGGGTATGGCTTCGGTCTGCTCGGCAATATCGCCGTTGGCATCGTCGGCGCGTTTATCGCGGGGTTGGTGCTGCCGCGCTTTGGGTTGGTGATCGGCTCGGGCTTTGTTGGTTCGGTGCTCCATGCCACTGTGGGCGCGATTATTCTGCTGGTCGTTCTCGGTCTCGTGCGCCGGGTGGCGGCATGAACCGGAACGGCTTTGTTATCGGCGTGCTCGTCGCGGCCCTGATTGGCCTTGGCGGCTATGTGTACTACGAGCAAACCCGCCCAAAAGCGCTGGAACTCCGCATTGGCGAGGGCGGTGTTACTCTTCAGAAAAACTAACCCGCGAGGACGAACGGGGCCATCGTCAACCCCGTTTATTCCGGGGAGAGTGGCCCGTTCGCGCAACGCCGCGTTGCAGAAATTTAGCAGAAATCTTATAATCATCTTGAACATCGTCTGATCGTCAGGATAGCTCATGCTGCGCCCCCGCTTTCGTTTTTGCGCTCTCCTCTTGGGCCTTGGCAGCGGGATTGCTCTGCTCGGTGGTTGCGCCAACGATCCCGCTTCGGCCTTGCACTCAACAGTGAGCGTTCCCGAGGCCAGCGTGTTTGAATACCGCCAGAAACTCGCGAGCCTACCCGCGCGCGACCCGGCCTATCAGGCGATCCTCGACCGTTTGGCCGATCCTGCCCGCACGGCCCAAACACCGGAAAACCAGCGCGTGCTGGTGTACGGCTATTTCACCCGCGCGCTGGCGCTCACCCAGCTTAACCCCACCGATTATCGCGGCGCGGCTGCCGATTACCGCCGGGTTATGGACCAGTTCGATGGGAACCCCGATCCCGAGATTGCCGCCACCGTCGCGCGGTCCTTCCTGGGCCTTGGCGTCATGCGGCTGCGGCTTGGCGGCGACACACCCGTTGCGGATAAGCGCGCGCTGTACGAGGGCGCGTTGGAGCGCGCCAAAGCCCTCACGGGGGATGATGCGGAAGAGATTACCGCCTCTGCCCTCTATAATAAGGGCCTTGGCTTGCTGCTCGACACGCCGAAAGACCGCACGGCAGCACTGGACACTTGGGACACGCTCGTCGCCCGGTTTCGCAGCAGCAGGCAGCCCGCCGTGCAAGAACGGCTGCTGATGGCGCGGATAGAAGCCGCGCGGGCATTTTCCAACACTCCCAGCGATGCGGCCAAAGCCATTCCTTTTGCCGAAGACGCGCTAACCCTGGCCGAACCCATGGGAATTCTGGGGAAGGATTTTTATGTCGCCGATGCGCTGTTGCAAAAGGGCTTGGCCCTCTATCGGCTTGGGCGCGAAACCGAAGCGCTGGCGGTTGGCGACGATGTTCTGAACCGCTTTTCCAAAGCCTCCGAAATCCGCACGCGCCGCGTGGTGTCGCGGGTTGCGCTCAACATGATCTATGCTCACCGCGACGCCAAACCGCGACGCCTTGAGGCCCAACGCGCCGCCATTCGGGACTTTCTGGCCCGGTTCAGCGCGGAAACCGATAGTGTCAGTATAGGCCGACTGGCCGAAGCCTTGGGGTTGGAAGGCGATAGCCTAAGCGAAACCACCCCGCCCCGCTACGAAGAAGCGCTCGATAGCTACCTTGCCGCCCAGCGCCGCTTAGAGCGCCTGCCGATTGGCGACAGTTTGAGCATTCGCCACGAAATAGCCGTCGATCTGGGCCGAACCTACGCCCGCCTCAACCGCCCTGCGGAATCGGTGACCTATCTTGATCTTTCCGATCGGTTCGCGGCGCAAGCCCAACGGGAGCGCGGCGATGGGTTTTTGGTCCGCAGCCTCAGCCAGCGGGTGATTGCCCTGGTGGTGCTCAACGGAACCTCCTTAAGCGAGATCGAGGCGTTGATGACGCGCATCGACAAGCTCGTCACGGAGAGTTCGACGCCCTTCATCATCAGCCAACATTTTTTGGCCTATGAGAGCCAGCTTCGGCTAATAAGCCGGACGCCGCCGATTGATTGGGCCAAGGCCCTTGCGAGTGTCGAGCCGCTGCTTCAGCGCTACAGCGATAGCGATGCCCCCCTGCTGCAACCCTATATCGCCAGAGCCTCGGTGAACCGCGTGCAGGCGCTCCAGAGCCTGCCGACCCCGCAGACCGAGGCGGCTTTGGCCGACGTTGAGCGCGCGGTTCAGCGCTTCGGCCCCTCGCAAGAGGCCGACATTCTCGTTAACGTCGCCCGCGCCCTCAGCCTCCGTCAGCGCCTGATGGAAACCACCAACCGCCCCGCCGACGCCAAAGCCACCGCCGAAGACATCCTCCGCCGCTTCGAGAATAACCCCGATCCGCGCCTGCAAGACTACGTGCGCGCCGCCCGGCAAAAGCTGCAAACCCTGGCACGGCCCGTAACGGGGTAGGGAGATTATTGATATTTGGTTAGGTAGACTCGCCTTCACGGACTTCCTTCGCACCCGCAGAGCCACCTTTGAAATGATAAATACGCTTGGTCACGCGCAGCCCCTCAACACTAGCCCCGAGGTTGATCATCCCAGACTTACTATCCAGGTTTGCGCCTGCATTTCCTTTCCCGGAAACCTCATAGAACTCCTCAATCTCCACCTCTTCAGCACTCTCGATCCTGGAGGCTATAGCCATTTCCTGAGCTACCTGGGCCTGTAGTTTGGCCATCTGCAATCGGACGGTTTGCCGGGCCGCTTCCGCATGGAAACCATCGGCTGTACCCTGAGAAGCCGCATCAGTTTCCTTTTGCGAATTTTCTACGACATCCCATATCAAACCAGCGATAGGGAATGCAGTTTTAATCATCGTTCTTGTCGTCACCAATCCAATTTCTCCCTTAACAAATACTAGACGATAAGACATTAGAGTGGGATGGGTAGCTTTGTATATGAGAATGCCCAATCGAAAAAAGGAATTAAAACCCGTCTTACAAACAAGGCTAAAGCGGTTCGGTAACCGCAGAGTGCGGCCCTATACCTATCATCAGGATCATGTCAAAAAACCCTGACCAAACCCGCCGCCCCCTTAAAAATCCGAACACCGCCCGTTTTTCTCCCAATCGCCGAAGCGGGTTGGCTCGGGGCCTTGGGGGCCGCCGTATTCTTTGGGGGGTTTAGTCTCAAGGGGCTTCGTTTCAGGCGGGGGGGCGGCAGGCGGGAGGGGGGTCAGTTTTTTGGGCATCGGTGCGGTCTCCGCGTTCGGTTTCTTGATTGGGGCTATAGCCTTCTTACATATATGCTTGATGCCGAGGGGCAAGCGCTGCGCTTGAAACTCGGCACGGCCAAGGAGGCGCCTTACGATGAACGCGCGCACATTTCTGCTGTTGGCGGGGCTTACCGCCATCTTTGGCATGGTAGGCTATGCCATTGCTGGGCAAGGCGGGATGCTTGTTGCCTTTGTGGTCGCCGCCGCAATGAATTTCTTTGCCTATTGGACCTCGGATTCCTTGGTGCTCAGGATGCACCACGCCCAACCGCTCGATCCAGCCTCGGCCCCGGAACTGTATGAAATCGTTGCCGATCTCGCGCGCCGGGCGGAAATTCCTATGCCGCGCGTATATTTGATGCACGAGGGCCAGCCGAACGCTTTCGCCACCGGACGCAACCCCGATAAGGGCGTGGTGGCGGTGACGTCAGGGTTGCTTGAAATTCTGGACCGCGACGAAATCGCGGCGGTTATCGCCCATGAAATCGCTCATATCAAAAACCGCGACACGCTGACGATGACGATTACCGCCACCCTAGCCGGGGCGATTGGTATGCTGGCAAATTTCGCCATGATGTTCAACGCCTCCAACAATAACCGCGCGGGCGGCGGTATTGGCGGCATCGGCGCGCTGATTTTGATGATTTTAGCCCCGATTATGGCCATGCTGGTGCAAATGGCCATCTCCCGAACCCGCGAATATGAAGCCGATAAAACGGGTGCCTCGATTTGTGGCAACCCTGAAGCGCTTGCAACGGCCCTACAAAAGATTGAAGCCTATGCCAAAGGTCGCGTAAACCTTTCAGCCGAACGCAATCCGGCCTCGGCCCATGTGTTCATCTACAATCCCTTGAGCGGTGCGGGAGCGGATAGTCTGTTTTCCACACACCCTTCGACGCAGAATAGAGTAACCCGATTGATGGCGCTTGTTTCCTCCCTCGCCAAACCGACCCTGCCGGGCACGCCCTGGCGGAGCCGGTCTAAATCCGATGCGCCGCGCAGCCGGAGGCCCTGGGGTTGAACGACCATTCATCGGGCCGCCGCCCGCCTGGAAACCGCCCCGGTGGAAACCGCCCTTCGGGAGCTGGTGGTGGCGGTAAACGCCCGCCGGGGGATCGACCCTATGGCAACCGTCCCCAAGGCGACCGTCCGCAGGGAGATAGACCCTATAACAGCCGTCCTCAAGGCGACCGCCCGCAGGGAGATCGACCCTACGGCAGCCGTCCTCAAGGCGACCGTCCGCAGGGGGATAGGCTGCAAGGGGATCGGCCTTTCCGGGTTCGCAGTGAAAGCGGTGGGCAGCGGAAGCCACGCCCCGGTGCGGAGGTTAATCCGCGCGTGCTGGCGGTTGAGATTATCGGTCAGGTCTTGCGCCGCCGTCGTCCACTCGATGATGCCTTCGCCACGCACCAGGGCCTGAAGGGGCTGGACCCGCGTGACCGGGCGTTCGTCCGCGCGCTGTCCACTGCCGTGTTGCGGCACTTGGGCTATATTGATGCGGTGATTACCAAGCTGGTGCGCGAACCGATTAAGGCGCGCGATGCAGTCGCCGAAGATATTCTGCGCCTCGGCATCGCCCAACTTCTCGTACTCGAAACCCCCCCGCACGCAGCGGTCTCGGCCACAGTCGCGCTCACGACCGCGCTCAATATGGCTCATATGACCGGCTTTGTGAACGCGCTGCTCCGCCGCGTGATCGACGAGCAAGACACCGTGTTGGCGGAAATCGACCGCACGCGCGTCGCCATTCCCGATTGGCTGTGGACCTCGTGGGTCTCAACCTACGGCGAGCCGCAAACCAAGGCTATCGCCGCATCCTTGCGCGGGGAAGCCGCGCTCGATCTGACGCTGAAAGACCCCAGCACGACCGATGAGTGGGCTAAAAAACTAGGCGCGGTGGTTCTACCGACCGGCTCCTTGCGCGTGCATGACAATCATGGCCGTATTGATGCGCTGCTGGGCTTCTATGAAGGCGCATGGTGGGTGCAGGATGCCGGGGCGGCTTTGCCCGCTAAACTGCTCGGCCCCGTGAATGGTCTGCGCGTGATTGATCTTTGTTCCGCACCGGGGGGCAAAACCATGCAGCTTGCTGCCGCAGGCGCAAAAGTCACGGCGCTAGATCGGTCGGCGGGCCGCTTGCGCCGCGTGTCTGAAAACCTCGCCCGCGTGGGGCTGACGGCGGAAACTGTGGCCGATGATGCCGCCTTCTATCGTCCGCCGCGCCCGTTCGATGCGGTTTTGCTCGATGCGCCCTGTTCCGCCACGGGCACCGCCCGCCGCCACCCAGACGTGCTGTGGCTCAAGCAGCAAGGGGATATTGACGCGATGGTGCTGGCGCAAGATCGGTTGCTCGATGCTGCCGCTCGGATGCTCACCACGGGCGGCACGCTGGTTTACTGCGTTTGCTCGCTGGAAGAAGAAGAAGGGCCGGAGCGGATTACCCGCTTCCTCGCCCGTGACCGCCGCTTTATCCGCGTGCCGATCCGGGCGGCGGAACTGGGCGGCGTGGCCGATGTCATCACGCCGCAAGGCGATCTGCGAACTCTGCCGAGCCATTTGGCGGAGTTGGGCGGGATTGATGGGTTCTATGCCGCCCGGTTGCGGCGCGTTTCGTAAGGGGTCAGGATAAGATGCAGCAGGCCACGCGGATTGCGCCCTCAATCCTCTCTGCCGATTTCGCCACCTTGGGGGCAGAAGTCGCGGCGATTACCGAAGCTGGGGCCGATATGGTTCATGTCGATGTGATGGATGGGCATTTCGTGCCCAACATCACCATCGGCCCCGCCATCGTGAAAGCCTTGCGCCCCCATTCGGCGTTACCGTTCGACGTGCATTTGATGATTGCGCCCGTCGATCCGTTCGTGGTCGCCTTTGCCGAGGCGGGGGCGGATATTATCAGCTTCCACCCAGAAGCGGGAGCGCACCCGCATCGCACAGTGCAACTCATCAAATCCCTGGGCAAAAAGGCTGGGATCGTGCTGAACCCGCATACGCCAGTCGAGATGATAGACTATCTGATTGATGATCTTGACCTCATTCTGGTGATGTCGGTCAACCCCGGTTTCGGCGGGCAGAGCTTTATCGACAGCCAGTTACGGAAGATCGAAATTCTGCGGAAGCGCATTGATGCCAGCGGCAAGCCTATTGATTTGGAAGTCGATGGCGGCATTACGCTGGCAACTGCGCCGCGTGCCGTCGCCGCCGGGGCCGATCTGCTGGTCGCCGGAACCGCCACCTTCACCGGCGGCCCAAGCGCTTATGCTCATAATATCCGGCGCTTGAAAGCGGCCTGAACCGTCGGACGGGGCAGAGAGAGCGAGCGGCGATGGTAGCCTGGACATGGGTGCGGCACGCGCGGTTCCTCTCCCCTTTCTATTGGCGGCGGCTGGATCGCGCGCCCCCGGATCGTCTGCTCATCAGCCTTCCCGCCCTGTGGGATGACTTAGAGGGAGAAGACCCGCGCGATAGCGGCAATACCGAAACCAACGCGCGGGACGCGACCGCACTGCTCGACGGCACCTTCGTGTTTTTCGGTGAAAGTCACCCTTTAGGCGAAAGCGATAGCACGTGGCTGCCCGACACCAGCACGCCCGCGTGGCGGGCCGAACTTCATGCCTTCGGGTGGCTTACGGCCTTAACTAAGCTCAATACCCCTGCGGCCCACGACCGCGCCCGCGAAATGATGGGGCGCTGGATTGCCGATCACGGCCACTGGCACCCGGTTTCCTGGCGGCCCGATAGCGTTGGGCGGCGGGTGACGGCGTGGCTAACGGCAGCGGGCACTCTCTTAAGTGAAACCGGCGACCCGTTGCGCGCGCCGCTGCTGGCCTCGCTCGGGCGGCAGGGGCGCTATTTGATTGATGCGGCCCCCCTGGCGGCCCCCGGCCTACCCCGGCTGCACGCTTTCACGGGATTGGCGCTGGCCAGCCTCGCCCTGCCGCTGCCGCCCGATTTGCAGGCCCAGGCCGAAAAAGCGGTGGCGAGCCTCAGCGATCTTATTCTGACCGAGGATATTCGCCCCGATGGCGGGGTGATAGAACGCTGCCCCTCTACGCAACTGCTGGCGACGGAAGCGCTGCTGACCGTGCGCGCCGCCTATGGCACCGCGCAAACAACGCCGCCTGCGGCCCTCAGCTTGGCCTTGGACAGGATCGTGCCGATTCTGCGCTTCTTTTGCCACGGCGACGGCGCGCTTGCCTTGTTCAACGGTGGGCAGGAAGGGAGCGCATCCCGCATCGGGCGGGTGCTCGATGTCGCGGGCGGCGGCAGTAAAACCCCGCACGGCGCGCCCCATTCCGGCTTTCAGCGACTGGAACGCGGCAAAACCATCGTGCTCATCGAATGCGGCGGCACTCAGGCCAGCGGGCGCAGCGAGCCTGTGCCGCCCGCGCTCTACCCCCTCGGCGGGGCCGCCCACGCAGGCACTCTTAGCCTCGAAGTGTCGGACGGGCGCGAGCGGCTAATCGTCAACTGCGGCGCACATCTGGCCGCAAGCCCGCGCTGGCGCAAGGCCCAGCGCGCTACCGCCGCGCACACAACCCTCACCATCGCCGACCGCTCCAGCAGCGATTTCGATGCAGAAGGCCGCATCACGCGCGGCCCGGTTCAGGTTGGGGTCAGCCGGGAGGAAAACCCAGACGGGGTGTGGCTAGAACTCAGTCACGACGGCTACATCGGCCCATTCGGGCTGCTTGTGCAACGCCGCCTGTTTCTCGCCAGTGATGGGCACGATTTGCGCGGCGAAGATAGGCTGGTGCCGGGCGGCGGCGAGATGGGCTATGGCGTCGCGCCCTTCGTTATTCGGTTTCACCTACACCCGAAAATACAAGCCTCCTTACTGCACGGCGGCAACGCTGTTCTGCTGCGGACCCAGAGCGGTGCAGGCTGGCGACTGCGGGCAGCGGGGGCTACCTTGGCCGTCGCCGACTCGCTCTATCTCGGCAATGGTCTCGATATGCGCCGCAACCAACAAATCACCCTCAGCGGTGAAACGGACGGGGCAGGCGCGACGGTGAAATGGGCCTTGCGCCGAGACGAACGGTTCGGGCAATCGCCTATCAAAACTGTGTGATAGGTGCTGTTAGGACATCGTCTTTCGATGCGGCTTTGAGAAATTTTTGTCGTTTTGGGATATTGGATTTTTCTTTAGAGACGAGATTAAGTGCCCTATTTTGGAGGATCATGAGATTTTTTAGCCCGTTTTCGACACCCCAATGAGCGCGGACGACTTGGCCGAAACGCTGCAGCGCGAGTCGCGCGCTCAAGAGATACTAGGCAGTTTCGGTTGTTGTTTTTGTTGATATTTCGCAGGTTCGCGTGGTTTTGCCGATGGCTTTGAGTCCGGGCCATTGATGACCTTACTGAAGACCGCCGATATCCGTTGCAACCCCGCTGATGCGAGTTTCGATCCATTCGATCCACGCTCCCGCAGGGGGAGCGACTCTCGGGTGCGGGGTTGTCTCGACCGATCTGCGCGTTTCGATCCACGCTCCCGCAGGGGGAGCGACTCTCGGGTGC
>JAYSQZ010000032.1:0-31143 GCA_043721315.1 Alphaproteobacteria bacterium
GTGTTTGACGCGCCAAGCGCTTGGCGCGTCAAACGCACCTGGCGGCGAGGGCTAAAATAAAGAGAGAGCATTTTCCGTTCGGATTGGCTCACGGCAAACGCTCTAATTGGTTGTTTTGTTAAGCAAATACGTCGGCGGGGGTGATTCCACCCGCTCGGGATTTGCGCTAGAGCACACCCGCCAGCACGCGCGCCGACATCTCCGTATCCATATTCGCCCCCGAAAGGATGACTGCGACGCACTGGCCGCGCTGCCGGTCCCGCTCCTGGATTAGCCCGGCGAGAGCAACCGCGCCTGCCCCTTCGGCAAGATTATGGGTATCGTGAAATAAAATCCGCACGGCTTCGGCAACCTCGGCGTCGCTCACCGCGATGATCCGCGCCGCGCCTTTGGCGTAGAGCGCAAAGGCTTCGGGCACCGGCACGCGCACGGCAACGCCATCGGCGAACGTGGTGGCGCTGGCAGTTTCGATGATCCGGCCCGCGTCAAAGGATAGTTTGGCCGCCGCAGCTTCGGTCGAAACCACACCGACGATCTCGGTTTTAAGGCCCAGCGCATCGCGCGCGGCAATCGTGCCGCAAATGCCGGAGCCGCTGCCGATGGGAACATAGACCGTTGTCAAATCTGGCACGGCGGTTAAAAGCTCCAACCCATAGGTGGCGACCCCGCGCACCAACTCAAGATGAAACGGCGCGGCCCAAAATAGCCCCTCGACGGCCGCAACCCGCATCGCTTCGGCTTTCGCGCTATCGAAATCCGCTCCGAACTCCACCACTTCAGCCCCGAAACCGCGCATTGCGGTGTTTTTCTCCGTGGAATTACCCTGCGGCACGTAGATTTTTACCGTTAGCCCCGCCGCCGCCGCTGCGCGCGCCTGGGCTTGGCCGTGATTGCCGCGCGTTGCCGTCAGAATACCGCGCACGTCCGGGTGCGTCCGCCGGAGCCAATCAATAAAGGTAATGCCACCGCGAATCTTAAAGGCCCCCGTAGGCGTGTGATTCTCATGCTTCACCCACACGGTCGCGCCGAAACGCTGCCCCAAGAGCGGCCAAGCGAACTGCGGCGTCGGCGGCATCTGGCGATAGATGAGGGCTGCGGCATCGGCAATCGCATCGCGGGTAAAGGGCATGGCACGCTCCTAGAGCAGATCTGCAATAAAGAGGTTTCTTTAGCGCCTCTGCCCCGGTTAGGCTTTCACTCATCTGACCCAATCGGGGGGTTTTTGCGATGACACCCTATGCCGCTGGCCCCTATCGGCTCATGCTGCTACCGCAGCAACCCTATGAGGCGCGCTATATTGCGACGGCTCCAGGGCTGGGTTTTGCCTTCGACGGGCAAACGGGGCTGCACGCCTTTGATAGCGACCGGCTGCGCCCCTTCCGCACGCGCCCGAATAGTTTTGCCTACATCCCAACGGGGTGCATGGTTCAGTCGCGCTCGACCACGGGGGGTGAGTATCTGACCCTCAGCCTGCCGAACGCCCTATCCGCGCCGCAAGCGACCGATCTCAGCGGCCCGCGCGTACGCGCCACCGCTCAACGGCTGCGGCAAGGGCTGCTCGCGCCAGGCCGGGTCGATCCGCTGGAGATGGAAGCGCTCGCGGGCCGGTTTATGGAAGCCTCCGCCGAGGCCCTCGGCACGCCGCCACCGCGCGCCGCAGGCTGGCTAACATCGCAACGGCTAGCCCGGCTCGACGATTTGATCGACGCGCATCTGGCGGAGGGAATAACCGTCGCCGCCCTCGCCGCCGCGCTCGGTCTTTCGGATGGGTTTTTCAGCCGCGCGGTGAAAGCCAGCCTGGGGGTTTCACCGCAAGCCTATCTGCTGGACCGTAAACTCAGCCGCGCCCGTGCCCTGCTGCGAACCAGCCCGGACGATCTAACCAATATCGCCCTTGCCGCCGGGTTTTCTTCCCACGCTCACCTAAGCGCCGCCTGCCGCCGCTATTTGGGCGTACCGCCGAGCGCTTTACGCAACCTCAGCTAAACAGCCATGCCTGCCGCCCAACCGCTCGACCAGGCCCACTGAAAATTATACCCGCCGAGCCAGCCCGTCACATCCACCGCCTCGCCAATCGCATAGAGGCCAGGGATGCTGGCTGCCTCTAGGGTTTGGGAGGAGAGGGCTTTGGTGTCGATCCCGCCTGCCGTTACTTCCGCTTTAGCGTACCCTTCCGTGCCCGCTGGAAGGAAGGGCCAGCGCTGCACCTTTTCCGCCACGGCCAGCAGCAACTTATCCGGCAGATCCGCCAGCGCGCGGCCCACTGCGGCCTCGGGCGTGAGCGCGAGCGCCAACCGGGCGGGGAAAAGCTGGGCCAGCACGGTTTTAAGCTCCGCCCGCGCCCGGCCCTGCTTAGCCGATAGGAGAATCTCCACCGCATCGCCGTCCGGCAATAAATCGAGCCGCACGGTTTCACCCGGCTGCCAATAGCTCGAAATCTGCAAGATCGCCGGACCAGACAGGCCGCGATGGGTGAACAGCAGCGCTTCCCGAAACGCGCGCTTGCCAAGGCTCACGCGGGACTCTGGCACCGCCACCCCGGCAAGGCCCGTCATCAGGTCCAACTCGGCCCCGCCCGCCGTGAACGGCACTAAGGCCGGGCGCGGCGGGATAATCGGCAGGCCGAAGCGTTTGGCCACCTCATAGGCAAAGCCGGTCGCGCCCATCTTCGGGATCGACGGGCCGCCCGTCGCCAGAATGAGGGAAGGGGCGCTAAAGTTGCCCTTATCTGTTTCGATTTCAAAATGATCGGCGCGGCGCACATCGGTAATCGCGCACGTGAGTTGGAGCGTGACATTGCCCCGCGCCGCCTCGGCCAGCAGCATCTCAACAATCGCCCGCGCCGACCCATCGCAGAACAACTGCCCCAAGGTTTTCTCGTGATAGGCGATTCCGTGCCGCGCCACCATGTCGATAAAATCGAACTGCGTGTAGCGCGCTAAGGCCGATTTGGCGAAATGCCGATTGCTCGATAAAAATCTATCTGGCGCACAGTCCAGATTGGTGAAATTGCAGCGCCCACCGCCCGAAATCAGAATCTTCTTCCCCGGCGCGTCCGCATGATCGAGCAGCAACACCCGCCGCCCGCGCTGCCCTGCCGTAAGCGCCGCCATAAGGCCCGCAGCCCCTGCGCCGAGAATGATAACGTCATACTTGGTCATGTCAGGTCTCTTGGCTCAGGGGCGCTGCCCCCGAACCCCCGCCCAAGGGGCGTCGGCCCCTTGGGGAACGCGATTCGTCTTGGTGGAGCAGGGGGGCTTGACTAAAGCGCCTTCGGACGCAACAGCCCCATCAGATCGTAGGTCTTCTCCAACACCGGCGTCGCGATTGCCTGCGCCCGTTCGGCCCCGCGTGCGAGAATGCGGTCAAGCTCGGCGGGATCGGCCATCAGGTGATTGAGACGGACGGACATTGGCCCCATGACGGCAACCGTGAGATCGGACAGGTCGCGCTTGAAGCTGGAGAAGTCTTTGTCCGCGTAATCGGCCACCACCTCGGCTAACGGTTTATCACTGAGAGCAGCGAAGATGTTCAGCAGATTGGCGGCTTCCGGGCGGCCTTCGAGTTTTTCAACACTTTCGGGCAGCAACAGCAGGTCAGTTTTAGCCTTTTTTACCTTGAGCGCGATGGTATCAGCATCATCCGTAACATTGAGGCGCGAGTAATCGGACTCATCGGACTTCGACATTTTCTTGGTGCCATCACGCAACGACATCACACGGGTCGCCGTGCCGAAAATCTGCGGTTCGGGCAGCGGGAAAAACTCAGTGCCGAACTGGCGATTGAAGGCCCCGGCAATGTCGCGCGCCAACTCCAAATGCTGCTTCTGGTCCTCGCCCACGGGCACGTGCGTGGCGTGATAAAGCAAAATATCTGCTGCCATTAGCACAGGATAGGAATACAGCCCCAAGCCGGCCATATCTTTTTGCTTGCCGGCTTTTTCCTTGAACTGGGTCATGCGGTTAAGCCAACCCAGCGGCGTGACGCACCCCAGCAGCCAGCCGAGCGTGGCGTGGGTTGGCACCGCAGATTGATTGAACAGAATGTTCTTATCGGGGTCGATCCCGGCGGCGATATAGGTTGCCGCTACTTCGCGCGTTGCCCTTAGCAGCGCTGCCGGGTCTTGCGGCACGGTGAGGGCGTGCAGATCGACGACGCAGAAAATGCACTCGAATTCCGCTTGCAGCTTCACCCAGTTGCGAACCGCGCCCAGGTAGTTGCCGAGATGCAGGTGATGGGTCGGCTGAATGCCGGAGAAAATGCGCTTGCTCATACCTATGCTTATCACGGATGCGAGGGGGGCGGGTCAAGCGCCCTAACGCTGCCGCCGCAGCGCTTTCAGATCCCGCAGATCGAGACCGCCAAGCGCCTGCCCCAGCCCGAAAAACAGCAGCGCGCCCCCAGCGCAAAGCGCGGCGAACAGTGGATAACGCAGGGTTTCGCCCGGTTGCAGCAGGGGTAGAAGCCAAGGCAGCGCGGCAAAAATCGCCCCGGCCATGACCAATGCCGCCACTAACAGACGCGGCCCCCGGCGGCGCAACCTTGCATCCACCGTCAGCAACCCGCGCCGATGCAAAGTGACGCCCAACATGGCCACATTCAGCCAAGACGACAGACTGGTCGAGAGCGCCACCCCCGCCGCGCCCAACCAGGGCATCAGCGCCAGATTAAACAGCAGGTTGGTCAGCAGGCAGACGATGGCGAAGCGCACGGGGGTTCTTGTGTCTTCCCGCGCGAAAAAGCCGGGCGTGAGCGCCTTCACCAGCACGAAAGCGGGCAGGCCGACTGCAAAACCTTGCAGCACTCGCGCGGTGCTTTGAGCATCGGCGAGGCTGAAGGCTCCCCGCGCGAACAGCACAATCATGATCGGCTCCGCCAACGCCATCAGCGCGGCAGTCGCGGGGAGAGTGAGCATTAGCCCGTATTCCAGCGCGCGGTTCTGGCTGGCCTGCGCCGCCGCCTCATCGCCCTGGCGAATCTGGCGGGCGAGCAGCGGCAACAGCGCGGTCGCGATCGCCGCGCCCACGACGCCGAGCGGCAGTTGCGCGATACGGTCGGCATAATAGAGATGCGTAACCGCGCCCGTGGGCAGCAGGGAGGCGATGATCATATCAATCATCACATTGACATGCATAATCCCCGCGCCAAGCACACCGGGGAGCAGCAGTTTCAGCAGCTTTTTAACCTCGGGCGTTAGGCGCGGGCGCGGCAACCGTAAGGGCGCGTTGGCCCGCCGACACGCCGCCGCCAGCCACAGAAACTGCGCCACCCCCGCACCGACCACGCCCCAGGCAAGCGCTTCCGCCACACCATCGCGCCCACGTTGCCCCAAAATCGGCGCAAGCCCCAGCATCGCCGCAATCATGCACAGGTTCAGCAGAATAGGCGTCGCCGCCGCCGCCGCGTACCGGTCAAGGCTATTCAACACCCCCGATTGCAAGGACGCGAGCGAGACCAGCAGCAGGTAAGGGAAGGTGATGCGCGCCAGATCGACGGTCAGGGTAAATCGTTCCGGGTCGTTCACAAAGCCGGGGGCCATGACCATCGTGAGGTACGGCATCCCCGCTTCGGCCAGCCCCAGAAACACAAACAGCGCCGCCAACAGCACCGCCAGCGCTTGTTCGGCAAACATCACCGCCCGCCGATGCCCTTCCGTCGCCAGCAACCCGGCGAAGACGGGCACGAACGCGGCATTAAACGCGCCTTCGCCAAACAGCCGCCGAAAGAAGTTCGGCAGTTTGAACGCCACCAAAAACGCATCAGACTCCGGCCCAACCCCCAACACCGCCGCCTGCACGACATCGCGGATAAAGCCGAGCACGCGGCTGAGCATCGTAAAACCGCCAACCGTGGCGATGGCGCGGGCAAAGGTGGGAGGCATCAGGGGCGTTCTGCAAGAGTTTCGAGGGTTGTTACCCAAGTATTGAAGCGTGGGCATTGGGCGCGCATGGTGGCAAGGCCGATATGGTTGGCCAGCGCGGCGACATGAGCGGTTTTTGTACCCCCGTTATAACGCTTCAGGCGGTTTGCATCGACAGTCCAAGTCTCAAGACGCTTTGACGGTGCTGTTTGCTCGGAGTCATTCAAATGCTCAGGGCTTTCAATACGCCGCAGCGCGTCTCGGAGATCGGTGCTCAACTCGATCTCAAAATATTCCTCGAGCTTCGCGTTATCCGAAAAAAATAACCCCTCCAACTCATACTTCTGAACATACGGAATGAATCTACTCTGATTTCCAACGACTTCAGCTATTTTCACTTCAAGCGACTCAACGGATAGAATTGAAGCATCGCGCTTGAATTTATAAAAATCATAGAGCGTCGTAACGTAATCAAAGCAACTCAATAAGGGCCTAACCCTATGCTGAATACGATCAACATTGACGGTCCCGCCCCGGGCAAGAGACCCATCGGGTCGTTGTCCGGTGGGAAGAATGGTTGCGCGGACGTCGATATTTTTTTCCAACAGAACCGGCTTAAGAAGGCTTTCAACGAACAATCTCTCCGACTCGCCTTCGGCGGATATCGCAAGCCGGATCACTTCGGCTGCCCTCCGATGAGATTCATCTCCCAGATTGCGCCCATCGAGAATTCATCCAGCCACGGCTTCACCTCTTCCTCCGTCAGGCGGCGGAAGGTGGACGCATCATTCTCCCGCTCAACGACGATGAAATCCTGCCAGCCGAAATAACTGGCGAAAGTCGGCGATTGCGTCGCCGCGATAATCTGCACCTCCGGCGCAACTTGATGCATCATCGCCGCCAGTTGAGCAATCGCAGCGGGATGAAGCCCGAGTTCGGGTTCGTCGATGATGATGGTCGGCGGCGGGTTGGGTTGCAGAAGCAACGCCGCCAGGGCGATGAAGCGCAAGGTGCCGTCGGAGAGATCGCTAACGTCGAAAGCTTCTTCTGCGCCGACATGGTGCCAGCGGAGACGAATATAGCGTTCAGTATCGGGATCAGGTTTTAATAAGAACCTTTGGAAAAAGGGGGCGATGCTCCTGACCGCCTTTTCGATGCAGTCAAGATGACCTGGGTGTTTTTCCTGTAGATAGTAAAGAAATGCCGCTAAGTTAGCGCCGTCAGAGAGAAGAGTATCCATCTCCACGGTGTCTGATGTTGCACGAATTCGGCTACTGAAAGTCGTATCGTGGAAATGATAGACTTTAAATTTAATGATAGCCTTATAGAATTTTCGTAATGATGTTGGCCCCCCCGTATCCTGATAGCCAGGTGGCGTAGTAGCAACTCTAACGGTGTCGATTTGATCTTGAATATGGCCACGCTCTACAAGAATTTCTAATCTATCGTTAACCCCAAGATCGAAAATAGAGTTACAATACCCTCTTTCAAAATCAACTCTAACCGCTAATTCTTCAGAAAATTTTCCCGAAAAATGAAGAACCCTGCCAGCACCGCCCATTCTTTTTACATAATGGTCTAATTCGCCATGAGCCATTTTTATTAAAAAACCAAATATACTAATAAAATTACTTTTCCCCGCCCCATTCGCCCCAATAAGAATATTAATGTCTTTCAATTCAAGATCATTCATCTCGCGGATCGACTTAAACCCGCGAATCGTCATCCGTTCGATTTTTCCAAATTTTTCCACCATCACCCAACCCTCACCCTGTCCAACGAACTCCACAGCGCTTCATACATCAGCAGCCACCCCGACAAAGACTCGCCGATGCCAAGTAATTCCTTCACCACTTCCACCGCAGCGAGGCTGCCCATTACGCCGGCAGCGGGGCCGAGGATGCCGGTTTCGGCGCAAGACGGCAAGGCACCCTCGGCGGGCGGGGTTGGGTAGAGGTCCGCGAAGCCGGGGTGCCCCGCACCGAGATAGGGTTTGAACACGGTCAACTGCCCGGAAAGCTGCACGACAGCGGCGGAGATTAACGGCACCCCTGCCCGCGCACACGCCCCCGCCACCAAGCGGCGCGTGTCGAAACTATCGCTGCCGTCCAGCACCGCATCGGCCCCCGCAATCAGCGCGTCGATGCTGGCGTCGGTGGCGCGTTCGGGTCGCAGAACCACGTCGATGCCAGGGTTGAGCGCCGCCAGTGCTTCGGCGGCGCTTACGGTTTTCAGCGCCCCGACGCGCGCGGTCGTATGAATGATCTGGCGGTTGAGGTTACTCAGATCGACCCGATCATCGTCGATCACCACCAACCGCCCGACACCGGCGGCGGCGAGATAGAGCAGCGCAGGGCTACCGATACCGCCCGCGCCAATCACGGCAACGGTCGAGGCCAACAGCCTTGCCTGCCCCGGCCCACCGATTTCCTTCAGCAGCAGATGCCGGGAATAGCGCGCGATGTCCACGTTAGATCGAGGCTTCCGCCACCGCGTACAGCTTGCGGACAGGCTCCAAGGTTTCCCACACGCCCGCGAACCCCGCCGGAATGATGAAGGAATCCCCGGCCTTGAACTCGCGCGCCTCGCCGTCGCGGGCAATCAGGCGCACTTTACCCGCCAGCAGCACGCACATTTCTTCTTCGGTGTAATTCACTTCCCACGCGCCGACCGTGGATTCCCAAATGCCGCAGAAGAAATGACCGTTCGCGCCGACATATTGATTGGCCACGCGGGTAACGGGGGTGCCGCGCAGGGGGTTCGCCGGTGTGCTCTCTTCGCCCTTGGCGCGGTAATCGAGCAGAAAAGGCAGGTTCATTGCGCGCTAGCCCCGTTCAAATTTCACATCCAAAACCACAGCCGATTGGGTGCGGCGCACGCCAGGGGATCGACCGATATCATCTAACAGTTGGTCCAACGCTTTCGCGCCGTCAACCGCGACCAACAGCATCATATCAAACTCACCGCTCACCGTGTGGCAGCGTTTAACCTCAGGCCGAACGCGCAAGGCTTGCGGCAGGCTATTGCCCGCCCGCGCGTCCAAGGAAAGGAACACATGGGCCTGCAACGCGGTGGGCCGATCCGACACGTTGGCCCGGCCCACGCGCACCGTGTAGCCTTCGATAACCCCGCAGCCCTCTAACCGGGCAATCCGCTCTTGCGTGGCGGAGCGGGACAAACCGATCTTGCGGGCAAGCGAGGCCGTTGGCTCGCGGGCGTTCTGATCCAGAAGTCCCAGCAGCCGTCGGTCGAGATCATCCAAGCTGGTGCGCTGCGTCATCGGGCGAACCCTACAGCGCGCCAGGGGTTCTGAAAAGCATCAAAGAAAAACCCCGCGCGGCGCTTGGGCGTGCGGGGCACTGGGAGGTCTCAGCCTTCGGCAGGACGATCCAATCGGGGGATTACCGAATAGCCTGGGCAGGGGCTACCGGCCTAAACAGGCGTACGGGCAACGGCATGTCTGCCGTGATCCAAAAGCCGAACCGTTGAGTATCGGCGGTAATGCTGATCGGCGACGTAGAACGGTTAGGGGCGCGTTCACGGGCCGGGAGGGGGTCCTCCTTCTTCATAAACAGCATGGGGCGGCTCCTTGTTGTGAGTCTTATCTGAATGATCCCCGATGGATCACGCTTCACTGTAAGACGGAACCGTTAAAAAAAGGTAAGGATAAAGTGAGCATTTTCGCGAGTCGATTTATCGGTATGCTGATAATTGTCTTACACGCATACACCTCAGATTCTAAGGCATTTTTTTGTCACATGCGGTCACAAAAAATGCTCTAAATTTGTTTTGTTACGCAATTATGTCGCCGCAGGTATGCGCTCTACTCGGGATATGCTGAAGCAAATTTGCCCGCAGCGGCACCACAGCGAAGAGCAGTTGTAAGAAGATGTGATCGCCATCATCAAAATCGCGCCATTCACGGAAAAATGAAAATTATTCATTATTTTAACATAGAGAATATCAAAACTATTTTTGCGTTTTTATGGATACGTAATATTTTTTATATCTATTATTGATTGAATTAATTCTGAGCATGGTCGTGATTTTAATTTATCTTGCTTTCCTAACATCACCACTTGGCGTATCATTTGAGGATATCCAAATGGAACACATGTTAAATTACACCTGCGAATTACATCATTTTCAAGAGATATGATGCTAACACCTAGTCCTTTTTCAACCATCTTAATAATTACTTCTTGGCTATCGAGAACCATTTCTTCTCGAACGGCTAATTGCATAACACGTAATTGCCGATCAATCATGCGCCCTGCCCAAGCCCGACGATCAAAACGAATGAACGGGAAGCTCGTTAGAAGATCCGATACCTCACGATGCTCGTTCCCAGGAGGCGCAATAACCCAGAACCGATCTTCATAAAGGTTCGTCCATGTCAGTTCGGTGGGATAGGGCTTTACCGGTTCGGTGGTAATGGCGGCATCCAATTCGCCGGCGGCGACACGGACAGCTAACTCTGCTGACATTCCCGCCGCGACATGCACCCTTACCCGAGGATGCGCGCGGTTCAGCGCAACGAGCGCCTCGGGGATTGGCCCTGAAAGGGCGGTTTGAATTGCGCCAATTTGGAGGCGTCCCGAAAGCGAATGCTCGTCACTCAGGGCTTCGCCGATCCCGTCATAGAGCGAAATCACCTCCTGCGCCTTAGCCAGCACAATTTTTCCGGCTTCCGTTAAGATGGGGTAGCGTTTGGAGCGGTCGAACAACCGTACCCCGAACTCGCTCTCCAATGCTTTCACCTGCAAACTAACGGCTGACTGAGTTAGTCCTACAGCGTCGCCCGCGCGGGCAAAAGAACCGTGGCACGCAATTGCATGGAGAATCCTGAGAGCGCGGAGGGACATGAATTGGCTCCAGTTTCGGGGAATTGTCGAGAGAACTCATAGGATATTCTCATGGGTTCGTACAGATTTAAGAATTTTTAATCGTACATTGTTCCTGTTACCACATGGTCATTCCCTCTAGCAAAAGGAGCATGTTCATGTCATCCGGCACCGTCATACAGTCTCCAACCCCGATGAAAGCATCCCCAATTCTCGCGATGGCACGCCGTGCGGCGGAGTTGAGGGCCGCCGGACACGACATTATTGATCTGACTCTTGGCGAGCCTAATTTTGCGCCGCCAACCCATGTCAGTGATGCCGCTGCGGCGGCGGCGCATCAGCCCCAGGGGTACACGCCGTCAAATGGTATTCCAGCGTTACGCGCGGCTGCGCGTGCAGCCCTCGCCCGAGACCGAGGCTTAACCTATGCGGACACCGAAATTACCGTAGGCTGCGGGGCCAAACAGGTAATCTTCAACGCCTTTCTGGCAACGCTGAAACCCGGTGATGACGTTATTATCCCCACGCCCTACTGGGCAAGCTATCCAGATATGGTGCGGATGTGTGGCGCGACCCCGATAATCATTGCGTGCCCGGCAGAAACGGGGTTCCGCTTAACGCCCCGAATTCTGGCTGAAGCGATCACCAGCCGAACGCGATGGGTTATCATTAATGCGCCGAGCAATCCTTGTGGTGTGGACTATAGCGCCGCTGCCCTAGAGGCCCTTGCAATCGAACTCCGCAAACATCCGCAAATCAGGATAATGTCTGACGAGATTTATGCACACATCCGTTACAGCGCCGATGAATATGCGACCCTTGCGCGCGTCGCGCCCGATCTGCGGGATCGAATTTTAATCGTCGATGGCGTATCGAAAGCCTACGCGATGACCGGATGGCGCGTTGGCTGGGGGTTCGGTTCGGCGGAACTCATATCGCGCATAACAATTGTTCAAGGTCATAATTGCACGCAAACGGCAGCGCTCAGTCAAATTGCCGCCGTTGCTGCGCTAGAAGGCCCTCAGCACGTTCTCTCCGAGCGGAATGCGCTTTACCGGCAACGTCGGGATGAAGGCCTCAAAATCCTACGCGAAAGCACCAATCTTGATGTTATCGAACCCGCTGGGGCTTTCTATTTTTTCCCGAAACTTCTGAACCATACGGACGATATCGCCGTTGCCGACCGTTTACTGAACGACGGCGTTGCAACGGTGCCCGGATCGGCCTTTGGTGCGCCTGGATATCTGCGACTTTCATTCGCAACAGACCTAGCGGTACTGCAAAAAGGGTGTCGTCGCCTAGTACGTGTTCTGGGGTCATTATAATGATTAATACCGTGTTATTAGCCTTAATGCCGATTTTGCTGCTCATCAGTCTCGGGGTTTATCTCCGTTACAGCGCATTTTTGGCAGAAACTTTCTGGCCGCAAGCCGAACGGTTAGGCTATTTTATCTTACTCCCGGCGTTATTCTTTCACGGCCTCTCGATGGCTGACCTTACGGAATTACCGGTAGCGAGCCTAGCCCTAACGCTTATTCTATCGACAGTGATTGTCTCCATAGCCTTGCTCGCCCTCCGGCCAGCCTTTTCGATTGAGGGGGCGGCCTTCACGTCGATTTTTCAAGGGAGCGTCCGGTTCAATAATTATGTCGGCGTGACTCTGGCTGCAAGCATCCTGGGCGCACAGGGGATTGCGCTGGCGGCAATCTGCAATGCTGCCATTGTCCCCACGGTAAACATCCTGTGCGTGTTGGTTTTTGCGCGGTACGGGACGGCCCGCCTGAGTGGCAGGGGCATTCTGAAGCAATTGGTCCTGAACCCGCTCGTTATGTCCTGCTTCGCCGGCATTACGTTTCAAGTGTTGGGTGTTCGAGTGCCGTCAAGCATAGAACCAGCGTTACGAACGCTCGGCGCAGCCTCGATGCCTTTAGGTTTGGTATGCGTCGGTGCGGCTTTGAATTTTAAGACGGCACGTCACTGGACCAAGCCGATTCTTTCTTCCTCGGTCACAAAGTTTATGATCATGCCATTAGCAACTGTGGCTATCGCAACAATCATCGGCCTAAACGGCCCCGCCCTTACCATTGCGCTGATGTTTCAAGCACTGCCCACCGCGTCATCAGCCTATCTGATGGCGCGCCAGTTGGGCGGCGACGCTCCCCTTATGGCGGGCATTACAGCAGCACAGACGGTTATAGCCTTTGTGATGATCCCCGTAGTACTCACGGTCACGACAACAATACTAAACCCGTAATTTCTAAGAAGAAGGCGTGAGCACAGCAACGCGCTAGGCTTTTTCAAAGCCCAGCGCGTTTCCCGCCTACACGTCCAAATTCGCCACCTTCAGCGCGTTCGCCTGAATGAAATCGCGGCGCGGCTCCACCAAGTCGCCCATCAGGGTGGAGAAAACTTCTTCCGCCTGTTCGGTGTGCGCGACTTTGACTTGCAGCAGGGTGCGGGCGTTGGCGTCTAGCGTGGTTTCCCAAAGCTGGTCTGGGTTCATTTCGCCCAAGCCTTTGTAGCGCTGGATCGAGACGCCTTTGCGGCCATGCTCGAACAACGTATCGACCAACGCCACCGGCCCCGCGATCTGCTGTTCCTTATCCTTCAGGCGCAACCGCGCGGGTAGTTGGAAGGCGGCGCGGAAGGTGTCGGCGAGCGTCATCAGGCGGCGCATTTCCACTGAACGCAGCGTGGCCGCATCGAGATCGTAGCGCTCTTCCACCCCGCGCCACAGGCGTGACAGGCGAATGCCGTCGGCGGTGAGGGTGCCGCGCCAACCGCGTTCGGCCTCGCGGGTCATCGCGTCCATCCGCTCCGCAATGCGGGCGACCAGGGAGGCGTCGGTCTCGTTCGCGCCAATCTCGGCATCCGGGTTAGGAAGCCCCGCCAGCAACGCTTGTTCCACAACCGTAACAGACCCAACGCGCCGCCCGACCTGCTGAATGAGATTGCGCGCGGCCCGCGCCGTATCGGCCAGACGGCGCAACTCGTCCGCCGCAATGGCGCTGCCGTCGCCCAAGATCAGCGTGGCGTCCCTCAGCCCATCGGTGAGCAGATAATCTTCTAGCGCCCGGTCGTCCTTCAAATAGACCGCGCTTTGCCCGCGTTTAGCCCGGTAGAGTGGCGGCTGGGCAATGTAAAGATAGCCGCGCTCGATGAGTTCCGGCATCTGGCGGTAGAAGAACGTGAGCAAAAGCGTGCGGATGTGGCTGCCGTCCACGTCTGCGTCGGTCATGATGATGATTTTATGGTAGCGCAGCTTTTCGATATTAAAATCTTCAACGCCAATACTGGTGCCAAGCGCCGCAATGAGCGTACCGATTTCTGCCGAGAGCAGCATTTTATCGAAGCGCGCGCGCTCCACGTTCAAAATCTTACCGCGCAGGGGCAGAATGGCTTGATACTTACGGTTCCGGCCCTGTTTGGCGGAGCCGCCTGCCGAGTCACCTTCGACTAGGAACAGTTCGGCGGCAGCGGGGTCGCGCTCTTGGCAGTCCGCGAGCTTACCCGGTAAGGAGGCAATATCGAGCGCGCCCTTACGCCGGGTCATTTCGCGGGCGCGGCGCGCGGCTTCGCGGGCGGAGGCCGCTTCGACGATTTTCGCCACGATGCGTTTGGCTTCGTGCGGATGCTCTTCAAACCACTGGTTCAGCTTTTCGCCGATGATGTTCTCGACGATGGGCCGCACTTCGGACGAAACCAGCTTATCTTTCGTCTGGCTGGAGAATTTCGGGTCCGGCACTTTTACCGACAAAACGCACGTCAGCCCCTCGCGCGCGTCGTCTCCGGTCAGCGACACTTTTTCTTTTTTGGCGATGCCGCTATCCGTAGCGTAGGTGTTCACGATGCGCGTTAGCGCCGAGCGGAACCCTGCTAGATGCGTGCCGCCATCGCGCTGCGGGATGTTGTTGGTAAAGCACAGCATTGATTCATGGTAGGCTTCCGTCCACTCCAACGCCGCTTCCACGGTCACGCCATCGCGCTCCCCCCTCACCACAATGGGGGGGGCGTGCAGGGGTGATTTCGATCTATCGAGATACTGAACGAACGCCTGCACACCGCCCTTGAAGTGCAGCAGCACTTCTTTGGGATCGCTGTGGCGACCATCGACCAGCTTCAAAGTAACGCCGGAGTTGAGGAACGCCAGTTCGCGCAGGCGATGCTCTAATGTCTCGAAGCTGAAATCGAAGACATTCTCGAAGGTGCCGTCGGGGTTTTCCTCGGTTTTATAAGAGGGCAGGAACGTCACTTCCGTGCCGCGCTTGCCGCCCGACGGGCCAACCATTTTCAAGGGCGCAACCGCAGCCCCGTGCCGGAACTCCATCTCATGCGCTTCACCACCGCGCCAAATTCGGAGGCGCAAGACCGACGAGAGCGCGTTCACCACCGACACGCCAACCCCGTGCAAACCGCCAGACACCTTATAAGAATTCTGGTCGAATTTTCCGCCCGCGTGCAGTTGAGTCATGATGACTTCAGCAGCGGAAATCCCTTCCTCCGAATGCACATCGGTGGGAATGCCGCGCCCATTATCGCGCACCGTGCAGGAACCGTCGGGGTTCAAGACGACCTCGACCAGATCGCAATGCCCGGCCAGCGACTCGTCAATGGCGTTATCGACCACCTCATAGACCATATGATGCAGACCGGAACCACTGCCCGTATCGCCGATATACATGCCAGGGCGCTTGCGAACGGCATCGAGGCCGCGCAGCACTTTGATCGAATCGGCGGTATAATCTTCCGCGTTGGTGGTTCCAGCCGGATTTTTGGGCAAGGGGACTGAGGTCATCGACAGGCACGCTCCACACAAATCTTCGCAAACGACTCCCGCCTGCGGCGGGTTCACAGCAGCGGGGCAGTTTAGCAGGTGCAGCGCGAGAGGCTAGTGAATATCGGGCGGGGCCACAGATGGGCCGCCTTTCCGGGGCACTTGGCGCGATACGCTAGCCTCGGCCCTAAAGAATATGGTAATACTGTAGAATGTTTTCCGATACGCGAGGGTACGAAAATGGCGGGTTATTATGTTCTAAGCAAAACGGGCAGCGGCGCGTTTCGGTTTGCGCTGAAGGCTGGGAACCACGAGATTATTCTTGTGAGCGAAAACTACGTCGCCAAAAATTCTGCCGAAAAAGGCATTGCCTCGGTTCAAAAAAACGCCCCCGATGATGCGAAATACGAACGCCTGATCGCCAAGGACGGCCAGTTCTATTTCAACCTGAAAGCCGGGAACGGCGAAATCATCGGCACCAGCGAGATGTATAAAAGCACGCAAGGCCGCGATAACGGCATCGAATCGGTCCAAAAAAACGGCCCGATAACCGATATTCGCGACGAAACGGCCTCGGAGGCGTAAGCGGCGCGCGCTGCTTGAATCCTAGTCCGCAGCTAGAACCACCCTAACCGCCCCTGCCCCGAACGCCTCGAACAACTCCGGCTCGGTCCCCGTTAGCCAGGATTGTCCGCCCAGGGAAAAAAGCTCTTCCGCCAGGGCTTGCCGCCGCCCTGGATCGAGATGGGCTGCTACTTCGTCCAGAAGCAGCAGGGGCGGCGCGCCGCGTGCGGTGCGGATTAGGCGGGCGTTGGCCAGCAGAATGGCAATGAGAAGCGCTTTTTGCTCCCCGGTCGAGCACAGCGCGGCGGGCATCTGTTTGGCGCGGTGGATCACCTGCCAGTCGCTGCGGTGCGGGCCTTCCGTGGTGGTTCCGGCGGCAGCGTCGCGCGGGCGGGTTTGGCGCAGCGTGCGGCGGAAATCCTCTTCCACGGCCAGTGCAGGCTTTTCGGCCAGCGCCTGTTCCAGCGCCCCCAGCATGGCGAGATCGGCGGCGGGAAACGGCCCGACACCGGCGGCTACCGCGAGGCTGAGGCGTTGCGTAATGTCGCAACGCGCCGCCGCAATCGCGGTGCCATCGCTCGCCATTGTGTCTTCCAGTGCCGCCAACCAGTGCGGGTCGGGGCGTTTGCCGCCCTTCCCCCCGCCATCAACCCCCTCGCGCAGCAGCCGCAGCCGGTCGCGCTGGGCGGCTTCGTAGCGGCTGAGGTGCTGAAGGTGCGCGGGCAGAAAACCGTGAACGAGGCGATCCAAAAACCGCCGCCGCGCCGCAGCCCCATCCTGAAACAGCCGGTCCATGACGGGGGTGAGCCAGGAGACGACGAGCAGGTCCGACAGGGCGCTCTGGCTTTTTACCGGTTCGCCGTCGATGCGGATTTGCCGCCGGTCGCCGTGGGCGGGCACGCGGCCTGTGGCGATTTCGAGAGTGCCGTGGGCGGTTTCGAGCGCCACCTGCAAGGACCAACCACCCGCGCCATTCTGCCGGTCGATCTCCTGGATCGCTGCCCGCCGAAACCCTCGCCCCGGTGCCAGGAACGACAGGGCTTCAAGCAGATTGGTTTTCCCCACACCATTATCGCCCGTTAGAATCACACAGGGCGCGGTTTGGTTCTGGTGAGCGACCGTGAGATCGAGCGCCGCGTGGGAGCGAAAATCATGCAGGCGAACCCGGCGGAGTGCCGGGATCGTTTCAGAAACCGGGATCACACCCGCATCGGCATCAGCACGTAAATCGCGCTGCCATCGGCGCGGTCGCGCACCACCGTGGGGGAGGCGGCGTCGGCCATAATAAACTGCGCCACATCGCCTTGAACCTGCTTCAGAATATCCAGCAGATAGCGCGAGTTGAAACCAATCTCGAACGGGCTGCTGGTATAGGAAACTTCCAACTCTTCCAACGCGCTGCCCGCTTCCGGGCTATTGGCTGTGAGCGTTAGGCCGTTCGTACCAAGGGCGATTTTCACGGCGCGGCTTTTCTCGGTCGAGATCGTCGCAACCCGGTCCACCGCTTCGGCAAAACTATTGCGGTTGAGTTCCAGCACCTTATCATTGCCGGTGGGAATAACGCGCTCATAGTCTGGGAAGGTGCCGTCGATGAGCTTCGACGACAAAATAATTGCGCCAAACGCCAACCGAATGCGCGTTTCGGACAGACCAATCGTGACGACCCCATCGGACTCGTCCAAGAGCTTGCGGAGTTCCAGCACGACTTTACGCGGCATGATGACGCCGGGAATACCTTCCGCGCCCTTCGGCAGCGGCAGTTCTACGCGGGCAAGCCGATGCCCATCGGTCGCAACGCCGCGCATGACCGGGCCACTCGGTTGCTGGGTTGCGTGCAGATAAATCCCGTTCAGATAATAGCGGGTTTCTTCGGTAGAAATCGCAAAGCTGGTCCGGTCGATCAGCGCCTTCAGCTCTGCCGACGACAGCGTAAAGTTGAACGGCAGATCATCCGAGGCAAGGCTGGGGAAATCAGCCGTTGGCAACGAGGGGAGCGTGAAGGTGGAGCGCCCGGCGCGTACCGTGACCCGCTCCTTCTCCGGCTCGGAGGTGAGTTCGACCGACGCGCCATCGGGCAATTTGCGAACAATATCGTAAAGCGTATGGGCAGGGGCCGTAACGGACCCCGGCACGCCGACCGAACAGGTCACGCGGTCCACCATATCCAAATCCATATCGGTCGCGGTCAGCGACACGCTATCGCCATCCTGCGCTTCAATCAGGATATTGGAGAGGATTGGGATCGTATTACGCCGCTCAACGACACTTTGCACATGGGCGAGGCTTTTGAGCAGAGCGGCACGATCAATCGTCAGTTTCATGGCGATGCGTCTTCAATCCTTTAGTCGCCCGAGGGCCTTTAATCACCCGAGAGCCTTGCAGCCCAGTCAGAAGATGTTTCCATTATAGCATAGCGGCCCTTTGGGGGAAGAGCCTTATGCAGAGGCGTGAAACATTATGCTCAGCCAACTGCGATAACCGCCGCGCGCCCCTCTAACGCCAAACCGGGCGCTTCGGGCGCAAGAGCCACCTCCGGCACGCGGCTCCCTGCCATCAAGGCCGTCAGCCGATGCGCGAAAGCGTGGCCCTTCGCGGTCAGGCTCACCCGTTTGCGGCGGCGCTCGCGCGGGTCTTCGCGGGCCTCGACCAACCCTAAGCCGGGTTTGCCGAAGGAATGCCAGTCCGACAGGGCGGCGATATTGCGCGAGGCGGACGATTGGGCGATAGCGAGGCGCTGCGCCAACGCGCCCATAGAAAGCCCCTCGTTCTGCGCCAACGTGAGGAACGAGAGGGCATATTGAATGGGAAGATCGGGATCGAGCGTGCGGAACTCTTCCAGCACGCGCATCAGCTTGGACAGGGCCGCGTCAGCGCTCTCCACCCCCTCATTCACGGGAACCTCTCCGCCCTCCAGGGCAGCCTGCGCGCTCCAGAGGGGCATCATGGTTACGGCTTTCGGTTGGAGAAAAAAAAGCGCCCCCAGCTTAGGCGGGGGTTTTATCCAAAAACAGATATATCCGATACCGGATATGATTGAAGGGCGCAAGCGAATGGTGATGCGGGGCGGTCCGAGTAAATGCTTTAATGCCTCTCTTAAATCACGATTATTTTAACCTAAAATCTGCCATTGCGTGTTGTTTTTTGAGTTTATCGCTTTTTGCGTTGACCTCACAATCTACAAAAGCTAGTACGATCATAAATATACTCGATAAAGGAGAAATCATGTCTGGCGTTGATAAATTCAATGTAACATCAATGCTAGGCTACGTTCCATCGCCTCCTAACAATCCTTGGGAACCACATTGGCCAAACCCTGCTGATTTCCCTTTTAATTATTACAATCTAATGAAGCGTACAGAGCGATTTGGTCTTGCTTCGGTAAGCGGGGATGCTGCCAATCAACGTATTGCTATTATTGGTGCGGGTTACGCTGGCCTAACTGTTGCGCGGGAACTCTTTCGATGCGGTTTTAAGAATGTCACGATATTCGAGGCAGATACGCGCATCGGTGGGCGCGCCTACCCAATCATGCCGAAAACAAAATCTGGGCGTCCTCTCCAATCCATAACACCGTTTGAACTAGGGGCTATGCGTATCCCTCTATTTACGCCCGAGGACGGAAGCAAAGCAGGTAATAGTTTAACGGCTTATTTTTTAGAAAACTATCGTCAGTATTTTCAAGAATTTCCCAATCCTGGAAGTTTTGTGACGACAACAGGCATTTATGTTAATGAAGGTTTCGGTCCAGAGATTGATGACCTGATTTTTCATGGATTGCTCCACTGGTCTCCCACAGAGACAGATATTTTACCGCCGACGCGCGGCCTGCAAGAAGTTTATCTTGCTTGGCGCGCCTGGTCACATAACGTCCGGGAATGGGTTGTGCGCGCTTATGGCGCAACAGCGACCTGGCGGGAGTATTGGCAAAAAATCGTTCAAGCGTATGAGTTTCGGACTTTCCGTGATGTTGCCCTGCTGCCGCGCAAACAGTTCTATCAATTGGGTGGAACGACGGCCCCAGAGCATAAGAAGGCCAATACCGCCGGAGACTTCGGCGGGCTTGGACTCGATCCCGTTCAAGCAGAGATTTTTTACACAATCGGCACCGGCGACGGAAGCTGGGGAGCCTTCTTTGATGTGGCCGCACTGTATCCGATCCGCACACTGATCTTCGGTTTCGCGACACAGCATAAGCTGCTCGGCCATATTCCGGCAGAAATTGCGGCGGCGCTGCCGCTTCCCGCGTCCGCCCGGCGCGACGGATATTGTGCCGATTCGCACGGTCATCGCTTTGAGATGCCTTTGCTCGCAGGCGTATCCGCCACTCCGGCGATGCACTTGTTTGAGCGTGTTTCGTGCAGCGGCCCGCAAAACGGCACCTCTCTGTACGAGAATTTATCACCGTTCCAGGCCGATGGTCTTGGCCTGTCGCTGCTGACCGGTACCCGCGTTCGCTATGTCGATTGGTTCGACGGCACCTATCGCCTGACAACGGATGCGGGCGCAAGCGCGTCTTACGATCATCTCGTCGTTACTGCCCCTGGCTGGTCGTTACAAATGAACACCAGTTTTGGCACCAGTTTCTTAGAGGAAGTTTTTGTAAAATCAGGAGAGGGGAATAATTTTTGGCCGCCAATGGCAAGCTGGAAAGGCATTAAGATGTCTCACAATATTACGTCCAGTAAGATATTTTTCAAATTGAAGCAGCGATTTTGGGAAGTCAGCGATATTCCCCAAGTCATCGTAACCGATACGTTTTTACGGGATGTGTATGGTTATGCGCTTGATACCGATGCCGAGGGACGGCCTTCCGATGATCCCGGTGTGCTGCTCTGTTCCTACACCTGGGAAGACGACGCCAATAAGCTCGCCGCAGAAAACGAGCATCCTGATGATACGACTCTCGCCGCGCGCGCCCTGGCGCGGCTCGACGCGGTTCTTCAACGCAGCGGTTTACCGAAAATGTCGGATTTCATTGATCCCGCAGCGCAGCCAATCGTCTGGCAATGGGAGCGTCAACCGCTCTACCGAAGCTGCGCTAAACTCTATCGGGCCGGAAGTTTCGATTGGAACTATGCCCAACTCACTTGGAATCAAAACCATTCTCGTAGCAAAAAGCTCTATTTTGCTGGGGAGTTTGCGTCTCTTGAAGGCGGCTGGATCGAACCCGCTATGATCCGGGCCATCGACACGGTCATTCATATTGTCAAAAATACAGCTCCTGCTGACGCCTGGGCGTCAGTTTTCAATGACTATGAAATGATCGAGCGCTATCCCGAGATTCCAAATTGGCGGCCACAGGCACCTTACGCTGCGCACAGCCCCACCGCCACAGTTCGCGTCCCGGCCTAAACATCCCCCTTGCCGCCGTCGTCCTTCCCGCCCAAACTCTTGTTCGCAAAGCGGCTGAAACAGGCGGCGGCATAGGGTTTGGGGGAGGGGTTTGGCATGGGCGCACGGGTCGGGCTTTTTGTGACCTGTTTGGTCGATCTGTATCGGCCCAGCGTGGGGTTTGCCGCGCTGACGCTGTTGGAGCAGGCCGGGTGCACTGTGGTGGTTCCTGCCGAACAAACCTGCTGCGGCCAGCCGGCCTATAATAGCGGGGAACGGGCGACGACCAAACAGATCGCCCGGCAGGTGATTGCGGCGTTCGATGGTCTCGATTACATCGTCGCCCCTTCCGGCTCCTGCGCGGGGATGATCCGTCACCATTACCCGGAACTGTTTGCCGATGACCCCGCGACAAAGCTGGCGGCCGAGCGGGTAGCCCACCGCACCTACGAACTCGTGTCGTTCTTAACCGACGTGCTGGGTGTAACCTCGGTCCCGGTGGCCTGCGCCAAGAAGATCACCTATCACGATAGTTGCTCCGGCCTGCGCGAGCTTGAGATTAAGGCCCAGCCGCGCGCGCTGCTGAACAGCATCAAAGGGCTGTCGATCACGGAACTCGAAGATGCGGAAACCTGCTGCGGCTTCGGCGGCACCTTCTGCATCAAATACCCCGAAATTTCCGACCGGATGGTGACGCATAAAACCGACGCCATCGAAAAAACCGGGGCCGATTTGGTGTTGGCCGGCGATCTTGGCTGCCTGATGAATATGGCCGGGAAGCTGAAGCGCCGAGGCTCCCGCATCGAAGCCCGCCACGTCGCCGAAGTGCTGGCGGGCGATCTCTCCGCCCCCGCCATCGGTGAAGCCGTTTCTCGCTAGAAGGCACGATCATGCACGCCACCAGTCACGCTTTCGTTGCGAACTCGAAGAAGTCCCTGAACGACGCCACCTTGCGGAAAGCCTTGGGCAATATGCGCGGCGGCTTTGTGAACAAACGCGCCGCGACCATCGCCAAAGTGCCGGAGTGGGAGGCGCTGCGCGACACGGGCCGCGCCATCAAGGACCATACGCTCGCCCATCTCGATTTCTATCTCGAAGCCTATGAAGCGAAGGTAATCGCCTCGGGCGGGGTCGTGCATTGGGCGCGTACTGCCGAAGAGGCCCGCCAAATCGTGCTTGGTATTTGCCGCACGGTGGACGCTAAAACCGTTACTAAGGGCAAATCAATGATCGCCGAGGAAATCGGCCTGAATGATTTCCTGGAGCAAAAAGGCATTACCCCCATCGAAACCGATTTGGGGGAATATATCATCCAGCTTCGGCAGGAGCCGCCGAGCCACATCATCGCCCCCGCCATTCATCTTACCGCCGAACAGGTGGCGGAGACCTTCCGCAAGTCCCACACGCACCTCGCCCCGGATCGTCCTTTAAGCGAGCATCGGCAGTTGGTGGAAGAGGCGCGGACGGAGTTGCGGGCGAAATATTTTGCCGCCGACGTTGGCATTACCGGCGCGAACTTCCTTATCGCCGAAACCGGCACCAGCGTGATCGTCACCAACGAGGGCAATGGCGACCTAACCCAGCTTCTGCCGAAGGTGCATATTGCCATCGCCAGCCTGGAGAAGATTGTTCCCACTTTGGAAGATGCAACCACGCTGCTGCGCCTGCTGGCGCGGTCGGCAACGGGGCAAGAGTTTTCAGCCTACACCACCTTCTCCACGGGGCCGCGCCGAACGGAAGACCCGGATGGGCCGGAGCAGTACCATGTTGTGCTGCTGGATAATGGCCGCTCCGGTATGTTGGGGTCGGAGTTTCAGGATATGCTGCGCTGTATCCGCTGTTCGGCCTGTATGAACCATTGCCCGGTTTATAGCGCCGTCGGCGGCCATGCTTACGGTTGGGTCTATCCTGGTCCGATGGGGGCCGTGCTCACCCCCACGTTGATTGGTGTCGATGAAGCAGGGCATTTGCCCAATGCTTCCACCTTCTGCGGCAAGTGCGAGCAGGTCTGCCCAATGAAGATTCCCCTGCCGAAAATGATGCGCCATTGGCGGGAGCGGCAGGCGGAAGCGAAACTTTCACCGAAAGCGATGCGCTGGGGCATTGGCGCTTGGGCTTTTCTGGCAACCCGCCCGCGCCTCTACCGCCTCTTCACCCGCGCGGTTGCGTTTGGCTTAAGCCTCGCTGCGCGCAAGAAGGGCCGCTTCACCAGCCTGCCGCTTGCGGGCGGCTGGACCCGCGTGCGCGATATGCCCGCCCCGCAAGGCCAAACCTTCCAAGCCCTCTACGCCAAACGCCGGAGCCGCTGATGAGCACCGCCCGCGCCGATATTCTCGATTCCATCCGCCGCTCGCTGGGGCGGGAGGGGCTTGATGCCGCAACCGAAGCGGGGTTGCGCCAGCGCCTTACCGCCCACCGCCGCCAGATCGGCCTTGCCCGTACTGAAAAGGATCATGCCGAACTGGTTACGCTGTTCGAAGATATGGCGACGGCGCTGGCGGCAACTGTCGCCCATATCCCCAATAGCGCTGACGTGCCGGGCGCAGTCGCGACTTATCTGGCGGAACAGAATCTTCCGGCGCACTTGGTTGTCGCGCCCGCTCTGCAAAACATCCCTTGGGCTGACCGCCCAACGCTGACAGTGCGTTTCGGCAAGGCTGTGAATGAGGATCTCGTGTCGGTCACGCCTGTCATCGGCGCGGTGGCGGAAACCGGCACGCTGGTCCTCACGTCTGGCCCGGATTCGCCGACCAGTCTTAACTTCCTGCCCGACACGCATATCGTCCTGGTCAACCGCAGCCAAATCACGGGGCGCTACGAGGATGTTTGGGACAAAATCCGCGATCAAGGCACGCTGCCGCGCACTGTGAACATGATCTCCGGCCCGTCGCGGACAGGCGATATTGAACAGACCATCCAATTAGGCGCGCACGGCCCGCGTCGGCTGCATATCCTCATTCTTGACGAAGCGTAGGCAGGCACGCGAGGTTAGCGCCCGTCAGGGGTTTTCCCCCTAAGAACCCGAATTCTTTTCAAGATAGTCTGTCGAAACGATCTGTATGAAGGCCCTTCTGCTAAAATACGGTTCCCCAAGGGCCGCTGCCCTTGGGTGGGGGTTCGGGGGCGAAGCCCGCCGAGACCGGCGCAGGGCCTGAGCATGGCCCCGAAGAAGGAACCTCCCGCCCCGCGTCCGCGCCGCACGCGCGCGCTGACCGAGGCTGAACGCTTGCTGTGGCAGCAGATCACTCAGCAGATCACACCGCTGCGCCCCAGCCTTGCGCCCACGCCTGCACCGCCGATACAGCCAGAAGCGCCGCTGCCGCGCTTGGCTGGCCCCGTGCTGGCCCCGGTCAACCCTGCGGAGCCTGTGCCGGTGAAGCGCGCAGGGCCGCCGCTGATCAAGGTCGGCAAACTCGATAACATCGACCGCGCGACGGCCCGGCGGTTCGCGAGGGGCGAGCGGGAGATTGATGGTACGCTTGATCTGCATGGCATGACCCAGGCTGCCGCGCACGACAGGCTGGTGGGTTTTCTGTTAGGGGCCTGGGCGCAGGGGTGGCGCTGTGTGCTGGTGATTACCGGCAAAGGGGCACCCTCGCCAGACACGCGCCCCTGGCCGGAACCGGAGCAGCGCGGCATTCTACGTCGCGCGCTGCCGCAGTGGGTGAACGAGTCGCCGTTGCGCGGTAAAATTCTCGGCATTACCTCCGCCAAACCCCAACACGGCGGCGCGGGCGCGTTCTATCTGCTGATCCGGCGCGACCGGGACGATACGCGAGGCCCGCGCCCATGACCCCCTTCGGCGAACGCTGCCGCGCGCTGCGGCTGACTAAAAAAGCCTCCCTCCGGGCGATGGCCGCCGCGCTGGAAATCAGCCCGGCCTATCTGTCCGCTTTGGAAAACGGCCACCGAGGCCGCCCTTCGCGCGGGTTGGTGCGACAAATCTGCGATTATTTCGAGCTGATCTGGGACGATGCCGAAGCCATGCAACGCTTGGCCGACATCTCCCACCCCCGCGTCACCATCGACACCGCCGGGCTAGACCCGCTGGCGACGGAATTGGCAAACCGGCTGGCGGAGCGAATTGGGGCGTTGGATCGGGCGACACTGGCGGAGATTTTGGCGCGGATTTCAAACCCGTAAATCTGAGAGCACCAAAAAGGAGATGTCTCCTTTGCTCCACGAAAACCGTTTCATTTACGCTTAAGCATCTATCATGTTAAGCTGATAGCGGTTTATTCAGGCGTAAAGGAAGATTTCCATGACCGAAACCATGACCCGCTGGACGGTTTCCGTCTCCAAAGACACGGATATAGCGGTCCGAAGCTTCCTCGCCCAGCGGGGGTTGAAAAAAGGCGATCTCTCCAAATTCATCGAAGAGGCGGTAAAATGGCGCGTACTCGACCAGACCATGACCGAAGCCCGGCGTAAATTTGCCGACCTTTCGCCTGACGACTTGCAGGCGCTTCTCGACGAAGCCGCCACCGCCGCGCGTCAGACTCCCAAGGCTGTGTAATTCGTGCGCTTGGTACTCGATACGAATGTTCTAGTGAGCGCGCTGCTGGCGGGTACGTCCCTACCCGCGCATATGCTTGTGCTCTGGCGTGAGAATGCCTTCGGCCTCCTGACCTCAGCGGAGCAACTGGACGAGTTGATGCGGGTTACGCGCTATCCAAAAATCCGCGAACGCCTTACCCCGGCACTGGCGGGGCGGCTTATCAACGAGTTGCGAGACATAGCCATCGTCGTCGGCAATCTTCCGACCGTCACTATATGCGCCGATCCGTATGATAACTACCTGCTCGCGATAGCCGCCGCCGGAGCAGCGAATTTTCTCGTTACCGGCGACAAGCGCGACCTGCTTGAGATGAAGCTATATGAAGGAACCCGGATTCTCTCGGTACGAGACTTTCTCACCCTGAGCAGGCGAATGCCCTAACTAGGAGCGCAAGCTTATTATAGGCCGGAACCCCCGAAGCGCGTGCTCCGAGGGTTCCGGTTTTTCAGGAGGACTGGGGGCAGCGCCCCCAGCGAATAGCGACAGCGTTACGCCTTTCCAGCCGTTGTCCTGCGCGTCTTCCAGAGCGACAGCAGGATCGAGCCGCCGATAAGGCTGACTGTGAGGCCCAAGGCCAGCGCCGTCGGCATTTTCCAGACATCGACCAGCACCATTTTCGTGCCAACCAACACTAGCACCAAAGCGAGACCGTATTTGAGGTACTCGAAGCGGTGGATGATACCCGCCAGCGCGAAATAGAGGGCGCGCAGGCCGAGGATGGCGAAGACGTTACTAGTGTAAACGATGAACGGATCGGTTGTGATCGCGAAGATCGCCGGGATCGAATCGACCGCGAACACGAGATCGGTGAACTCTACCAGGATTAGCGCCAAGAACAGCGGCGTCATGTACAGCAGCTTATCGCGGCGTACCCAGAAGGCGCGGCCCTCGTAGTTTTCGGTCACGCGGAAGTGCTTGCGGCAAAAGCGGATGATGGGGTGATTGGCGGGATCAGGTACTTTATCTGCCGAAATCACCATCTTGATCCCGGTGATAATCAAGAAACCACCGAACACGTAGATCAGCCAATGCAACTCCATAATCAACGCAGTGCCCGCGAAGATCATGATGGCACGCATCACCAGCGCGCCGAGGATACCCCAGAATAGTACGCGATGCTGATACTGCGGTGGCACGGCAAGACTACCGAAGATGAGCGCGATAACAAACACATTATCGAGCGACAGGCTTTTCTCGATAAGATAACCCGTTATAAACTCCAGCGCCTTCGCTTCACCCAACGTGAAGAAGATACCAACATTAAACAGAAGCGCGACGAAAACATAGAAAGCGCTTAACTTCAGTGCTTCCGGCACTGAAATCTCGCGTTCTTTTTTGTTCAGCACGCCAAGATCAAAGGCGAGCAGCGTAAGAACCAGGGCGTTAAAGCCAACCCAGGCCCAAATTGGTATATCGACTGGCATATCCATTAGAAATCATCCGACTGCGGTGATGCCCGTCGGCATCAAAACCCATAAAACGGGACCGGGGGAAGAATCCGACATCACAGTTGCGACCAACCGTCAGAGGGGCCCGGATCAAAGACAGCCTTCTAAATGGCCCAAAAACAGGCGCGCTTCAAGGCTGTACTGCTATATTTTTTTATCGGAGATCACGCGCATTTCCCCCCGCGTTTTGGCTATAAACGCAAGCCAATCCGCGCCAATCGCGCATCAATCGCACCTCTTTCCTACTGCGATAGCCAGTTTTACCACACTTTCGATGTGACAGACCTGTTATGGCGATGTAACAAAACCATAACCGTTCGGGCGTAAGACACGGCAATCATCTTTTGTTGGGCATCTTTCATTGGGGGACGAACATGCGGTCATTTATTGCGGCACTCAGCCTAGGTACGGTTTTGAGCGTTTCGGCGCTTGCGGCTCCGGTCGAAATTCAGTGGTGGCACGCCATGACGGGCGCGAACAATGATCGCGTCAATCAGATCGTCGAGGCGTTCAACGCATCGCAAGCCGACTATAAAGTCGTCGCGACGTTCAAATCGACCGATTACACCGAGTTGATGAACCAAACGATTGCCGCCTACCGGGCCGGCACCGCGCCGCACATTACGCAGATATTTGAAGTTGGCACCGCCACAATGATGTCGGCCAAGGGTGCCGTGAAGCCGGTGTTTGAGTTGATGGCGGAAGCCGGCGAAAAATTCGATCCGAAGTCCTTCCTACCCGCGATCACCGGCTATTATTCGACTGCCGACGGTAAAATGCTGTCGATGCCGTTCAATAGCTCCACCGCGATTTTCTATTACAATAAGGATGTTTTCGCCAAAGCTGGTCTGGACCCCGAAAAGGCCCCAAAGACTTGGCCGGAAGCCTTTGAGGCCGCCAAGAAAATTCGCGCCTCGGGCCACCCCTGCGGCCTAACGACAGCGTGGGTCACTTGGACGCAGATGGAAAACTTCAGCGCGTGGCACAATATCCCCTATGGCACCAAGTCCAATGGGTTCGGTGGGTTCGATACCGAGTTCAAGTTCAACAACCCAACCGTAATCAAACACTTCGAGACGCTGAACGATTTGCAAAAGGATGGCACGTTTAAGTACGGTGGCCGCACCACGCAGCCGGAAGGTCTGTTCGTGTCGGGCGAATGCGCCATGATCGCCACCTCCTCGGGTTTCTTGGGCAACCTTATGCGGAACGCCAAGTTCAATTTTGCAACCGCGATGCTGCCCTATTACCCGGACGTTGCCGGTGCACCGCAAAATTCGATCATCGGCGGGGCGACCCTGTGGGTGATGGGCGGCAAGAAGGCTGACGAGTATAAGGGCGTCGCTAAGTTCTTCACCCACCTCTCCAAGCTCGATGTGCAGGTCACGAACCATCAGCAAACGGGCTTCCTGCCGGTGACGATCGCCGCCTACGAAGAAACCAAAAAGTCGGGCTTCTACGAAAAGAATCCGGGCCGCGAAACGCCCATCCTGCAACTTCAGAACAAAGCGCCGACCGAAAATTCGATGGGTGTGCGCTTCGGCAATCTGCCGAAAATCCGCGACCTGATTATGGATGAAGTCGAAGCCGCCTTCGCCGGTAAAATCTCCGTAAAGCAAGCGATGGATAACGCCGTTGCCAGCGGCAATGAAGAGTTGCGCCGCTTCGAGCGTACTGCGAAGAACTAAGCCTTTACATCGTCGATTGGGGCGGGAAGATCACTTTCCGCCCTTCTTGCTTTCTGGGGATACCGTGACGCCAGCATCCTCCGCCAAAGCCCCGTTTCAGAATAAGCTGCTGCCGCTCCTCCTGCTGCTGCCGCAACTGCTGATTACGCTGGTCTTTTTCTACTGGCCGTCCGTGCAGGCGGTGCAGCAGTCGCTGTATATCGAAGACCCGTTCGGCCTAAGTTCCGAGTTTGCGGGCCTCCAGAATTTCACCGCGCTATTCAAAGACGCGCGCTATGTGGATGCTTTTCTGCGAAGCCTGTTCTTCAGCGCTGCCGTGGCCGGTATCTCGTTATCGCTGTCGTTGCTGTTGGCAGTGTGCGCCGACAGAGTGGTGCGCGGCGCGACCGCTTATAAAACGCTGCTGCTGCTGCCCTACGCCATCGCCCCGGCGTTGGCGGGCATTACCTGGATGTTCGTCGTTCACCCGTCCATCGGTATTGTCGGGCGCGCGTTCATTGCGATGGGGATTGAGTGGAACTATTTGCTGAACGGCAATCAGGCAATGGGGCTGGTGATCTTCGCCGCTGCCTGGAAGCAGATTAGCTATAACTTCATTTTCTTCCTCGCTGGGCTGCAATCCATTCCGCAGTCGTTGATGGAAGCCGCTGCGATTGATGGGGCCGGGCCAGCAAAACGGTTTCGCGATATCGTCTTTCCGCTGCTGTCCCCCACCGCGTTCTTTTTGCTGGTGGTGAATATCGTTTATGCGTTCTTCGAGACCTTCGGCGTGATCCATGCCGTTACCAGCGGCGGGCCGTCTAAATCTACCGAAATTCTCGTGTATAAGGTCTATTCCGATGGGGTAGTGGGGCTGGATATTGGCGGCTCGGCGGCGCAATCGGTCATTCTTATGGTCATCGTGATTGCCCTCACCTTCGTGCAGTTCCGTTATGTTGAACGGAAGGTGCATTACTGATGGTCGAAAATCGCCCGCTCGCCACCTTCTTCGCGCATCTCGTGCTGATAATCGGCGTGGTGATCGTCACCTTCCCGATTCTGTTCACGCTGCTGGCCTCTACCTATGACAGTTCGGACGTTGCCAGCGGCAAGGTTGGGCTGCTGCCGGGCGGGATGGGGCTGGAGAATTATTGGCTCGCCCTCACCGCAGGCGCGCGCACGACGGCACAGAACCCCGCCGCTCATATGCTGCTGAACTCCGCCATCATGGCCGTGACCATTGCTGTCGGGAAGATCATTATTTCCCTGCTGTCGGCCTATGCCGTGGTCTATTTCCGCTTTCCCGGACGGATGCTGTGTTTTTGGGCGATTTTCCTCACGCTGATGCTGCCCGTGGAAGTGCGTATTCTACCCACCTACAAAGTGATTGCCGATTTGCGGATGCTGGATTCCTACGCGGGCCTCACCATTCCGCTGATCGCCTCGGCCACCGCCACGCTGCTATTCCGCCAGTTTTTTATGACCGTACCGCCCGAGTTGGTGGAAGCCGCGAAGATTGATGGGGCCGGGCCGCTGAAGTTCTTCCGCGATATTCTGTTGCCCTTATCGGTCACGAATATCGCCGCCTTGTTCGTGATTTTGTTCATCTACGGCTGGAACCAGTACCTGTGGCCGCTGCTCGCGACCACCAGCGAAAACATGTACCCGGTCGTCGTGGGCATCAAACGCATGATCGCGGGCGGCGATTCTGGCAACGAATGGAACATCGTGATGGCCACCGCGATCATGGCGATGATCCCGCCGGCGATCGTCGTGATCTTCATGCAGCGTTGGTTCGTCAAGGGCCTGGTGGATACGGAAAAATAAGTAACTTGCGGGACAGACCGCTCGAACGTACCCGTGAGTAGTTCTGTCCCCAACTGACTAGAGATTTCATGGCAAGCATCAGTCTAAGAAACGTCGTCAAGCGCTACGGCTCCGGTGCCAACGCGAACCCCGTCATCCACGGCGTCAACGCCGAAATCACCGACGGCGAATTCATCGTCATCGTCGGGCCGTCGGGCTGCGGCAAGAGCACGCTCTTGCGCATGGTCGCGGGCCTCGAAGAAATCACCGAGGGCGAGATCTCGATCGGCG
>JAYSQZ010000033.1:0-9820 GCA_043721315.1 Alphaproteobacteria bacterium
GGTCATTCTGCGGCTTAACGAGATGGCAACCGCCGTTGCCGCCGCCGTCGAGCAGCAAAGCGTCGCCACTGCCGAAATTGGCCGAAACGCCACCCAGGCAGCTCACGGCACCAGCGAGGTTACAAGCCACATAACCGAAATTCAGCACGCCTCTCAAAATACAGCCGCAGGCTCCGGCCAAGTGCTCGGTTCGGCCCAAGAGGTTGCGGAACGGATTGTCGTGTTAAAGGGCAATATCGAAAGCTTCATCGCCGGCGTGCGCGCGGCATAGCGGAAGATATAGGGATTGCGGATACGCCACCCCTCAAAACAGCAACGGCGTTTGCTGCTCCAGCGCTAGCGCGTAAGGATCATCCGAGCGGCGGCGCTGGAGCGTGTCGGACCAGAGGGCGCGCAGGGCGGGGGCGGCCACATAGGTGCGGCCGCGTTTTTCGCCTTTTGGGATGAGGAGATCTAGCGCGCACAGGCGCTTGAGGTCGCGGGAGGCGACGACATCGGAAATCTCGTTGTCCACCCGGTAGCGGTGATTGCGGAGGGTGTAGCCGAAGGCGGCTTCCACCAGGGCGCTTTCGGTGCGTTCGGGCAGTTTATGCGCGGCGACAAGCTGGCTAACCCGCGCCCACACTTGGCCCATGTGCGCGTTACGCCGCAGCAGCGTCGCGGCCTGCTGGTAGTGAGCGCGCAGGCAGAAGCGCACCCAGGGCAGGGCGGAGTTTTGCGGGTTCCAGCGGCCCTCCCCCACGTCCTTTAGCCGCGCATAATAGGCGGGAGTATTGCGGCCCAGCCATTCTTCGATGCTGCTGAACACGGGCGAGCTTGCGTCGTTGCGCGAGATGATCAGCGTTTGCAGCGCCCGCGCCATCCGCCCGTTACCGTCTTTGAACGGGTGGATCATGGCGAGGTTCAAATGGGCCATTGCCGCTTGCACGATGGGCGGGCTATCAGCGCGGGTTTCGTTGATCTGCCGAACCAGCGCGTCCATCAGCGCCGGAACCGCCGCCGCCTCCGGCCCCTCATAGACGATCTCTTGAGCAACCTCATCGATCACATAAATCGGGTTGGATCGCCACTGGCCGGGGAGTTTGGTAAGATCGTAGCTGAGCATCATATAATGCAGGCTGCGGATAAGTTCTAAGGTGATCTGCGTGTAGGGATCATCATGCACGGCCATAATATAAGTCATGGCCGTGCGATACCCTTGCAGGGCTTTTAGGGTTTCTTCTCCCAACGTCTCCGGGCGTTCTTCATCGATAATCGCCACGGCTTCGGCCAGGTTGGCGGTATAGCCTTCAATGCTATTGGAGCCTTGTAGGGCGCGGGCGAAAGTGTTCTTGCGAATAAACCCGCGCCACCGGGTTGGATTCTGCCCAACATGGTGGCGCAAAAGCTGCCGTTGCGCTTGGATGAGGTCGAGAACCGCGTGATCCAACGCGCCGAGCGCGGGGTTGTCGAAAATCATGTCGGTTATCCTGATTCAATCCGTCGCCACGACGAAGACTAACCTACTTTGCCACCGCCTCATACGGCCGTGCCACCCTCCAACTAGTAACATTGCACGTGATATGATATTATCTGCGAATGAGGCTGGTGATTGATACAGATGTTTTGGTGGCGGCCATACGCAGCCGCAAGGGCGCGTCGGCGGCGCTTCTGGCCCGCCTGATCGAGGGTTATGCGATACCCTTGGTTGGCGTAGCGCTTGCCCTTGAGTATGAGGCAACCGCGCTGTTGCCGGAGCATGTTATGGCGGGTGGGACGACCACGGCTATTGCCAGCAATGTTATAGATACGCTGCTGGGCATAGCGGAGCCGGTGGAGGTGACTTACCAATACCGGCCGCAATTGTCCGACCCTGGCGACGAAATGGTGCTGGAGACGGCAATCAACGGGCAAGCTGATGCGATTGTGAGCTTCAACCACCGCGACTACCACAAAGACGGGCGGAATATTGCCCATCAGTTCGGCATTGATGTCATCAGCCCTGCTGAAGCCTTGCAGCGCCTTCGGTCGCGGACCGTGTAACCCTGGAGACCAAAACCATGACGACCCGGTCAACGACCTTTTCACTCCGTCTGCCGCTCTCGCTCAAGGCGGCGGTCGAGAAGTTGGCAGCTGCTGATGGCACAAGCATGAACCAGTTCCTCGTTATGGCCGCCGCTGAGAAAATCGCGGCGCTCCAGACCGCCGACGCCTTTTTCGCGGCCCGCAAAGGCCGGGGGGACAAGGCGGTCGCCCTGGCCTTCCTGCGCGATGGCGGCGGGGAAGAGCCGCGCGCGGATGACAGGCTGCCGTCATAAGCCCGCCCCCGATTTACCGGCCCGCCACCCCCTCATACACCGCCCGCAGCCGCGCCCCGTGGGCGGCGAAGGAATACAGCCCCAGCGCCGTCTCGAACGCTTTTCCTGCCATTGTGTGCAGGCGGTCGCGGTTTTGGTCGAGGTCGCGCAGGGCCACCGCGATGGCGTCGGGCCTTGGGGGAATGATGATCCCGGCCCCGGCGGCTACAATATCGTCCGCCACGCCGACCGTGGGGGACAGCAGCACGGGGGTGCCTTGCACCAGGGCTTCAGTGGCGACCAAGCCGAAGCACTCGAACTGCGAGGGGACGGCCAGCAGGTCTATGGTTCGCAGAAACTGAGCCTTTTCCTCCCCGCCGATGAAGCCGAGGAAGCTTACGCGGGTCTCGATTTTGCGGCGGGTAACGCGGGCGCGCAGCTCCGCCTCCAACTCGCCGCCGCCTGCGATGTGCAGGCGCACGCCGGGGGCTTCGGCGATAGCGTCGATAAGAAGCGACAGGTTCTTCTTCGCATGAAACCGCCCGAGGAAACCCACCGTGAGCGGCGACCAGTCCGGGTCCGGCCCTTGCAGGCGGCGCAGCGGTTGCGGGTCGGTTTCATCGAAAACCGGGTGGGGGATGATTTCGGTGCGGGGGTGGTCGATGAGGCGCGAGTCGCGCGCTTCAAGGTCCGACGAAACGATAATCTTATCCAACCGCCGCACGTACCAGTCGCGCAGTAGCAATTTCGCCCAACGCAACGGCGTGGAAGAGGCGTTGCCGATGTCGAAGCGCGTTAGGCTCTCGTGGGGCATGAGCACGACCGGCTTTCCGGCAGCTTTCGCGGCGCGGACAGCGGCAACCGAGGTCCAGACCCAGCAGGAATGAGCGTGAATCACATCGTAATAGCGCGCGTGGGTGAATAGCCAGGCATTCAGGTCCGGTGAAATCCCCCAGCGTACCGCGCGGCTGGAACCGCTGAACGGAAACGCGCGCACGGTCACACCCGCTGCCGCCAAGAGGGCCACGGTCGGCCCCAGCAGCGGCTCCGCTTCCCGCTCGACCGGGTAGAGCAGATCGACCGTCAACCCCGCCCGGCGCGCGGCCAAACAAACCGAAACCGCCGCCGTGGCCGTTCCCCCCGTGCGCGGATCAAGCCCGCTAGAAACAAAAAGAATCCGCATGGGCTAACACTATAAGAGGCGCGTTGCTCCGCTCAAGGGCGCAAGCTTAGTATTTCTGCAAAATCGTGTCATACAGGCCGGAAGCTTTGATCGCGGCAAGCCCGGCGTTGAAATCCTCGGCCAATGCCGGATCGCGGAAAACGGCACTATAGTTAAGAGGCTTAAACAGCCGATGTTCCATCGTTTCAGAGGAAGCATCCACGTTGGCGGTCGGATCTTTCACCAAATAGTTCAAAATTCGACGTTCGCCGATAACCACGTCTAAGTTGCCATTGAAGAGGGCGCGCAACTGCAAATTTTGGTTGGTTTCTTCTCGGTAATTAGGGTTTGAATCAATAGCAGCCGCAAAATCTGGCCCAAGCGCTACGCGCGCGTTCTGAAACGCAATGACTTTGAGGGTTGAGAGATCGGCAAGAGTTTTTAATGTTAGATTTGATTTTTTTAAGGACAGACCAATGTTTTCGTAGACCGTAAAGGGTTCTGTAAACTTACCATCTAATTTGAAAGTTGGTAACACTGGTGCGGCGCCATCGAGTTCTTTGTTATCATTGAATGTGGCCGCTAATCGCGCAAAGGAAAAAAATTTCAAATTCAAAGAATGCCCTTTGTGCGCTAGGGCGGCCGCTATGATCTCATGATCAAGCCCCGACACATCGGCACCATTTTTTATAACGTAAGGGCGTGCCTCCCTAGTTCCAAAAGTGATTTCTTTCGCGGTCGCCGAAAGAGATAGAAAAATGCCGATGAACGTCGCAGAGATTTTTATCGAATTCGAGAGATAAACCATTACAGCGGTCTTTCATTTTGTGAAAACGTGTGACTTATATAAGACGGATTTATTAAAATTGCATTAACTCTTGTTCGGATAATTTTACTGACGACCATGCTCCAGCAAATCGTCGTAAGGCTGCCCCGTTTTGCGCTTTTGGCAAACTATGCTAAGCGTGCGGCGTTTTATGGAAGAGAGCCTGCCTCCCGTGTCTGCCCCGCCCCCCGCCCCGCAAACCAGCCGTGTGCTGCTACGCCGTTTAATGCGCGAGCACGTGCGCCCGTATTGGCCGCGCTTTGCGCTGGCGATTCTCATGATGGCTTTGGTGGCGGCGAGCACGGCGGCGCTGGCGGAATTGATCCGGCCGGTTCTGGATGATGTCTTCACGAATAAGGACCGTAGCCTGCTGTGGCAAATCGGCGGGCTGATTATGCTCACCTTCCTGGTGAAGGGGCTTGCAGGCTATGGCGAGTCGGTGGTGATGAACACCACCGGGCAGCGGATTATCTCGGACATTCAGCAGCGGCTGTTCGGCCATGTGGTCCATGCCGATCTCGCTTTTTTCCAGTCCCAGGCAACGGGCACGCTCGTGAGCCGGTTTACCCACGATGTCGGGCTGATGCGGAACCTCGTGTCTTCCACGCTCACGGGGTTGGGGAAGGACGTGCTGGGCGTCATCTTTCTGGTCGCGGTGATGGTGCGGCAGGATTGGGTGCTCACGCTGGTGGCCTTCGTCGCCTTTCCCACGGCGATTATACCGATTGCGCGGTTGGGTAAGCGAATGCGGAGGGTTTCGGCCAATACGCAAGTCGAAATGGGGCAGTTCACCACTTTGCTGGAGCAGGTGTTCATGGGCGCGCGCCACGTGAAATCCTACGCGATGGAAGAGTATGAGACGGGCAGGGCCAAGACGCTGATTGACCGGTTGCAACGGCTTATCGCCAAAGCCTCCCGCGTGCGGGCCATTTCAAGCCCAGTGATGGAAACCTTGGGCGGCGTTGCCATTGTCGGGGTCATCCTCTACGGCGGCACTCAGGTGATTGATGGCTCGCGAACAACAGGCACCTTCTTTAGCTTCATCACCGCGCTGCTGTTAGCTTATGAGCCGATCAAGCGCCTCGCTAACCTCAATGTGTCGATGCAGGAGGGGTTGGCGGCGGCAGACCGCGTGTTCACCTTGATCGACACGCCCCCCACGATTGCCGACGCGCCCGATACCCCGGCGCTGGCGGTGACGCGCGGCGACGTGCGGTTCGAGGGCGCGCGGTTTCACTATACCGATCCGGCGGCCCCGCAACTTGCGGGGCTTGATCTCGTTATTCCCGCTGGGCAGAAAGTGGCCTTGGTCGGGCCGTCCGGCGCGGGGAAATCGACGATCCTCAACCTTATTCCGCGTTTTTATGACGTTGCCGCCGGTCGCATTCTTATTGATGGGCAGAACGTGCAGAGCGTTACCCTGGCGTCCCTGCGCCGTGCCATTGGGTTGGTTAGCCAGGAAGTTAGCCTGTTCGACGATAGCGTGCGCGCGAATATCGCCTACGGTCGCCCGGAGGCCAGCGAGGCCGAGATTATGCAGGCGGCGCGGGATGCGGCGGCCCATGACTTCATCACCGAGCTTCCCCAAGGCTATGATACGGTCGTGGGCGAGTTCGGGGTCAAGCTCTCCGGTGGCCAGCGTCAGCGCCTCTCCATCGCCCGCGCTATGCTGAAGAACGCGCCGATTCTGCTGCTGGATGAAGCGACCAGCGCGCTCGACACCGAATCCGAACGCTTGGTTCAGGCGGCGCTGGATCGGCTGATGCAGGGGCGGACCGTGCTGGTCATCGCCCATCGGCTGTCCACGGTGGTCGATGCCGATTTGATTTATGTGTTGGAGCGCGGACAGGTGGTGGAGCGCGGCAGCCATAGCGAACTTCTGGCCAAAACGGGGCTTTACGCGCGCCTGCACGCGCTGCAATTTGCGGAGCCGGTCGCTCTATGAAAAAGCTCGCTAAATCGGCCTTCGTGCAGCGGTTGCTGGTGGGGTTCGCCTTCGCCTATATCCGCTTCGTTTGGCTGACCAGCCGGGCCGAACGCGATTGGCACCCAGAGTCCGACGCGCTGCTGAAAGCGGGACGGCCCTTTATCGCCGCGTTCTGGCACAGCCGGATTCTGCTGATGGCGTACCACTGGCCGCAAACCGGGGCGCTGGTGCATGTGTTGATCTCCCAGCACCGCGACGGCACGATGATCGCGCGGGCGGTACGGTCCTTCGGGGTCGAGGCAATTTCGGGGTCGTCACGCCGGGGGGGCAGGGAGGCCCTGCACGAAATCGTGCGCTTGCTGGAAGCGGGTAAAATCGTCGCGATTACCCCGGACGGGCCGAAGGGGCCGCGCCAGCGGGCGAAGTTCGGCGTGGCCTATGCCGCGATTACAGCAGGGGTGCCAGTTATTCCCATGACGTATTCGGTCAAACGGCGCAGGTTGATGGGCAGTTGGGACCGCTTTGTGCTGGCCTGGCCATTCAACCGCATTCTGTTGCGGGCGGGGCCGCCTATCGCGCTGGGGGGACTGTCTATCGAGGCGGCACGGGAGATCATCGAAGCCACAATGATTGCCCAGTTGGACGCAGCCGATGCCCATTTCGGCTTTCCGCCCGTACCGCCCGGCCCGCCGCTTGATACCGATGCGCGGCCCGATGTCGCGTCTGGAGCGTAAAGCCCATGCAACCCCCAGGCTTTTGGCAGCGGGATGGCCTGTTGCCCTGGCTGCTCGCGCCAGTGGCAAGCCGGGTGGCGGCGATTACTGCTCAACGGCTCGCGACGATTGCGGGGGTCGATCCCGGTTGCCCGGTTATTTGTGTCGGCAATCTTACGATGGGCGGGCAGGGAAAAACCCCGACAGTGCTGGCCCTGGTCGCACGGTTACAAACCGCAGGGCGGCAGGTATTCTGCCTGACGCGCGGCTATGGCGGCACGCTGCAAGGGCCAGTGTGGGTCGATCCGTCCGCGCATAGCGCCGCCGACGTGGGAGACGAGCCGCTGCTGCTGGCCGAGCACGCGCCGACAATTGTGGCTAAAGACCGTGCGGCAGGGGCTATCGCGGCGGGCGCGGCGGGCGCGCAGGTGATCGTGATGGACGATGGCTTCCAGAACCCCGCCGTTCGCAAAAACCTGTCGCTGATCGTGGTGGACGGCGCGAGCGGCTTTGGTAATGGCCGCGTGCTGCCCGCAGGCCCCTTGCGCGAACCCGTTGCGGCGGGGTTCCAGCGGGCGCAAGGCGTCGTGTGCATCGGCCCGGATCGCGTGGGGCTGGCGGACTTGCTGCCCCCCGGTCTGCCCTGCCTCAGCGCCGCGCTGGTACCGGAGCCGGAGGCGGCGGCGCGGTGGCGCGGGCAGAAAGTGGTCGCTTTTGCCGGCATTGGCCGCCCGGAGAAATTCTTTCAAACGCTGGACGCTGTGGGTGCGGAGATTGTGGCCCGGCGGGCGTTTGCCGATCATCGGCCCTATCGGGCGGCGGACCTGTCGGCCCTACGCCAACAGGCCAGCCGGGCGGGTGCAACCCTGCTGACGACGACGAAGGATTTCGCCCGCCTGCCTGAAGCCGACAGGGCCGGGATAGAAGTTCTGCCGGTGCGCCTCGTGTTCGATGATCCGGCGGCGCTCGATGCCGTGCTAGCGCCGTTCTTGGAGCCTACTGCGTGAGCCGCTCTCGTTTGCGTCGCCATGTGCGCGATCCGCTTGAAGCGGGGCTTGCCTGGGGTCTCTACGGGCTTTTGCGGGTACTGCCGCTCGATCTTGCGTCGGGGATCGGCGGCGGTTTGGCGCGTCTCATTGGGCCGCTCCTCCCCGTTCACCGGGTGGCGGACGGCAATTTGCACCGCGCCTTTCCTGAGTTTTCAAGCGCGGAGCGCCGTAAAACGCTGGCGGCGGCGTGGGACAACATCGGCCGGACCCTGTTCGAGTACCCGCACCTCGCTCAAATCATCGCCGAACGGGTGGAAATCGTCGGGGCGGAGCATATCGCCCAGATGCGCGACGATGGCCGCCCCGGTATCGCTTTCTCCGGGCATCTCGCCAACTGGGAAATTCTGCCCGCCGCAGCCGGTGTGGCGGGAATGCCGCTGACGAATGTGTATCGCGCACCGAACAACCCCAAGGTCGATACGATTATTCGGTACGCTCGCCGCCTTGCGGGGCCGAATTTAGTGCCGAAGGGCGCGCCGGGGGCGCGTTTGTTGCTGAAAGCACTCAAACAGGGCGCGCATCTAGGATTGCTCGTCGATCAGAAAATGAACGATGGCATTGCGGTGCCCTTCTTTGGGGAGGCCGCGATGACGGCCTCGGCCCTAGCCGATTTAGCGGTGCGCTTCAACACGCCGCTGCTGGCGGCCCAGCCGATCAGGCTGCAAGGTGCCCGGTTTCGCTTGATTGTCAGCCCCTTGATCGAACCCGAAACGCTGCGCGGGGGCCTGAGCGGGGGAGAGGGGCAGGCGGCGTTCATGGCGGCAGTCAACCGGATTCTAGAGGGCTGGATTCGTGAGAATCCGTCGCAATGGCTATGGTTTCATCGCCGATGGCCAAAATCTTAACCAAACTTCCCCTTTCGGCCCCCCTTATTCTTGACAGGGGGCGGGGGTCTTTTTATGGTGCGGCGCAATTTGCTTGTTCGCTTGGAACGGGCGATCAAGAAAGGCCGCGCCGATGACCGGGCCTGCGACTGGGCCGAATAAGGAGGGAGACGAGAAAGCCGATGCTTTCGCACAGCGCCTCGCCTCCTTGGAAGCCGAGCGGCAGGGGAAACCCGCCGTTAAAGGTAAAGGCGATATGGGTGTTGCCGCGCGGGTTGGGGTCGATCTCGTGTCGGGGGTTCTCCTTGGGGCCGGTCTCGGGTATGGCATAGATCTTTATGCCGGAACTAAGCCTTGGGGTTTGATCGTTTGCTTCCTATTGGGGGCGGCGGCTGGGTTTATGAATGTGTATCGGTTTCTGAACGGGCAGGATGCGGGCGTCGGGTATCGGCGCAAAACTCCCGATCAGCAACCGCCGAAGCGAGAGGAATAGGCATCGTGGCAAGTCCGCTGGCGCAGTTTGAAGTCCATTCTATCGGCCCGCAACTCTCGTTGGCCGGGTACAGCGTGCCGTTCAACAATTCGGCCCTGTGGATGGTTATTGCTGTGATCGTCGCGACCGGTTTGATGGTTGCAGCGACCGCGCGCCAATCAGTCGTTCCAGGGCGATTGCAGGCGTTTGCCGAAGTGTTGCACGGGTTTGTCGCTAATATGGTGCGCGAGAATGCGGGCAAGGAAGGGATGAAATATTTCCCCTTCGTGTTCTCGTTGTTCATCTTCGTGCTGTTCGGCAACCTGTTGGGCATGATCCCGTTCAGCTTTACGTTCACGAGCCATATTATTGTTACCTTCGGCCTTGCCGCGACGGTCTTCGTGACCGTTACGGTGATTGCGTTGGTGCGCCACGGCACGCATTTCTTCAGCTTCTTCCTGCCGCACGGCACGCCTTGGTGGATGGCGGTTATCGTTGTCCCCATCGAAATTCTCTCTTACTTCGCCCGCCCGGTCAGCCTGTCCATTCGTTTGTTCGCCAATATGATGGC